>ONBW01000001.1 GCA_900316165.1 uncultured Lachnospiraceae bacterium | reverse complement strand
GACCACATATATGCGGCCGTTATATATAAATGCGGTAATTTTTTCCGCGGTATAACCTGCTGATTGCTGAAAATGCGGTTAATCAGCATACACTAAATAATAATGATCTGAAGCGAGAAAACATAATATCCAAGCAGGAAAGGTGCACCATCTGATATTATCCAGATAAATCTTTCGCATATTACCTCTTTCCTCCTGTATAACTTCTTCTGATCCCTTCATAGGTGTCTGTGAGCACTTTGCTGATAAATGCTTCATCCCAATCCACAAATGATGTAGCAAGCATCGTTGCCATTCCGTGTGCACAGATCCAAGTTTCCATATGGAACAGATAAGCTTCATCCTCGCTTAAGCCCAGATTTTTCTGGAGCAGCGCTAACAACGGACGTATGGATTCTCTGTCATCTTCCTCACCGAATCTCCGCTTCATATCACGAAATGTAAAGCTCTTCAATAAAGAATCTGTGCTTTCCTTAACCTGTACTATGTATTGATATAATTGATCAATATCAATCTAACAGCTTTTATATCACCGAAGTTCCTGGTTAAATGACTTATTTTTATGATATCTGATCCCATTTGGGTCTCCTTTATCTCAATCTGATCTACTATGTTAAACAGCAAAGCAACAACATATATAAAGATTTTATATATCCGTTTTTGTTTTATCATATATCAATCTATATGTCTATATGAGCATTAATTTCAAACGGCAGCCGGAGATACTTTTACATGTTATTTTGTAGTCGCAATGTCTCAGGGCGGGCATATCAAAGACACAATTGACAGCGGTCAGGCCACATGATAAAATTAGAATCATAATTCTATAATCTTGATTCTATAAATGGAGGCGGCTTATGTTTCTGGCCAGAGAAAACGAACTTGACGAACTGAATTACAGATACGACAGGGGAGAATTTGAATGCATGATCATCTATGGGAGACGAAGGGTTGGAAAGACCGCTCTTATCAATGAGTTCTGCAAGGACAGAAAAGTCATATATTTCCCGGCATTGAAGGATACTGTGCAGGGAAATCTTGATATACTGTCGCAGGCTATCAATACATACAAAGACCCTGACAGTCATGTCTCGGTCAGCTATAATTCTTTTCAGGACGCATTCACTGAGATAGGAAGGATAGCTGAGAGGGAGCGGGTCATATTTGTAATTGATGAATATCCATATCTGGCAAAGGCTGATCTTACGATATCCTCAAGGCTGCAGCACCTTATAGATCTGTCATGGAGTAAAGGAAAAATGTTCCTGATTCTATGCGGATCGTCTGTAAGCTTTATGGAGGGAGAGGTGCTTTCTTATGAAAGCCCATTATATGGCAGAAGAACAGGTCAGATACACCTGATGCCTCTTTCATACAGGGACAGCGCCAGATTTGTTCCGGGACTCGATCCGGTGACAAAGGCAGAAGTATACGGTATAACCGGAGGTATACCGCTTTATTTAAACAAACTCGATGTAAAAAAAGACCTGAAATCTGCTCTGCTTCGGAATTTTTTCAATACATCAAGTTATCTGTTCGAGGAGCCTGAGAATCTCCTGAAGCAGGAGCTGAGGGAGCCGGCATTATACAATGCTGTGATAAAGGCAATCGCCGAAGGCGCAACAAAACTGAGTGAGATATCAACTAAGACTGGCATGGAGACGTCATCCTGCAGTACATATGTACATACACTTGTCGGACTGGGTATTATCGAAAAAGAGACCCCTTTAGGCAAAAAAGAAGGTGGTAGATCAATATACAGGATATCTGATCCTTTTTTCAGGTTCTGGTACAGATTCGTGCCCAGGAACATGGGTGCAATTGCAACAGGTCGTATACGTAACACCTTCGACCGTTCAGTAGGCGATTATCTGCATGACTATATGGGATCGGTATTTGAGGACATGTGCGCCCAGTATCTGATGATGTATGATGACAGTCTTCCTATAAATCTGAACAGAGTAGGCAGGTGGTGGGGAACAGATCCTAAGAAAAGAAAGGAAATTGAGATAGATCTCATCGGAGAACCGGTTCAGGAAAACAATGACCAGAAAAAAGAATATATTGCAGCTTCATGCAAATTCCGGAACGGTCACTTTACGATGAAGGATCTTGATGAATTAAAAGAATACAGCATGGTATTCTGCAGGGATGCTGAGTTCCACTACTATGTCTTTTATATATCAGATGTAGCTGATGACGTAAAAGATCTTGCTAAAAGAGAAGGCATCAGGCTAGTAAGCCTGGAACAGGTGTTTTAAGCTAAGCCTTCCTGCCGAGCAGAGTGATCTCGCACAGCCGATCACCAGGGACCCATATAATTTTGATTTTTTGACACTCGGGTCTGACACGGAACACCGTGACAGTTATTACAGCAGCTGTGACAGGTTCAGAGAAGCCGTTGAGTATACCCTTTTTCCGTATCAGAACAGACAGTATCAGAGCGCCTTTTCTGTTCTCAACTGATATAGTTTCATGCATATCCAGCTGAGACTAAAATCAAAAAAAGTCATGCACTATATGAATAATTCGGGATAAGTTTTGCTTCTAATTGTAATATTTGCGGAATTTCGCGACATAGTACCTGCCGGCGGTTGTAAGCTTATCGCCATTGCGGTGGATTGCTCCGCTGCCGCAGGCATAGGCGCCGATGGCAAGATCGAGATTTCCATTGAATTCCTTGAGCTTGTCGGAGATGATATGTGCGCCCGCCATGATATTCTGCTCCGGATCATAGGCGTTTGTCACTCCGTATGACTTTGCTGTGGAAGGCATCAGCTGCATGATTCCCTGGGCACCGCTTGAGGATGTAGCCGTAGCCTGGAACCTGCTCTCATTATAGCCAATGGTCTCTAATATTTTTACATCTACTCCATACTTCTTTGCGGCTTTTTGAAAAATACTCTCAAGAGATGACGGGACAGAAAATCCGAGTCCCGTGTCCACTGATGAGCTGCCTGATTTCGATGCAGATGATGTGCTGCCAGCTGTCGAAGTCGAGCTCAATGCAGATGACGTGCTGCCAGCTGTCGAAGTCGAGCTCAAGGCTGATGATGTACTGCCCGATGACGAAATCGAAGCCAGTGCAGAAGATGAATTGTTTGTTCCCGATACGACAGAATTGGAACTGCCAAACGACAAGGAATTGTCGTTCATTTTTTCAGCAAGGATTTTCTGGAATTCTTTTAGCGACGGCGCATTCTCTGTCAACTTTGAAGCAGATGTCTTCACATCTGATGACACCTGCCTGCTCATTTCACTTGTGTATTTATATCCGGGTGATGTGATTGTGATAACCATTAAAACTCAGCCTTTGAACTACCTGTTGATGTCTCGATCAAATCTTCATCTCTACTGTGCTTTCATTATCGTAATGCGAATTATGAATCAGCCTTTATAGCAAGTGTGTGATCCACATTTGATGAAATCATACTGTAGTAGTCCCGTAAATCAGCATCCTTTATGATTGCCTCACTTCTGGACTGTTCCTGTTCATGCTTCTGGTTCTTGATACGAAGATTCCTTATACCAAGCACAACCCCGCAGACAATAGCAATAGTAAAGCACATGATAACAAAGAGAAAAATCAGTGCTTTGCTGAGCTCGAGCATCTTTTCACCCTTGACTGAGCCCTCTGATCCATGATTCAGATCAATATCATCAGAAGACTTATCTTCATCATCCGAAGCCTGTTCTTCAGATGCCGTTTCTGCTTCAGGTGCAGCCTCTTCAGCCGGTGCCGTCTCTGCCGATGCAGCTTCAGTCTCAGCAGACGGTGCTGTTTCATCAGTCAACGCAGCTTCAGTTTCAGCAGACGGTGCCGTCTCTGTCGACGTAGTTTCAGTTTCAGCTGCTGGTGTTGTTTCACCAGTCTGAGCAGCTTCTGATTCAGAAGCTTCTGCCGGTGCTGCTTCAGTATCGGCAACTGTCTCTTCTGTGGAAGAAGCAGACTCTACCTCGGCATTCGTTGCAGATTCTTTTCCAGCTGATGTGGTATCAACAGTCTGAGCAACTTCCGATTCCGTGGCAGTCTCAGTGGTCTGAGCAGCAGGTGCAGTCTCCTCCGAAACAACATTCTCTGGTTTCTTCGGAGCGACAGCATTCCCGAGAGTGATCATCTTATAGCAGTTATCACATACAGGATTTGCGCCATCCAGCGGTGAACCGCAGAGAATACAGGTATGCTCATACTCCTTGCCGTCATACATCGCACGTATGCGGTCTAAATACCTCTGTCCATACTCCGTAGCAAAAAGCGACTTAGGATTAAGTTCAAGAACGGCCCCGATATTATCGTGGTCTGAATAATCTATTTTGTTATTAAGGATTGCAATAACTTTGAGATCCCTAAGAATAGCCTGCTTTTCTGTCATAGAAAAATTTCCTTTCTGAAGCTTATTATATCATAATCATAAATCAGAAAAAAGCAGATTTTTTCTTTCTATCATTTCGTCAACACGGTCGATATAATTCCTTATATCCTTGACATTTTCGCAACGCGTAATCTGGATTCCACCGGCACCATCAGGGCGGACCATCTTCGAGGCCGCGCCCGCGCCAAGAGCCACGATATCCTCACGCTCTTCCATAATCATGACGTTATAGATACCGTCCTTTCCAGATTTCGCCATACCGACATTTTCGAGAGCGCCGGCCATATTTTTCTGGCGGTAGAGATAGTACGGATGCATACCCATCTCACGACCGGTGGCAAGCGCCTCATCCATAATCGCGACAGAATTCGTAAAATCAAGGTCCTCGTACTTATCCCACTCGAGTCTCAGCCGCGCCGCCGTCTTAATCGCGAGCGAATGGACAGTCAGATTATCAGGAGACAGCCGCTTCAATTCAGAAAGCGTATGCCTGATATCCTCTATACTCTCGCCAGGGAGACCGAGGATCATATCCATATTTATACATGAAAAATTAAACGACCTCGCGAGCTCGTAAGCACTTAAAATATCCCGAACTGTATGCCGCCGTCCTATCAGATCCAGAGTCTTCTGGTTCATCGTCTGCGGGTTCACAGAAATTCTCGTGATACCATGCTCCTTCATGACCTGAAGCTTATCGGCAGTAATCGAATCCGGTCTTCCCGCCTCCACCGTATACTCAGCCAGATGAGAAAGGTCTAATTTTTGCTCTATATATGAAAAAATATCATCGAGCTCCGCAGCGCTCAGTGTTGTCGGCGTTCCGCCTCCAAAATAAATGCAGTCGAGCCTTCTGTTCTTAAACCTCTCAGCCACGAAGTCAATCTCTTTTTTAAGGGCAGCTATATACCCCGGGACCAGCGACGAATACGCGTCAATCTGGTGCGACGAAAACGAGCAGTACAGGCAGATTGACGGACAGAAAAGCACGCCTAAATACAGGCTGTAGCCGTTCGTCTGGAGGTTATAGTCACTGTGCCCCTCAAAGCTCTCAGTATTAGGAAAGTGTGAAAGGATCTGCTTTTCGGCCTCGGCTATCTCGATACTTTCGTTTATTTTTGCAGGAGAGGTAAAATACTTCTCACTGTAGAATTTCCTGATCTCGTCGGCGCTCTTCCCCTGCTGCCTCATCACGAGGGCTTCCTTTGTCGGGCGGATTCCAGTCGTAGAGCCCCAGGGCAGACTCCGCCCAGTGAGGTTTGAAACCACCGAATAGAGAGCGCGCTTCACAGCATTTTTCTCAGCGGGACAAGAGATCTCGTTCGATTTCCCATCATAGAAAAAATGCATCGAAGCCACATCGTCCGAATAATTGATACTCAGCACCGCCGAAGGCTTTACAGTCTCCCTCTCTGCCTTCTCATCAGTGCTCTCCCTTCCCAGGAGAGTGCCGTCGCAGTAGACTAAAAGTCTGCTCTTAGGAAAAAAGGACCGCAGCAGCGGCCCGGTCTCATTGTCAAAAAAGCGTTTATTTTCACGTAGTTCTATAAGTTCACGCATAAGGATTGTTTATTTTTTCAAAAGCAATAGTCGTCGTCATGTCGTGGCCCGGATAGACGTTTGTATCCTCCGGCAGAGTCAGAAGCTTCTCGCGGATCGAATGGATCTCGTCCGACATCGAGCCGCCAGCGAAGTCTGTGCGCCCGGCGCTCTCACAGAATAAGGTATCTCCCGGAAAGAGCATTTTTTCTTTCTGGAAAAAATACGAGCAGCCGCCTGGTGTGTGCCCCGGCGTCCATATAGCCTTAAAGGTAAATCCCGCTATAGTCTTCTCCTCTCCATCTGAAAAAGTATCCGTGATCAGCGGGCTGAAATCCTCCGGCCCATATCCCATCACGCCAGAAAGATTATATTTAGGATTCTTAAGGGTATCCATCTCTTTATCGAGGATGTAGACAGGCAGCTTTTCGAATTCGCTACAGAGCGCTTCTACTCCACTCACATGGTCGAAGTGCCCGTGAGTAAGGAGCACAGCCTCCGGAGAAACGCTATTTTTCTTAAGCTCAGCCGCGATACGGTCTCCTGAGTCACCTGGATCGATGACTATTCCCTTGTTGTCATCTGATACCAGTGTATAGCAATTCGTCTGTATAGGTCCAACCACATAGTGTAATAATTTCATCTGCCACTCGCTCTCTGTACATCAATAACTGATTCTATCTGCTTTAACCTGTCACAGATCTCGGAAATCTCCTCCCTGTTCTTGGTCATGAAGGAGAGGTCAATTGTCGCAACCCCCTGCTTGCTCGTTTTCGAATGGATCGAGCGGATATCTATCTCGTGCTCTGTAAATACCTTCGTAACATCTACGAGAAGTCCGGTCCTGTTCTGTCCGTAGATATGAATTTCAGCGAGGAATTCCTCGTCTTCCTTCGCATCGATGAAATCAGGCTGCCATTCTGCTTCAATAAGCCTTGACTTCTCTGAGTCAGGAATATTGATGATATTGATACAGTCTGTGCGGTGGATTGAGACACCACGGCCTCTGGTAACGAAGCCTACTATCTCATCACCCGGAACTGGGTTACAGCATTTCGAGAATCTGACTGAGACATCATATAAGCCCTTTACGACAATGCCGTTCTTTGATTTCTTCCTGGCCTGAGGAACCTGCTGTGGATGGTCTTTGTCTACAGGAGCGTCAGGATTGTGAGCTGCAAGGACATCCTCGTCTGTCATAGTGATAGGATGGTCCTTCTTGTAGCCGTCCTCCATCCTGTTTATGACAGCGCCCTCCTTGAGGCTTCCCTGACCGATGGCTGCAAGCACAGAGTTCCAGTCATGGAAACCGTAGCGCCTTAAGACTCTCTCCTGATATTTAGGCTTATTTATAAGGCCTAGGTCTATGCCCTTGTTCTTTGCATTCTCAGCAAGCAGCTCCTGGCCCTTCTGGATATTCTCATCCTTCGTAATCGAGCGGAACCACTGGTTTATTTTATTTTTAGCCTGAGCCGATGCTACGACATTCAGCCAGTCACGGCTTGGACCGCGCGAATTCTGAGACGTGATTATCTCTATACGATCGCCGTTTTTAATGCGGTAATCTATCGGAACGAGCTTGCCGTTTACCTTGGCACCGACCATTTTGTTGCCGACAGCGGAATGAATGCTGTAGGCGAAGTCGATAGGTGTAGAGCCTGCCGGCAGGTTCTTTACATCGCCTGAAGGCGTAAAGCAGAATACGGTATCTGAAAACAGGTTGAGGTCATTTTTCAAAAGAGAAACGAACTCACGGTTATCAGACATGTCACGCTGCCACTCGAGAATCTGTCGGAGCCATGAAAGCTTTGCCTCCTCACGGTTTATGGTCGCACCCTCGCCACTCTCCTTATACTTCCAGTGCGCAGCGATACCATACTCAGATGTCCTGTGCATCTCCCAGGTACGGATCTGGATCTCGAACGGCGTTCCGTTAGGTCCGATAAGAGTCGTGTGAAGCGACTGATACATGTTCGGCTTCGGCATAGCGATATAGTCCTTGAAACGTCCCGGAATAGGGGTGTAGTTCTCGTGGATTACACCGAGCGCCGCGTAGCAGTCCTTGACATCGTTTACGATAATCCTTATGGCGAAGAGGTCGTAGATCTGGTCAAGGGTCTTGTGCTGGTTTACCATCTTCTTATAGATACTGAAAAAATGCTTCGCACGTCCCTCGACTGTCGCTGTGATCCCTGCCTCGCTTATGTGCTTCTTTACTTCGTCTACAAGCTTCTGTACGTACGCATCTCTCTCGGTCTTTCTCTGTGCGATCTGCTCGACTAAGTCATAGTAGGCCTCAGGCTCCAAGTACTTGAGGGCTAAGTCATCGAGTTCGATCTTAATCCTGCTGATACCGAGACGCTGAGCTAAAGGAGCATAGATCTCCATGGTCTCGCGGGCCTTCTCCTTCTGCTTCTCAGGCTTCATGTACTTAAGTGTACGCATATTGTGAAGTCGGTCGGCGAGCTTAATTATTATGACTCTGATGTCCTTTGCCATCGCAAGGAACATTTTTCGCAGGTTCTCAGCCTGTACCTCGACCTTATCTGCATCAAGAGGCACCTGGCCGAGCTTTGTGACACCGTCGACCAGCTCTGCTATCTCCTCTGAGAATTCCGACGCGAGCTGCTCGCGGGTAATCGAAGTATCCTCTACGACATCGTGCAGAAGGCCTGCTGCTATACTCTCCTTATCCATCTCCAGGTCAGCAAGGATGATAGCGACTGAAAGAGGATGAATTATATATGGCTCACCGGACTTTCTCTTCTGGTCCTTGTGCGCCTCCTTAGCAACCTTATACGCCTTTTCTATTATGGAGATATCTCCATTCGGGTGGTACTTTCTTACTTTTTCAATAAGCTCCTTGTAGAGCTCCTCAGGGTCCTCAAAGTCATGGGTGGCCACTACGCTTCGGTTAGGCTTCGAAATCTTCTCTTCGAGCTGCTCGAAATCCTTTGATGTAACATCTGATATATCAGGCATAGTGTCACTCCTTTCAGTTACCTTTATGAAAAAATGAAGCAGTCCTTTGAAAAATAAATCAGTCCTTTGCTTCTATTACCAGCAGATAACCGTCATCTACCGAAAATTCTGCTTCATCTTCCGTTATTTCATTGCTTATAGTAAGGGTGTAGTACCCTTCTCCTGTCCCGACATCTGCTTTGTCAAGCGGGTAATAAACGCCGGTTGCACTTACGCCATGGCAGGCTCCGAATAGTGGAAAAAGTGAGACGTACTTTCCGTACTGCTCGCTTTTCTTTATAGTAATGGATTCGCCACTTGAGATAAGGCGGATCCTGTTTTTTGAATCATAGATAGCTGCCGGGCAGCCCCTGTCATCTGCCTCTTTTAGAAGACTCATATTCCCGAGTACGTGGTCTAACCTGGTCCCGGTCCCACCGAGGATTATTATACCATCCTTGCCTATATTAAGACCAATCGAGAGGGCAGACTCCATATCGGTATCGTCCTTTATCGGATTAAGGTGGACTATCTGAACTCCCTGGTGTTCAAACAGAGTAAGCATATTCTTAGTACCTTCCGATACCGAGTCAAAATCACCGACTGCCACATCCGGCAATATATGAAGAAGGCGGCAGTAGTCCAAACCCCTGTCTGCCGCTATTACAAATGACTTTTCCTCTCTTAAGATTCTTACTGCCGTTTCCATATCAAGGCTGCCGCCGCCTATGATAATAACACGCATTCTTTATTCCTCCAGAATGTTCAGAAACTGAGTCGTATTTTCTTCGAGATCCCCTCTGAACAGAGCGCTGCCGGTCACTATGATATTTGCCCCTGCGTCCAGAAGCATTCCGGCATTCTCAGTATTTACCCCTCCATCTACCTCTATATCAAACGAATTTCTCGATGAATCGCTTATTTTTTTAAGCTCTCTGACCTTATCCACCGTATAAGGTATGAGCTTCTGTCCACCATATCCCGGATTTACTGTCATCACAAGTACCATATCCACCTGGTCCAAAATACAGCTCAGGACTGATACAGGCGTGGCCGGATTTATCGCTACTGACGCCATAGCTCCAACCTGCTTTATATGGTTTATGACTGCGTCCAGATGTCTGCACGCCTCGTAGTGAACTGTGATGATGTCGGCTCCGGCCTCTGCGCAGACATCGATATATCTGCCCGGGTCCTCGACCATCATGTGGACATCGACTACTTTTTCAGTGAGAGAACGTACCGCCTTTACTATCGGAAAACCGAAGCTGATGTTCGGCACAAACATGCCGTCCATTATATCCACATGGAAGTATGCAGCTCCCAGGTCATCCAAAGTTCTTACCTGCTCACCCAATTTCGTAAGGTCAGCTGAAAGTATAGACGGTGACAGACAGTTCATCTGAAGTTCCTCCTGTTTATCTCTTTTAACTCATCGTAACTTCTGCAATAGTTCTCATACCTGACCCTGCTGATCTCCCCTGCCTCAACTGCTGCCTTTACGGCGCATGAAGGCTCATTTATATGGACGCAGCCTCTGAACCTGCAGCCATCCTGCAGCTCCACAAACTCCGGATAATAATCCTTGAGTTCGTTCTCCCGGATCTTTGGCAGATAGACCGTTGAAAATCCGGGTGTATCACAGATAAATGTATCTGATGAAAGCGCTACAAGCTCCGTATGCCTGGTCGTCTGTCTGCCGCGCCCCGTGTGCTCTGAGACATCAGAAGTCTCCAATGTCTTCTGACCGGTAAGCGCATTTAGAAGTGATGATTTACCGGCTCCAGACGGACCTGCCACTGTTGAGACATGGTGCTCTATCGTCTGTCTGATTTCGTCAATCCCGCTGTTGTCCTCTACCGAGATAAAGTGCATCTCAAAGCCACTGCCCTGGTAGACCTTTTTTATCTCCTCTTCATCGTCTCTTTCATTCAGATCAGACTTCGAGAAGACCAGCACTGGCGTAAGGCCTGCGTACTGTAGGCACACTAAGTACCTGTCTATCAGTGAAAAATTAATATCCGGCGTATGAACTGAAGTCACTAGTAGAGCTAAGTCGCAGTTGGCGACAGGAGGACGCTCCATGGCTGAGGTACGGGGAAGGATTTTTTCGATGTTCCCTTCCCTGTCCTGTTCATGTGTGATAACGAATCCGGCCTCGTCACCTACCAGAGGGTGGAGGTTATTTTTCCTGAAAACTCCTCTGGCACGGCAGGCATATATGATTCCGGAGGCATAATCGTATACGTAATAAAATCCGGAAAGTGCCTTTATTATCCTGCCTGTCATTCAGCCGAGAACGAAACTGCCTGTGAACCAAGCTTCTCACTCTCACTGCTGTCTGAGTAGTATGTGAGCGTTCCTGTGGATGTCGTTATGCCGCTTGCAGAAATATCAGTAGCCTCGGTGATTGTCCAGGACTTGACCTTATTTCCATTGGCGTCAGTAAGAACTACATAGTTGGAATCGTAGGTGTCGCTGTTCATCACATCAACCTCATCCGAATAGCTGTATGTAGCCTTTCCTGTAGAGATAACCAGGTTTACCTTTGCACCTTTGTTAACCTTAGTGCCTGCTGCCGGATCGGATGAGATGACATTACCCTTCTTTACAGTATCAGATGGTTCCTCCGAGATGCTTCCTGCACTCAGTCCTGAATTCTCAAGAGTGCTCTGAGCTGCCGACTGGCTCTTATTTGTCACATCAGGTACATCTATAGTCTCTGTTCCAAGGCTTATCGTGATCGTTACAGTATCTCCCTCTTTGCCTTTTGTATCAGCCTCAGGAGTCTGGATCATGACCTTGCCTTTTTCTACTGAATCACTGTAATCGCTTCTGGTCTCTACATCAAAGCCTGCTGCCTCAAGCGTGGCCTTGGCCTCTTCCTCGCTGTCTCCGATAACTGAAGGAACAGATATATCTCCCTTTCCTGAAGATATATATACCTGTACAGTCGAGCCTGGTTCTACCTTCGTGCCAGCCTCAGGATCAGTCCTTGTGATATCGCCCTTATCCACATCGTCAGAGCTTTCCTCTCCTGCCTTCGCGAATTCGAGTCCCTTTTCCTTCAATGCAGCCTTTGCCTGAGATACTGAGAAGCCTTCGAGATCAGGAACCTCAACTACTGTCTTCTCAGTGGAGGAATCGCTCTTGCTCTTTCCTCCAAAGTGGAATATATCAAATATCGATCCTACAAAGAACAGAATGATAATTACGATAACTACGGCCGCAGCTATTCCCATGATCGTTACAGCCTTATCCATACGGCTGTTTACAGGCGCGTCGTCATTGTTCTCTGAATCCCTGTCGGTCTCTGGGACTGGATCTGTATCGTCCTCCTTAAAAAATGAACGTCTCTTTATCTCATCCTGCTCACTCTTTGAGATCACACGGGTCTTATCGAGATCTGATGCTCCATTCGGGATAACAACGAAATCCTCATCTGGATTTACCATTGCTCTCTTTAAGTCGACAAGGAGCTCTGATGCTGACGCATATCTCCTCTCAGGGCTCTTCATCGTACACTTCTCTATGATACGGCTTACCGCAATAGGAAGTCCCGGAACTATCTCCTCTGGTGGTGTCATCTGTGACTGAATATGCTGGATAGCTATAGCTACAGGAGTATCGCCGTCAAACGGCACTCTGCCTGTAACCATCTCATACATGACTATTCCAAGTGAATATATGTCTGAGGCATATGATACAAAACCATTTCTGGCCTGCTCTGGTGATACATAGTGTACCGAGCCCATAGAACCGGCATGGATTGTATTTGAATTTGCTGCTCTCGCAATGCCGAAGTCGGTTACTTTTACTTTTCCCTCTTTTGAAATAATAATGTTCTGCGGCTTGATGTCCTGATGGACTATGCCCTTGTTGTGGGCTGCCTCAATACCGCGTGCCATCTGTATCGCGATAGATAAGGCCTCGTTGTAGCCGAGCCTTCCCTTCTTTGCGATATACTGCTTTAAGGTGATGCCCTCTATATACTCCATTACTATATAGTAGAGTCCGTCCTCGCTGCCGACATCGTAGATATTTACGATGTTCGGATGCTCCAGGGCTGCTGCGGACTGAGCCTCTGCGCGGAATTTTGTAACAAATGATGAATCCTGCGCAAAATCAGACTTCAGTACCTTTATAGCGACGTCACGTCCGAGTGAGTGGTCCTTTGCCCTGTAGACGTCACTCATCCCGCCGGAACCTATTTTTTCAATTATCTCGTATCTGTTCCCCAGAAATGTTCCATTACTCAGCATCATTTTCCTCATCTTTCTTCGGATCGATCACTATGATAGTGACGTTGTCTTTTCCCCCTGCATCGAGGGCTTTTGTAAGAAGTGTCTGTGCCTGCTGTTTCGGTGATATATCCTTTGAAAGCACCCTGCTGATCTCTTCATCTGAGACCATATTCGTAAGTCCATCGGTACACATCAGTACCCTGTCGATATCGTCAACCGGTATATCGAAAAAGTCAACCTTTACCATAGACTCCGCGCCTACCGCGCGCGTAATTCTGCTTTTATACTTGTGGTGCTTTGCTGCTTCCTCTGTAATCTCCCCGTTTCTTACCATCTCCTGTACATAGGAATGATCGAGCGTTATCTGGAAAAGATTCTTGCCTCTCTGCACATAGAGTCGGCTGTCTCCAACATTCGAGACATGAAGATGCCCATCGAGGAAGGTGGCACAGACCATCGTCGTCCCCATTCCTGCCTTCGTGGCGTCTCTTCTCGCTATCTCGAACAGCTGCCAGTTCGCCTCTGAGATGGAATCACGGATCTGCTCTACGACCTCGTCTTTTCCGATGAATTCCTCTTCGCCACTCCTTAAGAGCTCGACGACTTTCTTCACCGCAAATTCAGACGCATAGTCTCCGGCGTTTTCTCCTCCCATTCCATCTGCAACGATAAAGAGGTTTCCGAGCGATCCGACACTCTTATCTGAGGCGAACGCAAAATCCTCGTTTGTCGTTCTTACTTTTCCTTTGTCCGTAAGACAGTAAAAATACATATAATAGTGTTACCTTTCCAAATGGCGTCTTCGTAGCTGTCCGCAAGCGCCATCTATATCCTGTCCCATTTCTCTTCTAATAGTAACATTTATTCTGAATTTTTCAAGCTTTCTCTGAAAATCTATGGCTGCTTCCCTTGTTGGAGCGGCAAAAGACCGCTCTTTTACTGGGTTTACAGGTATCAGGTTTATATGCGCTCCTGTCCACAAAAGTTCAGAAAGCTCCCTTGCATCCTCATCTGTATCGTTTACGCCCTTTATCAGGGAATACTCGAAAGTAACTCTCCTGCCTGTTTTTTCCTGATATTCCTTCATCGCGTCAACTGCTTCGTGGATATCGTACTTGTTTGCGACTGGCATAAGCTTCCTTCTCTTTTCCTGTGTTGGGGCATGGAGTGAAAGCGCAAGTGTGATCTCCAGCTTTTTTTCTGCAAGTTCCTTTATCCGCGGTACGATTCCGCAGGTGGATACGGTAAGGTTTCTCTGTGAGACATGAAGTCCATTTTCATCTGTCAGCATTCTGATAAACGAAAGCAGGTTATCATAGTTGTCAAGTGGCTCGCCTGTGCCCATGACTACTACATGACTGATTCTGTTTCTAGAATACTCCTCGCTGTCAGACTTAGGGACTGTAACTGCTGCCTCCCTGAAAATATCTCTCTGGATTGCTTCTATCTGTCCAAGCATCTCTCCAGGGGTGAGGCCTCTTAAAAGGCCGTCGATTCCCGAGGCGCAGAAAGCACAGCCCATGCGGCAGCCAACCTGCGAGCTGATGCATACCGACAAGCCGAATTTGTATTTCATCAGCACAGACTCCACCAGATTGTCGTCAGGCAGTCTGAACAGATACTTCCTGGTCTCATCCTCTTTAGATATCTGAACATCTATCGGCTCGAGCACAGTGATATACGCCTCTTCCGAAAGCTTCTGCCTTAGCGCCTTTGAGAGGTCGCTCATCTCTGAAAAATCAGTCGAGAGGTTCTGGTGCAGCCACTTATAGACCTGCCTGGCCCGGAAGGGCTTCTCGCCTATCGATGTCATGTACTCTTTCAGTTCATTTATGTCTTTACTTGAAATATCTGTCATATATTATTTCTTCATTATACTGTAGAAGAACCCGTCATGGGATCCATCTGGAAAAATTGTCCGCTGCCCTGCCACAGAAAAATCCGGATGAGCCTTTATGAATGCCCTGATCTGTTCTTCATTCTCAGCCGGATCGAGAGTGCAGGTCGAGTAGATAAGCGTCCCACCAGCTTTTAAATACCGGGCGGCATTTTCAAGTATTCGCTTCTGTATCTCTGAAAGCTCAGTGAAATCATCCGGTTTGAGCCTGAGTCTTATCTCAGGCTTTCTGCCGCTTACTCCTAAGCCTGAGCATGGGCAGTCAGCTATAACAGCATCGAATTTCTCCTTCCAGTCCGGATTAAAAATACACGCGTCATTTTCTGATACGGATATTTTATCATAGAGGTCAAGACGTTGTACATTTTCTTTTATTCTGTTAGTTTTTTCTTTTGAAATATCACAGGATGTGATCTGCGCGTCATAGAGCCAGGCAGCGCAGACAGACTTGCCGCCGGGAGAGGCACAAAGATCAAGAACCCTGCTGTCTTTCTTTAACCTGGCATTCAGCAGCGGCTGCATAGAAGAGTTATCCATTATATAGAAGAGTCCCTGCTTAAAGGCACTAAGCTCCGCAGGATTTACGCCATCTGGGAATGTGAGCAGGTATATTCCGTCAGCAATCTCCTCACCCGTACAGATTTGTGATACATCTGAGTTTGCAGAATTGATTTCTTCACTGCTTGTCTTTGAAGTATTCTTCGCTTCGGCATTTATTTTTTCAGCAGAAACCTTGGAAATGGCTGTAATCTGTCGTTTAGATGCTAATCCCTCAAGTATTGGTTTTCCATGATATGCTTTCTCAAAAAATTTTACAATCCAGACAGGATACGAAAAGCGGAGCGCCTTGTCACAGACCTCCTGGTAAGACTCCTGTTTTCTGTCGCAGACCTGCCAATGTCCATTTATATGCTTAAGCTTTACTGAAGTATTATCAAGCACAAATCTAGCCATCAACTGACTCTTTTCGCGAATGATGTGGCGCAGAATGCCATTTACAAAGCCTGCGAATTTGCCTGCACTTTCAGCTTTAAGAAGATTAACCGCCTCATTAGTAGCAGCAGAAACAGGCACTCTGTCCATGAAAAGAATCTGGGCAAGTGCGAGGCGAAGTGAAGCAAGCACGACGGTATTTAGTTTCTTTAATCTGACACTCGAGTATGCAGCAATAATCGCGTCAATTGTAATCAAATGAGAAACAGCAGTCTCAACTAGTGCGGCATAGAATGCCCCATCTCTGTGACTCCACTCTTGATGTGTTTCAAGTGTCCTCTTCACTTCAGCAGACGGGTGCTCACCCATATGCGAAAGCGTCTCTAAAGCATTTTTTCTAATGATATCTGCCATATTTTTCTTGATATTAGTAATCCTCCGTAAAGAAATGCTTCACCCCGTCCTTTTTGTAGGCTATCACCGTCGAGAGATTCACATTCTCAACGCTCCGGAATATATTCTGTTCGACAGTCGGATTAACTTTCTTAAGCTCATTTATCAGCTGCTTGATCTCCATCCTCTTAGAGTTCGTATGTCCCTCAGGATCAATCGACGAGCAGGTATCGGTGAAGTGGCAGGCACACTGGATGAAGTGCAGACCATTTGAATCGCGCCATCTCTTTATATCATCCTCACGAATCAGATACAGCGGCCTGATAAGTTCCATTCCCTCAAAATTCGTGCTGTGAAGCTTCGGCATCATGGTCTGCACCTGACCGCCGTAGAGCATACCCATAAGAATGGTCTCAATCACATCGTCGTAGTGATGGCCGAGCGCGATTTTGTTGCAACCGAGCTCCTTAGCCTTGGAATAGAGCCAGCCACGGCGCATCCTCGCGCAGAGGTAGCACGGGTTCTTCGGCACGGTATCAACTATATCAAAAATATCCGACTTGAACATCGTAAGCGGCACATCGAGAAGGCGGGCATTTTCCTCGATCACAGCGAGATTAGTGTCGTTATACCCCGGATTCATGCACAGAAAAGTCAGGTCGAAGTCAAACTTGTGGTGTCTCTTTATCTCCTGGAAAAGCTTCGCCATAAGAAACGAATCCTTTCCACCAGATACGCAGACAGCCACATGGTCACCGGGCTGAAGCAGCTCATAGGTATTAAGGGCCTTAGCAAAAGGCGAAAACAGCTTCTTGTGAAAAGTCTTTCTGATGCTCTCCTCAGCCTGCTTTTTCTTGGACTCAGCGTGCTTTATATCAAAGACCACCCATCTCGAGTAACCACCAGCAAGAGAATAGGCCTCAACGCCCTGGGACTGAAGCTTCTTTACAGGTTCAACGGACTGCTCGCCAGTCATGCAGTAGACGATAACCGGCACACCGGCACCCCTCCACTCCTCTACATGAGAGTCAAACTCAGAGGGCGCTATGCAGACTGCTCCCGGGATAATACCGTAGTCGGTAGCCCTTTTATTTCTCATATCAACTAAAATATAAGAGGAGAGCCGTTTCTCGGACATCTCCTCCGGTGTGATTTCAATATTCATAAATCATGCCTTTTCAAGCTTTTCCCTTAACGCCCTGCCGGCACGGAAAAGCTCACGCTTTTTAAGCTTGGTCTCTAAGTCCTGCTTTTCACGGGCCTCATGATCAAAGCCAATAATATCAGTTGCCACCTTTGATGCAATCATAATGCCTGCTGCCGGTGGAACAAACGGCGTAGAAGCCGGGATAGCACGGCGGTCGTTGCAGGACCTCGGAGAGTTCGGCGGGCAGACGCAGTGCTCGCGGCAGCTGATCTCAGGATCGTCAATAGGACTCAAAGCAGTCTCAGTAGAGTAGAGAACGGTGCATTTTTTAATGCCGCGTTTTTTGAGCTCACGCCTCATGACCTTTGAGAGCGGATCCTTTACAGTCTTGTAGACATCCGTAATCTCAAGCTTCGACGGGTCCATACGGTTTCCGCAGCCCATGCAGGAAATCACAGGCACACCTGCCTTCTTCGACTCTTCTATGATAAGAAGCTTTGCAGTCACTGTATCGACCGCGTCGACTACATAGTCCCACTTCGTGAAATCAAACTGGTCCTTTGTATCAGGCAGGAAAAAAGTCTTGTACGTCTCTACCTCAGCGTGAGGATTTATAGAAAGCACTCTTTCCTTTGCGACTTCGACCTTAGGATGGCCAACAGTCTTTATGGTCGCCATTATCTGCCTGTTGATATTTGTCAGGCATACCACATCATCATCTATCAGCGAAAAATGACCGACGCCCGCACGAGCCAGTGCTTCTACGACATAGCCGCCCACGCCGCCGATTCCGAAGATGGCGACGTGAGCGGTTTTTAATTTTTCCATTGCTTCTGCACCGAGAAGCATTTGTGTTCTGGAAAACTGATTCTGCATTATGCCAGAGCAGCTGTGATGATAGACATCGAGTAAACCTCGAGTGCGTTGCAGCCACGTGAAAGATCGTTGATAGAAGCGTTAAGTCCTAAGAGAACAGGACCATAAGCGTCGAAGTTACCTAATCTCTGAGCGATCTTGTAGCCGATGTTACCAGCGTTGATGTCAGGGAAGATGAAGGTATTTGCATGTCCGGCAACAGGATCTCCAGGGCACTTTGTCTTTGCTACACGAGGAGCAACTGCGGCGTCGAACTGAAGCTCACCTGAAATAGGAAGATCAGGATACTTAATCTTTGCCTTTGCAGCGGCGTTACGCATCTTATCTACATCCTCGCCCTTTCCTGAACCAAGTGTTGAGTATGAAAGGAAAGCAACCTTTGGATCAACACCGAAAAGCTTAGCACAATTAGCTGCTTCACCGGCGATCTCAACGAGCTCATCCTCTGATGGCTTGATATTGATAGCGCAGTCAGCGAATGCAAGGACCTCGCTCTCACCTGTAGCAGCAGGACGAACAAGGATGAAGACTGAGCTTACGATTGAGTTGCCCGGCTTGGTCTTGATCAGCTGAAGTGCAGGTCTTACAGTGTCTGCTGTAGAATAGGTAGCACCACCAAGAAGGCAGTCAGCCTCGCCCATTTTTACAAGCATGGTTCCAAAATAGTTGGCACCGGCAAGAATCTGCTTTGCCTGCTCTGGTGTAACACCCTTCTTCTTTCTGAGCTCGCAGAAGAGGTCAACCATCTCGTCGAATCTCTCATAATTATCAGGATCGATGATCTTTGCGCCGCGGATATTAAAACCAGCCTTTTCTGCTGATTCCTCAATCTCATCAGGCTTACCAAGAAGGATTGGGTGAAGGAAGTTAGAAGCGAGAAGTCTTGAAGCTGCCTCAAGAATTCTAGGATCTGCTCCCTCTGTGAAAACGATTGTCTTTGGGTTCTTTTTCAGCTTTTCGATCATGCTGCCAAAACCGAATTCCATGTGTTTGTTATCTCCTTTTATAAAAAATACTTGTTAGTCTAGCCTCACTGTATACAGGCCATATATAATAATATCACCATACCCACGAATAATAAAGTTCTATGTGCGATACAAATCATCACTGATAAAAAAATATCCCCAATGCCATTTAAGACACCAGGGATAATCAGTTGCTTTTATTTTTTCCCGAATCCAAACAGCCCCTTTTTCTTAGGAGCATCGGTCTCGGTCACGTCCAAAAGGCGGTATCCCATCTGATCAAGCACCGACTTGATCTCGTGCTCTACCATCGACACCGGCATATCCTCCTCGAGAAGGAAAGACGCCTCACCAGTCGTGTGATTAGCTGTCATCTTCTTTGCATCAGGAAATCTCTTTCTGATAGCGTCCTTGATATGTGCCTCGCACATGCCGCACATCATACCGTCTATAGTCATCTCTACTTTTTTCATCTTATTCCTTCCTTGAAAAATAAACGAAAATCCTTGTCAGCTCTGTTTCTTCTGCATTTTCTTCAAGTTCTTTACCGCATCCCTTACATCCTTGCGGGTAGCGCGGCTCATGTGCTCAGTGCTCACATGTCCGCATCTGCCTCTGCAGACCTCGTCACCGCACACATAACCGCAGGTCGGCTTTCCGCTCTTCCTGTCCCGAATGATTGATAAGGCAGCAAGTACCAGAAGAACTGCCAGTACAAGAATAACTATCGCATCAGCCATTACTGCCACCATCCTTTCTATCTGTCTCAATGTCAGCCTCCTGATTGTATACCCCTTGGGGGTATCTCAATTTATCTACTACTATACACCCTTCAGGTAAAAAAGCAAGTGCTTATTTCTATACAATTTATTAGTTATGTCTAACAGCGTTTATTTTTTCAAAAAGAGCAGGAAGAAAAATCTTCCTGCCCTTAAATCAGCTAAATAACTCAGCCTGTTATGACTGTGACTTCACAGCCTCGCCACGGTCGATTGCGACATACTTCTTGTTCGGATCCGGTCTGAACAGAAGGTAGATATAAGCAGCAAGAACAACGAAGGCTACAATGGTCCAGCCTGAGAACGGAACTCCGTTGAAGAGGCCGATGATCTGGTAAACCATAAGTGTTACACACCAGGCTGAGATGTTCTGGAATGCGATTGCCTGCCAGAACTTCTTTCTGTCGCCGATCTCCTTTGCCATTGAAGAAATAGCTGCAAGGCAAGGGCTGTCGAAGATATTGAATACAAGGAAGGCAACGGCTCCCATTGATGCGCCTGCGTGTGCGCTTCCGCTTCCGAAGAACTCTGTGAAAGCTGAACGAAGAGCGTTGAAGTGATATCCGCTCTCCTGAACGGCATCAGTTACATCTACACCGAGCTTTGATACGATTGAAAGTGTACCTACTAGCTGCTCCTTTGCGACGAAGCCTGAAAGAGTAGCACCGACTGGCTGCCAGTGACCAAATCCAAGTGGAGCAAAGATTGGAGCGATGAAACCACCGATAGCAGCAAGCATTGAATTTGCGGTATCGTCTACAAGACCGAAAGCGCCTCCCTCAACACCGAACGAAGTCAGGAACCACATAACTGCACAGCAGAGGAAGAGGATTGTTCCGGCTTTCTTGATAAATGCCCAGAGACGCTCCCACATATGAAGCAGAAGGCCCTTTATTGTAGGAATATGATATGCTGGAAGCTCCATTACGAAAGGAACAGGCTCACCGGCAAATGCTTTTGTCTTCTTCAGGATGATGCAGTAGATGATGACAAGTCCGATTCCTGCGAAATAACAGACAGGAGCGAACCACCATACATCTGAACCCATTACATATCCTGCGATAGCAGCGATAACAGGGAGCTTGGCTCCGCACGGGATCATTGTCGTAGTCATCATTGTCATACGACGGTCCTTCTCACTCTCAATCGTACGGGTGGACATGATTCCCGGAACCCCGCATCCTGATGAGATCAGGAACGGAATGAATGACTTGCCTGAAAGACCGAACTTCCTGAAGATACGGTCCATGATAAACGCGACACGGGCCATGTATCCGCAGTCCTCAAGGAAACCGAGGAACAGGAAGATGATGGCCATCTGCGGAACGAATCCAAGAGGTGTAGCGATACCATTTACGATACCATCAACTACAAGTGAATCTACCCATGCAGATACATGGATATGCTTGAACAGGAATCCTCTGAAGAAGTCCTCCTCAATCCACTGTCCGAAAAGCGTGTCGTTGGTCCAGTCTGTAAGAGGACCACCGGCAAGGGTTACACCTACGTAATAAACAACGAACATGATTGCTACGAAAATAGGAAGCGCGAGCCATCTGTTGGTTACAACTCTATCGATCTTATCTGAAACTGAAAGCTCTCCCTTTGCGCGGCCCTTCTTTACGCACTTACTGATGAGCTCAGTGATGTATTCATATCTCTGGTTTGTGATGATAGACTCTGAATCGTCGTCCATCTCCTTCTCACAATCCTTGATATGCTGCTCGATCTCATCTGCAGCACTCTTTGAAAGGTTGATTCCCTCAAGAGCCTTTTTATCTCTCTCGAAGGTCTTTATAGCGTACCATCTCTCCTGATTCTTTGGAACTACATCCTGGATTGACTCCTCGATGTGTGCGATGGCATGCTCTACTGAACCCTTGAATACGTGTGGAAGCTCAACAGTCTTTTTGGCCATTGCAGCCTTTATTGCAAGTTTTACAGGCTCGTCGATGTTATCACCCTTAAGAGCTGAAATCTCGACTACCTGACAGCCAAGAGCCTCTCCAAGTTTATTGATATCGATCTGATCTCCGTTCTTACGAACGACATCCATCATGTTGATAGCCATAACTACAGGGATACCAACTTCGACAAGCTGTGTAGTCAGATAAAGGTTTCTTTCGATGTTTGTTCCGTCGATGATATTAAGAATAGCATCCGGCTGATCCTTAACGAGGTAATTTCTGGATACGACCTCCTCAAGGGTATACGGGCTGAGTGAATAGATACCAGGCAGATCCTGGATGATCACATCGTGATTATCCTTATAGCGGCCTTCCTTTTTCTCAACTGTAACACCAGGCCAGTTACCTACATACTGGTTTGCGCCTGTAAGAGCGTTGAAAAGTGTGGTCTTGCCGCAGTTAGGGTTACCGGCAAGAGCAATCTTAATCTCCATTGTTTCCTCCTAGCGAAAATAGTAATTAATGTTACTCCATCTCAAGAATGTCTGCGTCATCCTTACGAAGAGAGAGCTCAAATCCACGTACTGTAACCTCAACCGGATCTCCGAGTGGGGCAACCTTTCTTACGTAGATCTCCGTTCCCTTGGTGATACCCATATCCATGATACGGCGTTTAAGTGCACCAGCACCATGAATGGCCTTCACCTTTGCGGTCTCGCCAACTTTTACATCGCGGAGCGTCTTCATAGAAAAAATCCTCCTATCTACTTGATATCTGGTTCAGATGGCATATAAAGCCACCGATCAGTCTTTACTTAATATCTGGCTCAGACGGCACTACAGAAACCTTTGCAGCCATCTGGTCAGTGATTGCAAGCCTGGATTCCTTAAGGTTTACTATCACATTCCCATTTCCGGACTGGCTGATGATAGAAACTCTCGCGCCTACTACGAAGCCTAAGTCCTCGAGGTGCTTCTTCACTTCATCTGAACCGCCGATCTTTGCGACCATTACGGTCTCGCCGTTTTTTGCGAATGATAATGGCAACATAAAAATCCATCCCTTCCGATGCGCAAATGCCGTGCGGGCCCAATCCATACGGACAATTTCAGCCCTCATAATCTGTGGCATCTGCGCTTTGTTAGTTAGTCTAAACTTGCAGATATTATATTAGCACCCACTAACATTTCTGTCAAGAAAAAATTAGGGATACTTAACACTTTTTTGAAAAAATATACGATCTGACTTCAGATAGATTTGCTTTCTTGAAAAAAAAATAAAAGCTGATTTGACATTTGGAGCAGATGAAAAATTGTAGATTTGACTTTATACCGCTTTCATTATAAAATAAAAAGAATTATACAGAACTGCTTTCTTAAAAGGAGGAAGTTACATGAAAATGCAGGAATCTGCCGAGGATTACCTCGAGTCTATACTGATACTGTCTCAGCAGAAGGAATTCGTCCGTGCGACCGACATCTGTAATTACTTTGGCTACGCCAGAGCTACTGTATCAGTTTTTATGAAACAGCTGAAGGAAAACGGATATGTAAATATTGACGAGCACAACCACATCACCCTGACAGACTCAGGTATGGAAATCGCCCAAAAGATGTACGAGAGGCACCAGTTCCTCTCCAAGCTTTTTGTAAAAATAGGTGTCCCGGAGGACATTGCTGTAAAGGACGCCTGCCGCGTCGAGCATTACGTCTCCGCCGAGACCTTTGAGGCGATGAAAAAAGCGTTTGGAAATGAACAGTAAAAAAGGTGGCTGCGAAAGCAGCCACCTTTTTGGTTACAAGTAAGCTGAACAAGGAAGTTCTCTTCGTTAAGTTCACGCGGCGCCTACGGCTTGCGTTCACTAATCTCAGAGAACGGCCTCGCATGTGGCTCGAACTTCGTCTTCGACTTGTTCTCACCTACATGCTTTCGGTCATACCATCTGAGCTTTAATTAAATTCGTAGTTCCAGAGATACCAAGCGGCACTCCTGCGATGAGGACTACAGTATCGCCCTCGGTAAGGAGCTTCTCCTCCTCGCAGCGGGCGAGGGTGTGCGCGAAGAGCTCCTCAGCATCCTTCTCCTCAGAGATCATGATAGGAGTCGTGCCCCAGCAGAGATTCATCTGGCGGCAGACTTTCTCGTCGATGCAGCCAGCGATGATAGGTGAAGCCGGGCGGAACTTTGAAACAGCATGGGCGGTACGGCCAGACTTCGTAACAGTAACGATAGCCTCGGCATTCAGATCACCGGCAAGCATGCAGGCCGAATGCGTGATACCATCAGTAATCGAAGGCTCAGCCGGACGGTCAGTCTTTTTCATACGGTTCACGTAGTTGATATCCTGCTCAGTCCTTCTCGCGATCTTATCCATAGTCTTGACAGCCTCAACCGGGTACTTACCGGCAGCAGTCTCGCCGGAAAGCATGATAGCAGAGGTACCGTCGTAGACAGCGTTAGCTACATCAGTAGCCTCAGCTCTGGTCGGTCTCGGATGAGTGATCATCGAATCGAGCATCTGAGTTGCGGTAACAACGAACTTACCGGCCTCGTATACTTTTTTAATGATCATCTTCTGGATGACAGGGACCTCCTCGATAGGAATCTCGACACCCATATCACCACGGGCAACCATGATACCATCAGCAGCCTCGATAATGGAATCGATATTCTTGACGCCCTGGTTATTTTCTATTTTTGCAATGATCTGAATCTTATCGCCGCCGTGATCCTTCAGGATTTTTCTGATATCCTCGATATCCTGAGCAGTCCTCGTAAAGGAGGCAGCGATGAAATCGAAGTCCTCCTGAACCGCGAAAACTATATCCTTATAATCCTTAGGGCTTACAAATGGCATCGAAAGCTCGACATTAGGGACGTTAACTCCCTTCTTATCAGAGACATGCCCGCCATTGATAACGGTACAGGTGATATCAGTATCAGTTACCTTTGTCACAAGCATCTCAATAAGACCGTCATCAATCAGGATATGAGTACCACGGCTCACATCCTTCGGCAGATCCTTGTAGGTGATAGAAACCTGGTTCTTATCGCCCTCGACCTCACGGGTAGTCAGCACGAAGGTCTGATCATCCTCGAGGTCGACACCGCCGTCCTTGAACTGTTTAAGTCTGATCTCAGGCCCCTTGGTATCGAGGAGTGCGGCAACCGGGAATCCGAGCTCTTTTCTGAGCTTCCTTAAAGTCTTGAGTCTCCCAAGATGCTCCTCATGACTTCCATGTGAAAAATTAAATCTGGCGACATTCATACCTGCCTTTATAAGGGATGCCATAGTCTCCTCAGACTCTGAAGCAGGTCCTAAAGTGCAGATAATCTTTGTCTTACGTCTGTAATCCATCTTTATCCTTTCTAAGGGAATAGGGGTTAGGAATCGGTAATTGACTATATCCTATCCCCTATATCCTAAATCCTTATTTTGCGATCATTGTGCCGTCTTTCCCGGCGATAAGCGGATTCTCAGGATCAAGTCTTGCGATAAGAGTCTTTCTGATAGCTGAGTCTCCGATGTATGAAACAGCAGCCTCGATCTTCGGAGCCATGGTACCAGCCTCAAATGCGCCCTCAGCCAAGAGCTTCTTCGCATCAGCTACAGATAAGAAGTCAACAGGCTTCTCCTCTGGCGTGCCGTAATTCAGGCAGACCTTGTTTGTTCCTGTAAGAATGATAAGCATGTCGGCATCGACCTGGTCAGCCAAAACGCCTGCTGCCGTATCCTTCTCGATAACGGCTGAAGCGCCCTTTAAGAGGTGATCCTGTGAAAGAACAGGGATTCCGCCGCCTCCGCATGCGATGACTACCTGGTCAGCATCGAGAAGAGCGTTAATAGCATCAATCTCTACGATGCTCTGAGGCTTAGGAGCTGCGACAATTCGTCTGTAGCCGCCCTCAACAGGAGTTACATGATTACCCTTCTTCTCCTGTGCCTTAGCTTCCTCTTCGTTTAAGACTCTGCCGATGATTTTTGTCGGACGGTAGAAAGCCTCATCATAAGGGTCTACTGTAACCTGTGTAAGCACTGTGGCAACAGTCTTATAGATACCCTTGTTTATAAGAGCGCTTCTTATCGCGCTCTGCAGATCGTATCCGATGTAGCCCTGGCTCATAGCTGAGCAGACACTCATAGGAGTATCTGTATACTCTGGATACTTCTGGGAAAATTCATTCATAGCGGTATGAATCATACCGACCTGTGGTCCATTCGAATGTGTGACCACTACCTGGTAGCCCTGAGCGATAAACTCTGCAACTGCCTTCGCGCTTCCCTCCGCTGCTTTCTTCTGTTCTGGAAGTGTCGTTCCAAGCGCATTGTGTCCTAACGCTATTACGATTCTTTTTTTATCCATAGTTCTCCTTTGCTGTACATACATAAAGAGCGCAGCGGAACCAACCGCTACGCCCTTTATTATATATTTTATCTACTTTTTGCACAAGCACTATTTGATGAGCGGTGCCCATCGCAGACACTTACTGGTTGCCACCAAATATCTGGCTCCAGTCGTAGAGACCGCCGAAATCATCTGAGCCACTGTTATCCTGGCTGTTGTCCTGATTATTGTCTCCACTGTTTCCGGAATTGTTATCGCTGTTGCCGGAATCACTTGAAGAGTCATCTGATGGACGCTTTGTAAGAGTTACATTTATATCTGTTGACTTGTAGTCGTTCTCAACAGTAGCAACTGAAACCTTTACCTTATCTCCGCTCTTCTTACTGGAGATGTAACTGTAAAGCGATTGCATCGAGGTGATTGAGGTACCGTCAACTGCGGTGATTACATCACCTTTCTTGATGCCTGCCTTCTCGGCTGGGCTTCCAGATACGACCTTAGTCACATATACGCCCTCAGGCATATTGTATGAGCTTGCCATATCTGAAGAGATATCAGCTCCCTGGATTCCAAGGAAGCCCTGGTCATTTGTAGATTCTGCAGAAGATCCTGAACCATTTGAAGAACCCGGTCTGTCGGTTACCTTACCGTCCTTCATCAGCTGCTGAAGAATAGTCTTTGCATTTGAGATAGGGATAGCAAATCCCATTCCCTCAACAGAAGCATTTGTAGAAGAACCGCTGCTTGAATACTTGGCTGAAACGATACCAACTACCTCACCCTTTGAGTTGAGGAGAGCACCGCCTGAGTTACCAGAGTTAACAGCTGCGGATGTCTGAATCATCTCCTGAGTATAGGTCTTTCCGCTGTCCTCGTTCTGGATAGAAACCTCTCTGTTAAGAGCACTGATAACACCTGTAGTAACTGACTGGCCATAGCCTAAAGCATTTCCGATAACGATAGCCTGCTGACCAACCTTAAGAGTATCAGATGAACCAAGAGTAGCAACTTTTATAGCCTTCTTTGTGCTGTCCTTTAAAGAAGAAAGCTTAACCTTTATAACTGCGAGATCACTCTCTTCATCGGTTCCAACCACTTCACCTGAAACACTCTTGTTATCGTTGAAGGTAACTGAGAGGCTGTTTGAATTCGAAACTACATGGTTGTTTGTAGCGATGTAGAGATATTTGTCATCCTGGTTGAAAATAATTCCGCTTCCAAGGCTCTTTGTAGGAACTGTAGATGAAGTACCGAACCAGCTCTGAACCTGCTCAAGTGACATATTCGTTACCTGAACTATTGAAGGAAGCGCTTCACTGGCAAGTGCTGAAACATCATCTGAAGAAGCAGATGCAGAAGTCGTTGTCGATGAGATCTGTCCGTTTGAGTTCGAATTACTGTTCTCTGAAACTGTCGACTCGTCATGTCCTGTCAAATGGTTCGTAAGAAGACCGGTACCTGCGGTAACAGGACCTGCAACTGCTCCAAAAATCAAAGCTGCTGCGACTACTTTTCCAACGAACTTAGCCTTTGGATGAGGACGTCTTTCCTTTTTCTTCTTAGGTGGCTCCTGAAAACCGCCGCCATTGTTATACTGGTTTGTATAAGGATTGTAACCATTGTTCTGCTGGCTGCCGTCGTCATTGCCCGGCTGATATTCATAATACTGATAATTACTCATAAGCGTAACCTCGCTTTCATTTCCTGTTTACTATTGTCTTTCCTTTTGACATTATCAATAGTACTATTTATTTATGTAAGAAATGTGTCCTTAAAAAATTTTATCTGTGAATCTCATTTGAAGAAAAAAAGAACGGTGCCTTCATCGACACCGTTTATTTTTTACTCAACAGTAACTGATTTAGCGAGGTTTCTAGGCTTGTCGACATCACAGCCCTTGCCTACAGCTACATAGTAAGCGAAAAGCTGGAGCGGGATTATAGCGAGTGAATTCGTGAAAAAGTGATTCGTCTGCGGTATGTAGATCACATAGTCCGCATTCTCTTCGATATCAGTATTTCCCTCGTTTGTAACCGCGAGCACGAAAGCTCCACGGGTCTTTACCTCGACGATATTTGAAACAGTCTTTGGATAGAGATCATCCTGAGTTGCGACTGCGGCTACAAGAGTTCCGTCCTCGATAAGGGAGATAGTTCCGTGCTTTAACTCACCAGCTGCGTATGCCTCAGAGTGGATGTATGAAATCTCCTTGAGCTTAAGTGAGCCCTCGAGAGAGGTGGCATAGTCTATACCTCTTCCTATGAAAAAAATATCCTTTGCCGAGATATACCTGTTGGCGAATTTCTGTATCCTCTCCTTGTTGTGTAAAAGAAGCTCAATCTGGTCAGGAAGCCTCTCCAGGTCCTCGATATAAGCCTTCTCCTGGGCGTCATCTATCTCACCTCTTGCCTTTGCGAATCTGATGGCGAGCAGATAGTGGCAGATCAGCTGTGCAGAATATGCCTTTGTAGTAGCTACTGCAATCTCAGGTCCAGCCCAGGTGTACATGACCTCATCGGCCTCTCTTGCGATAGATGAACCAACGACATTTACTACAGCAAGAGTCCTGATACCTCTCTCCTTTGCGAGACGGAGAGCTGCAAGAGTATCGGCAGTCTCACCTGACTGACTTATGATGATCACGAGGTCATTCTTATTCAGGATAGGATTGCGGTAACGGAACTCACTGGCTACGTCGGCGTCGGTAGGAATACGTGCCATCTGCTCATAGACATATCTGGCGGTAACACCAGTGTGATAGGCACTTCCGCAGGCAACTATATGAATTCTACTGATATTTCTGATATCCTCATCAGACATCTTCAGGTCATCGATTACGACATGGCCTTTCCTGATCCTTGGAGACATTGTATCTCTTACAGTCTTTGGCTGCTCGTACATCTCCTTTAACATGAAGTGCTCATAGCCGCCCTTCTCAGCAGCGTTGGCATCCCAGTCTATATGCTTTGCAGTCTTCTCTACAGGCTCGGCATCGATATTGAAGAAGGTGATGCCGTCCTTTTTGAGGCAGGCGATCTCCTGATTGTCGATATAGTAGACATCCCTTGTATGCTTGAGGATAGCCGTAACATCTGATGCGATATAGCTGCCATCCTCTGCGAATCCGGCTACCAGAGGAGAGTCCTTTCTTACAGCGTAGACCTTATCAGGGTGATCTGCGAAAAGTATACCTAAGGAATAGCTTCCCTCTACCCTGTTCATAACCTTGATTATAGCCTCAAGAGGATTTCCCTCGTAGTAATAGTCGAGAAGCTGGGCGACAGTCTCTGTATCTGTCTCTGATATGAATTTATATCCCTTTGAGGTCAGCTTATCCTTGATCTTCTGGTAGTTTTCGATGATACCGTTATGAACTACAGCGATAGTCTTATCCTTATTGAACTGAGGATGCGCGTTGACCTCATTCGGCTCTCCGTGAGTAGCCCATCTGGTATGTCCTATTCCGACGACGCCAGGCATAGTGCTTCCATCGTGTGTAAGCTCCTCTAAGACCTTGAGACGTCCCTTTGTTTTTTTGATCTGGATTTCATTTCCATCGTAAACCGCAATCCCGGCTGAGTCGTAGCCACGGTACTCGAGCTTTTCAAGTCCATCCAAAAGTATAGGTGCTGCCTGATCACTTCCTATATATCCTACTATTCCGCACATATAAACCTCCTGATTTAACTGCGATACATCTTCAATTTATCCAAAATATGGTTTTGGCCTGCATAGTGTGCAGGCCTTTCTGTCAAATATTTAATTAGTAGTTCCATCCGAAACAGTCCCCGAAGAGTCTGTCGTCGTTTCGTCATCTACACCGATATTGCCTTCACTGCCGCTGTAATCCTCCGTATCAGTATCTGTTTTTCCGGTCAGATAAGCAATCTGCTGGCTTATCGATCTGACCTCCTGCGATGGAGCATAGTTCATTTCATCGAACATCTTCTGGTGAAGCTCCTCGACATTGTTCTCAAGTGTCGTCGGAACGATTATCCATCCATACGGACTTATGATGCCACCCCACTTGTCAAATGGGAATCCAAATGACTTGTCAACCGAATATGACTTGGCAGCCGTTGCGAGTGAAAGGATCTCTGTAGCTGAAAAATTAGTCGATACCTTCGGAAGCACATCATCTATTATAGAGTTGAGCTGTGTAAGTGAGGCCTTCTTTACTTTGTCAATGACAAGGCTCATGACCTTTCTCTGTCTCTCAGCGCGGCCGAAATCACCTTTATTATCAGATGTATGTCTGATACGGCAGTACGCGCAGGCCTGTACACCGTTTAAGGTCTGAAGTCCCGGCTTCGTCACAGGTGTAGCTTCCTTACCTGAAAGCTTTGCTACCTCAGGTATAGTAGGCCATCTCGTACTGTTTAAGGCCTCGTACTCTGCCTCAGATACATCTACCTCAATTCCTCCGACATCATCAATAACATCTGTAACTGCCGAGAAATCAAAGGTGACGAATTTATCGAGATTGAGATCGAGGTTCCCATTTATCATCTCAAGTGATTCCTGCTCTCCACCGCGGGCATATGCTGCATTTGACTTTTTGTATGATGAAGTGCCCTGAGGATCAGTATTTAAAAAGGTATCACGATAGATTGACGCCATACGGATCTTCTTCGTGTCGTTATTTATGCTGACAAGGATCTGCACATCGGTGTTTCCATAGGTAGTAGATCCAGAAGCTCTGTTGTCAACACCGTATACCATGAAATTCGTATAGCCTGATAAGGTCTGCTTCGTTTCCTTTGAAAGCTTATTGGTCTTTACGCTGCCTATATCACGAAAATTGATCATGCCGAACTTCAGCCAGAAAAACAATACTCCGAGCAGAAGAACGAGAATTATTATCTCAACTATCAGAAAAATTTTTCTGCGCTTTCTGCGCCTGGCTCTCCTCGAAGGAGCACCTGTCCTGTCACTCATCTTATAACCTCTGTAACATCTTTGTAATAATAGTAACAACTCATGGATAATACTCCAAATGAAACTGAATGTCAATCACCCATTACAGATAATAATTCTTCATACCCGACGGAAGATTTCTGTTATAGAAAGGGTCTCCTGCAGTAATTGTCTTATGCCACTTCTCACGGAGAATTTCCCTTGAGGTTTCATCACTTCCTGACTCTGCAATGCCCCGGTGCGCAGTCACCCGCGGCACATATACTACCCGAAGTCCTCCAGCTCTGGCCTTAAGACAGAGGTCAAGGATCATGTCGTTTCCCTTAAGTCTCCTGTCGAATCCGCCGCATTTTTTAAAAAATAAAGCATCAACCATACAGAACGAGAAATCGACCATCGAGACATCCGAGGCTGTCCTTATCCGTCCATAGAGTCCCGGTGAAAGAGGATTTTCGCCTCTGCAGGCCGGGTAAGTGACTCCGTCCTTATCATAGATGTATCCGCAGTTATTTATCTGAAAGCCGCTTACGAACTTTCCTCCGGCAATCGCCACATCAGGCTGGGATACATAGCCGTAGAGCTTTTCCGCGGCATTTCTTGTAGTTACATAGACGCCTTTGTTTTTTATTAGAAGAACTGAATTCAGATGCCTTTCATAGTCGCTGCCATCGTATCTGACCTGCCAGGAATCATTTAATCCATGCTCAAGCTTTCCCTTGATACCATTCTCATTTAAGTATGCACTGACAACTGTCATGTGCTCCCTGAGACTTCTATCACGAAGCTTGATAAGTTCGTCGGTCACCGGAGTATCAAAGACCATATTGTGCCAGAGAAGGGCAGCTATATGCCCGAAGGTAGCTTTTCTATTCATGGCCCTTATAAAAAAATCATACGCAAAAGCAAATGAAAGCTCTTTTCTGAAAAATCCCAGACGCTTAAAGGCATCCCGTTTTACTATAAAGGTATCACCTATATAATTCTGCCCTAAGAGCAGCTCCTTGTTGAAGTCCGGAAGAAAATACGGATTCATCCTTGAGTCGTCCCGGATCTCATCGTGATCGGTATAGATGATGTCGCACTCCGGATGATCTGCTATATAATCACTCAGATAGCGGAAGATCATAGTATTGAGCCTGTCTGTAAGCCCGACAAAAATCAGGTAGTCGCCCTGTGCTCTCCTGATGCCCTCATTCCAGACATCAGCAAGCGAATTCTTCGGACGCAGCTTTACATACCTAAGCCTGTAGTCGTCCTTCATCACAAGGCTTGTCACCTTATCGAGCTTTGCCTCCGGGCAGGCGTCCAAGACCTGGATCTCCATATTTTTCCAATCCAGAGCCTTGGCTGATTCAATGGACTGCTTAAAGTACCAGGCATCAGTCTTAAATGCGCCTATGACTACAGAAAATCGTATGCTCTCAATCGCCATCTTAAGCTCTCCGCGCTTCTAACAGTTTCCTTGCTGTATCGACAGAATCTGCCCCATGCAGGTTCTTTACCGGTGCGAACTCTTCCTCTCTTATAACCTCGACCGGCAGAAAATCCGGGAAGAATTCCAGGATATCCGTAATAAGGATCTCGAATTTATAGCCGTTCGGCTCTTCCGGTTTTACGAAATTTCCAGCCGCGTCTATATGAGGGACCTTCTTTCTTACTTTGTGAACCGGCATCTTTCTGCCAGCAGTATCTAAAAGTATTGAAGTATCGAAAAGATAATTTACCGTAACTCCGGCGCAGTACAACAGCTCACCATTCTCATCGCGCTGAGCTGCTAATTCTTCACCGAGCTCGAAGTACTCGATTATCGAAGGGTGACCATTCTTCTCACAGACAACTCCGACATTCTCAGACGGGTCCTTTTTAAGCACAGCCTTTACCGCTGCTGACTTATGCTCAGTAATGACAGCTCCAAGGAAGGCCGGATCCGCGATTTTTGCAAGGACATTGTCTACGCCAAAAACGTTGAGCCACCTGATGCCCTTCTCCTTTAACACATCGCCATAACCTGCCTTAAGGAGCGATGTGAAAAATCCACCGTTTCCATTCGGTGAAGTCGCCGGCGTATCCTTTGATTCAAGCAGCAGCCTCTCATCGAAGTCACAGGCTGGTGCCATGTCCTGCCTGAAAAAATAAATGAGACCCGGGTCGTACCCGAAATAATTTTTTTCTTTAAAGAATGAACGCGTCGCCTGATCGTTCTTATCCGAAGTCATTACAAAGAACGGTATCTGCCTCTCTCCGATGTCTGCACGTAGATTATCAAAAAGACACTCAAATATCGATTTATTCTCTTCTATAGGATACGTCCCCTTAGGTCCGTCGAATCCAAGCCTTGTTCCCATTCCACCTGCTAAGAGGAGGAGAGCCAGCTCGCCTTTTTCTATCGCTTCCATACCTGCTTTTTTGTAGGTATCGATATTTTTATTATATTCAGGAATTCGAAGAGTCTTAATAGGACGAATTTCATCCTCCGTCTCCTCTTTGTTTTCCTGTGAAAGGCTTAAATACTCTTTTAATTCTGCCTGTGCTTCCTGTGTCGTCATCTCATTCCTCTTTTATAGCTTCAAGCCGCATATAAGGCTCACAATCTGTATTCGTGATTTCTACAAGGGTCTGTCCGTCCTTTACACCGCTCTTCAAAAGGAGCCTGTCGCCCTCATGTGCCTGTGCCTTGTATTCTATCCTGTAAAAATTAAACGGTCCCTTTCCCATCAAAAGGCTCTCTGCTAAGGATATATACTTTCCGTTATTCATGTGACCGTTTGAATCAATCATTGTCTTATCGACTCTGACCTGCTCGATGGTCTCAGTGTCTCCATCAAAATGTATTTTTCTTCCACCAAAATCCTCTGTAGGAGGTGCACCGATTCCATAGGACTTTATCATATCTTCAGGTGCACGGGTCGGTGCCGAGCGGTCGAGGTCCATATAAACCCAGAGTGAATTGGCTGTAATGAACGGTGTCTCATCCCAATCCGTTATCGTAAAATATCTGGAAGCCAGAGCTCCCCTTGCCTTGTATGGATAGGTCCTGACTGTCACGTTCTCGCCCATTACCGGTCTCTTATGAATTCTTATCTGCCAGTCTGTCACAAACCATCCCCTGTGATTTGCCACCAGCCACTGTGTCGTATAGCCTGTATCCTGCGAATGAAAAGTAGCGCAGTCCTGCAGAAAATTTATTATCCCCGTCAGTGGCAGCTCCAGGTTCTCCCCGACCATCGAAAACCCCACTCGAGTCTTCATCTCGTACATGTTTTGCCTCTCAAATGAATTTTGCAACAATTGTTCCAGCGGTTCGCCGTTTCGCCGTTTCCGCCGTTTCCGCACTTCGTGCCCGCGACGAAATAACAATTGTTCCAATTATACCATTTAGAGAATACGATTTCTAGATACAAAAAAGAAGCGATGCATTCCGCATCGCTTCTTAAAGAGCTGGCCCACAAGGATTCGAACCTTGAAATGACGGAGTCAGAGTCCGCTGCCTTACCGTTTGGCTATGGGCCAACAACAGATATTATTGTACTCTTTCTCTGGAAAATTACAAGTATTTATTTGAGTACAATTCTCATTCAGACGGCTCGATTTTAATATTAAAATCTGCATTGGCCTCTCTAGGGACTTTCGTAGAATGAACGTCACAGGTCTTCTTGGTATCAGCAGAGGAGATCATATATTTTCCATCGTCTGTATCCTTGCTGCCGCCTGTGATAAATACCTTCTGCTCTATTTCAGACCTCGGGCAGAATTCTCCTGCTGGAAGGCCTGACTTCTTACAGATGTCAAGCTTTACATGATGGTCGCAGGTCTCTGTCGGTACAGTGTCTGTCGTGAAGAATTCATTGTAGACCATGTTACCGCGCGGATCGTGATTGCAGACGTTTTCCTCAGGAAGCTTTCCTGATTTTTTGCAGACAAGTGATGAAACTATACCTTCAGGTCTCTTAAATGTCCTGTTCTCAAGGCCTTGATGTATCTGCTTCATCACAGCTTTCCAGATTGTGCCTGAATAGCTGCCTGATTTCTGTGGAGAATTGTCATCATAGCCGCCCCAGATGACACAGGTATAGTAAGGCGAATATCCCGCAAAAACAGTATCGCGACGGTTCGCAGTCAGACCGCCCTGTCCGGCAATAGTCATGCCGCTGAAGGAAGCATTTTTTGCTGTTCCAGTCTTTATCGCATCTCCCATTGCAGATGTAAGCAGCCAGGCTGTAGTTTTTTTGAGGACCCTGTGCCCCTTATCATCAGTAGTATCGAGAATAGTCTTTCCATCGCTGTCTTCTACGGTCGTATAGTATGATGGCCTGTTATAGTAACCCTGATTTGCTATTGCAGCATAGGCTGCAGCCAGTTCAATATTTGTCACACCTTTAGTCAGGCTTCCAAGTGCTAAAGACTGGTTGTTATCGCCCTCCTTAAGTGTCGTGAATCCAAAGTCCTTCACATACTGATAGCCAAGACCAGTTCCGATATCCGAAAGCATTTTTACAGCAACTACATTTACCGAATCTGTAATCGCTTCTCTTATCGTTGTAAATCCTCTGTAATGGCCATCGGAATTCTTTAAGACTTTCCCATTCTCCAGCCTGTCCGGTGCGTCATCCTCTACCGAGGCGAGCGTCTTGCTTCCCGCATTGATAGCCGGTGCATAAGCTGACAAGACCTTAAATGTGTCGCCAGGCTGTCTTGTGATGTCCACCGCCCTGTTGATTGAGCTGCCATCTTTTTCACGCCCACCTGACATGGCTCTGACCTGTCCGGTTCTCTGGTCTATTACTGTCATGGCCGCCTCCGGCTCGAGCGTGTATGTCACGTTCTCCCCGCCAGACGGAACCTCTCCACCTGCACTCACCTGTTTTTTATACTCGGCATAGGCTGCTTTCGCTTCTTCTTTAGTATTGAAATTCAGCGTATATTTTTTGTTTGTTCTCTTGTAGTAACTGCGCATGGTTTTTTCATTATAGTTTCTGGTCGTACCATCCTCTTTTACTACAGTAAGTGAAAAACAGATTGAGTATTTCGTGCCTTCCGGATAATTGGACGCGTCATTTATCTCATCGTCGACTACTTTTTGAATATTTGAATCCTGGGTCGAATATATAGTAAGCCCACCGGTGTAGAGCTTCATATAAGCTTCTGTCTCTGAAATATCAAGCTGATCCTTGAGATCTGAGGCAACCTGCTCTATCAACGCATCAGTAAAATACGATCCCGTCGTCTCACCATTACTGTTATTTACATTCTTGATCCTGCTGTAGACATCATCGTCCATTGCCTTCTGGTAATCATCTTTTTTGATGTAGCCCTGTGAGAGCATATTCGACAGGACCTTTTCACGGCGGCGGGCATTATTTTTCGGATGTGAAACCGGATCATACTTAGTTGGATTATTTGCTATACCTGCTATCACTGCACACTCTGACAGCGTAAGGTCTGAAACATTCTTGTTAAAATACCGCTCCGAAGCTGCTTCGACTCCAAGCGTGCTCTGCCCTAAATTTATCGTGTTCAGATAATTCTCAAGGATTTCGTCCTTGGATTTTACTTTTTCAAGCTGGACTGCGAGATACTGCTCCTGGATTTTCTGATCGAGTCTTTCCTTAAAAGTATTCTCCTCTGACCAGGTGGCAAAATAATTGTTCTTAAGAAGCTGCTGGGTAATCGTACTGGCTCCCTCGTTGAATCTGCCACCATTAGCGAGTCCTGTAAATGCAGCTCTTATTATTCCGCGCAGATCTACTCCATTGTGCTTATAGAACCTCTCATCCTCTATCGCAACAAAGGCATGCTGAAGGTCAACAGGTATTTTGTCAAGAGATACATATTCACGATTCGCCCCTTTAGCAGAGAGCGTATTTATGACATTTCCGTCTGTATCGAGGATTTTTGTCTTTTTGCCTGATGGGGAGATATTTACCTGAGAGATGTCGGGAAGCTTATCAATCTGTGTCTTTGCATAGGATGCAAAGCCGATTGCTGCCGCTGCCATGATAAGAAGAATCAGTATCAGAAGCGTCTTCACCAGCGAGTGTATAAAACGCTGCTGTGCCGCATGCTGCTTTCTTAGCTTCGGCGAATTGTAGTTTTTCACATTTGCTCTGCTGTAATTCATTCCTGGTTCCTTTATGCAGTGGCTTGTTACTGGTCCTTAAGGCCCGTGCTGACTCTTTATTATAGCAGAAAAATCAGGTATAATAAAGCATATCATTTTCAATAGATATGCTGGAGTTTAGTATGTATAGGATCACCAGGACCGGTAACAGTGAATACGATGAGAAGAAGTCGCGCTTCCTCGGATATGTCTTAGATGTCTCTTCACCCGAAGAAGCTTCTAATCAAATAAACGCTCTCAGGAAGGAGCACTATAACGCCAGACACGTCTGCTTCGCCTGGCAGATAGACGGCGTCCTGCGTTCGTCTGATGACGGCGAGCCGCAGGGCACTGCCGGCCATCCTATCGCTGACGTGCTGACTCACAGAGAATTAGAGCACTGCCTTATAGCTGTAGTCCGCTATTTTGGTGGAACTCTTTTAGGTACAGGTGGTCTGACCCGTGCCTACAGCACTGCTGCCTCCGAGGCAGTTGATGACGCCATACTTATGGAAATCCTCAAAGGCTTTCCGCTTTCAGTAACTCTCGATTACAACGATTATGGCAAAGCCGGTTATTTTTTCAATGAGAAAAAAATACCGCAGACCGGTATCGAATACGGGTCTGCGGTCACTGTTCATTTAATGGTTCCTTCAGATCTCAAAGCCCTGACTGATAAACAGCTTGCTGAGATCACTGCCGGAAAAGCTTCTCCCGAATGGGGCGACGAGGTCTCCTATGGTCTTGTGGATGAGGAGGTCATTTCACTTTCTTAGCCAGTGTCTTTGACCATTGGCCGAAATACTCACTTCCGTCTACCGTGATGTACGGACGGACACTGACCCAGTAGGTTTTTCCCTTCTTAAGGCCGCTGAATGTCTTCTTTGTAGATGAGACATACGATTTCTTCCAGCTCTTTGCGGTCGACTGCTTTAAGGCGACCTGGTACTTCACTGTTTTTCCACTTACAGAAACCTTCTTGAACTTTATAGTAAGCTTTTTGCTTCCAGCTGAAACTGAGGTTACACTGCCCTTCTTGCTCTCTACTGAGGCTATCTGTGCAGTCTGCTCTGTCTCTGATTCTGTCTCATCGTAGGTGTCAGCAAAAGGGTATGAGGTATCGCCTGTCTGCGGTGCTGTATAGGTGATTGTCGTTGACACCACCTGATTGCCACCTATCTGCGCACCAGAGGTGTTGAAACTTACCGGAGTGTTAATTCCTGTATCGTTTGAAGTACTTGAATTTCCGGTGGTGCTGCCAGAGGATGTATTTCCTGTTGTACTTCCTGAAGATGTATTTCCAGCCGAACTTCCTGATGATGTGCTTCCGGTGTTACCTGTATTAGTTCCGGTGTTGCCTGTATTTCCAGTATTCCCTGAATTTCCAGGTGTTACCGGATCTGTGCTCGATTTGTCGTATGCTGTCTCAGAGAGCTCCAGTTCATCATACGAATAAAACTCTTTTGTCGGGGCATCATATTCATGGAGTTTCGTATCATCTGATTCTGCGGCATCTTCTCCTCCCAGCAGATACTTCGTCCTGTATGGCACAGCTGAATCAGTGTCATACCAGGTCACATCTACCAGATAATTTTTGCCGTTTATAGTAACGACGTTCCACATGTGTCCGGTTGTTTCGTCATCGACTCCTATCGAAGAACCGGAGACTGCAGAACTGCTGCCGTTTGTAACAGGCACTGTGCTTGTGACAATTTTTGAAGTGATGCCTGTGGATACAAAACGTGGAGTGTTGTCCATCAGGTATTGGAAAGCCTTGGCATAGCCCTCGCAGACAACATTCGTAGAAGAATCGTTATCAAAAACTGAAATAGCATTCCATGGTGAGTTATCTGTTATCTCTGACGCCGACAGCCTTGCTGCGCTATGATCATAGCTGACGTTATCTGCGATCCAGTCGGCATAGGCCTTTATAGTATCGTAGGTCCCTTTATTTAAATTCTTTGAAATAACTGCATCTGCGGTACTTTTTGCAGAAGAAGCTATGGAAGCCGCATTCGTGCTCAGCGTATACTCATCAGAACCTCTGTATTTTTTGTCAACGCCTATTTTTACAGAAAAAGAAGTGGGCCCTACCGTCATATCGCTGGCATCCTGATCATCAGGATTTATTTCTTCAAAAAATAAAAGCTCCGGATGATTGAACGATACCCAGGTATAGATATCGTCCCAGAGAATTCCTGCATTCACTTTATCGCCAGAGATATCATCAGTATCAAACTGCAGACCGTCAAAAGTGATTTCTGTAGAGCCTCCCTTACTTACGATTCTCTCCAGCTCACTCACCAGATGATTGTACATCGGCTGTTCTATGGATGTCAGATCCCCCCACGAAGCATTTCTTACTGTAGTGGAAGCATCTGCGGGTATAGAAATGACGACTGCCAAAGCAGCCGTCATAATAAACGATATACATCTCTTTAGGAACGAATATTTCATAACACAGCTCCTGTCAAAAGATCATTTAATCACACCTGTGAGAGGTCGTGATTTCCTGCCATGAACTCGACATACTTTCCGGTTCCGATAGCTACGCAGGTCATCGGATCCTCAGCTGTCATAGTATTGATTCCGGTGCGCTCCACCATAAGCTCCTCGAGACCACGGAGCAGTGAGCCGCCTCCTGTAAGGATAATACCTCTGTCAGCGACATCAGCTGCAAGTTCTGGAGGTGTCTTCTCGAGAACTGAGTGAACAGCCTCTACGATCTGAGCTGTTGGCTCACGAAGTGCTTCCTCTGTCTCCTCTGATGAAACTTCGATGGTCTTTGGAAGTCCTGTAACGAGGTTTCTTCCACGGACGTTCATGGTCTCCGGAGTAGTCAGCGGGTAGCAGGTTCCGATATTAATCTTCATATCCTCTGCGGTTCTCTCACCGATCAGGAGGTTATGCTTCTTTCTCATGTATCTGACAAGGGCCTCGTCGAAATTATCGCCGGCAACCTTGATAGAGGTAGATACTACAGATCCGCCAAGTGAGATAACAGCGATATCTGCTGTACCACCACCGATATCTACGATCATATTACCGCAAGGACGGCTGATGTCGATCCCGGCGCCGATAGCTGCGGCGATAGGCTCCTCGATGATAAATACCTCACGGGCGCCTGCTGCATAGGCAGCATCCTCAACGGCACGCTTCTCAACCTCAGTAACACCTGAAGGAACGCAGACTGAGATACGTGGCTTTCTGTAGCTTCTCTTTCCAAGTGCCTTCTGGATGAAGTACTTGATCATCTTCTCAGTGACAGTGTAATCTGAGATAACACCCTGACGAAGAGGGCGGACTGCCACGATATTACCAGGAGTACGGCCGAGCATAAGGCGGGCCTCTTCTCCGATTGCTTTAATTTTGTTCGTGTCACGGTCGAATGCTACGACTGATGGTTCCTTTAAGACTACTCCCTTTCCCTTTAAATAAACCAGAATGCTGGCGGTTCCTAAATCAATTCCAATATCTGTTGCAGCCATGCTGTAGGGCTCCCTTCCTATCTATTAAAAACGAAAAACTTCGTAATTCTCTATTTCAGAACATACATAAAATATTATAGCGGAAAATTTAGCTTTTTCAAGTCTCAAAGAGTACAAATTTTAATTTCTATAGGCATAAAAAATAGGCAGATTTTTTGCTTCTCTATCGACTTTCTCTATAGCAGGCCGCAAAAATGTCATCATCACTTCAGATATTTCTTCAAGTACTGTCCCGTGTAGCTCTTCTTCACCCTGCAGATCTCCTCAGGTGTGCCGGTGGCAATTACAGTACCGCCGCCATCACCGCCCTCCGGACCCAGGTCAATAATGTAGTCAGCCGTCTTAATGACATCGAGATTATGCTCGATAACGACAACAGTATTACCACTTTCAGAGAGCTCACGGAGAATCAGCACGAGCTTTCTTACATCCTCAAAGTGAAGGCCAGTCGTAGGCTCGTCGAGTACATAGATAGTCTTTCCGGTACCGCGTCTCGAAAGCTCAGTGGCAAGCTTGATTCTCTGAGCCTCACCACCGGAGAGCTCAGTCGAAGGCTGGCCGAGCTTTATGTAGCCTAATCCAACGTCCATCAGAGTTTTTATTTTTCTAAAAATCGAAGGCACCGGTTCGAAGAACTTTACGGCCTCCTCGACAGTCATATCGAGAACATCGTAGATCGACTTACCCTTGTACTTGACCTCGAGTGTCTCACGGTTGTATCTCTTTCCGTGGCAGACCTCGCAAGGCACATACACGTCAGGAAGGAAGTGCATCTCGATTTTCTTGATACCGTCACCACCGCAGGCCTCGCAACGGCCACCCTTGACATTGAAGGAGAATCTGCCCTTCGAATAGCCGCGCGCCTTCGCATCTGGAGTCGCCGCAAACAAATCTCTTATCAGGTCGAATACTCCTGTGTAGGTTGCAGGATTGGACCGCGGAGTTCTGCCGATAGGTGACTGGTCGATATCGATAATTTTGTCCAGCTGATCGATGCCCTCAATGCCATCGCAGTCTCCAGGAATAGTTCTCGCTCTGTTCAAATCTCTGGCAAGAGTCTTGTAGAGAATCTCGTTAATAAGAGACGACTTTCCAGAACCAGAAACACCGGTTACCACAGTCATGATTCCAAGAGGAATCTTCACATCGATATTCTTGAGGTTGTGCTCGCGGGCACCCTTAATCGTGATATAGCCGGTCGGCTTTCTTCTGACATCGGGAACAGGGATTTTTTTCTTGCCAGAGAGATACTGACCAGTAAGTGACTCAGGACAGGCCTCGACCTCCTCAGGAGTACCAGCGACAACTACCTGTCCGCCGTGCTCACCGGCACCCGGTCCGATATCTACTAAGAAATCCGCAGCCCTCATCGTATCCTCATCGTGCTCAACTACGATAAGAGTATTGCCCAAATCTCTAAGGCCTTTAAGAGAAGCCAAAAGCTTATCGTTATCTCTCTGGTGCAGACCGATAGAAGGCTCATCGAGGATATATGCGACACCTACGAGACCTGAACCGATCTGAGTCGCAAGCCTGATTCTCTGAGTCTCGCCGCCAGAAAGAGAAGCAGTCGCTCTTGCTAGTGAGAGGTAGTCGAGTCCTACATCGTCTAAGAACTTGACTCTCGCCTTTATCTCGCGAAGCACCAGACGGCCGATCTGCATCTGCTGCTCGCTAAGCTGCATCTCGTCCAAAAACTTCCGGAGATCCTTAATCGACATCGTCGTCATCTCGTAGATATTTTTATCAGCGACAGTGACCGCAAGAGCCTCAGGCTTAAGTCTCTGTCCATGGCAGGCAGGGCACGGAGTGATCTGCATATACTCCTCGAACATAGCCTTCGCTGAATCCGAACTGGTCTCGCGGTATCTGCGCTTCGTATTTTCTATAAGACCCTCAAACTGCACATCGTAGACGCCTGTAGACCAGCGTCCTGAATAAGAAACCTTTACGGTCCTGTCTGAACCGTGCAGGAACATATCCTTGATATCAGCAGGCAGATCCTTGTAAGGAGTATCGAGTGAAAAGCCGTACTCCTTCGCGAGAGCCTCAAGAAGAGCGTGCGAATAGCTCTTTTTATCCTTAGAGTTCTGCCAGCCAATCACCTGAACTGCTCCCTGATTAAAAGAGAGACTTTCATCAGGGATCATCAGCCTCTCGTCAAACTCTCTCTTGACGCCGAGGCCAAAACACTCAGGGCAGGCACCGAACGGATTGTTGAATGAAAAAGTTCTGGGCTCTATCTCATCGATTGAGGTACCGTCATAAGGACAGGAATAGCTCTCTGAAAAACGCATCGGCTCGCCGCCTATGACATCGATTATCACAAGACCACCTGAGAGCTTTAAGGCGTTTTCGATTGAGCCTGTAAGTCTGGCATCAATCCCCTCTTTCATCGCGAGACGGTCGACAACTATCTCGATATTGTGCTTCTGATTTTTGTTAAGCTTAATGTCCTCATTCAAATCATATAGATCGCCGTCTACAATGACTCTGACATAGCCGCTCTTTCTGGCTCTTTCGAAGAGCTTCTCCTGCGCGCCCTTTCTGCCTCTTACGACAGGAGAGAGCACCTGAAACCTGGTCTTCTCCGGCAGCTTTTTTATCTGGTCACACATCTGGTCAACAGTCTGTTTAAAAATAGGACGGCCGCACTTCGGACAGTGTGGAATTCCGCATCTCGCGTAGAGAAGTCTCAGGTAATCGTAGATCTCCGTCACAGTTCCGACAGTAGACCTGGGGTTGTGATTGGTAGATTTCTGGTCAATAGAGATGGCAGGCGGGAGGCCCTCAATCTTATCGACGTCTGGTTTTTCCATCTGTCCCAAGAACTGTCTCGCATAGCTCGAGAGGGACTCCATATATCTCCTCTGGCCCTCTGCAAAAATAGTATCGAAAGCGAGCGAGCTCTTGCCCGATCCTGAAAGTCCAGTAAAAACAGTAAACGAATCACGTGGAATATCGAGGTCGATATTTTTAAGATTGTGAACCTTTGCCCCTCTTATTTTTATGTACTTTCTTGGTGTCAGTTCCTGTGTTGCTTCTTTCACTGTTTTCTACCTCTTCATCCCGCAGCATATTTTTAAGCTCTATCATTCTGTCACGGTACTCGGCAGCTCCCTCAAAATTGAGATCGGCAGCTGCCTTCTCCATCTTGCCGCGGATTTTTTCGATATACTTCTTCAGCTCTTCGACTGTCATCTCCTCAGGCTGCCTCTCCATATCCTTCTCCTCAGTAGCAACCTGCTTTGAAACAGCGATGACATCCTGAACTGCCTTCTCTATAGTCTTCGGAGTTATATGATGCTTCTCGTTGTAGGCCATCTGAATTTTTCTACGACGCTCCGTCTCATCGATAGCTTTCTGCATCGACTCAGTGACTGTGTCTGCGTACATGATTACGTGACCATGGTCATTTCTCGCTGCACGTCCGATAGTCTGGATAAGTGAGGTTTCGTTACGAAGGAAGCCCTCCTTATCCGCATCGAGAATAGCAACGAGCGTGATCTCAGGGATATCAAGTCCCTCACGAAGAAGGTTGATTCCGACTAAGACATCAAATACATCTAGACGCAGATCTCTGATGATCTCGGCTCTTTCAAGAGTATCGATATCTGAATGCAGATATTTGACCCTGACTCCGAGCTGAACCAGATAGTCAGTAAGATCCTCCGCCATCCTCTTCGTAAGAGTAGTGACAAGGACCTTGTGATGTCCATCGGTCTCCTTCTTAATCTCTGAATAGAGATCATCGATCTGTCCCTCAGTCGGGCGGACATCAATCGATGGATCTAAGAGTCCGGTAGGTCTTATAACCTGCTCGGCACGTAGCAGCTCGTGTTCCTCCTCATAGTGTCCCGGTGTGGCGGACACAAACATCAGCTGGTCTATTTTCTGCTCCCACTCACTGAATGAAAGCGGCCTGTTATCGAGAGCCGAAGGAAGCCTGAATCCATAGTCGACAAGCGTCGTCTTTCTCGCCTTATCGCCATTGTACATACCGCCGATCTGTGGAACAGTGATGTGGCTCTCGTCTATTATCGTAAGAAAATCATTTCCGAAATAATCGATAAGACACTGCGGTGCTTCGCCCGGCTTAGCCCCGGTCATATGCCTCGAGTAGTTCTCTATTCCTGAACAGAATCCTGTCTCACGCAGCATCTCGACATCGAAGTTCGTCCTCTCGGCAATTCTCTGCGCCTCGAGGAGCTTGTCATGCGCCTTAAAAAAATCCACTCTCTCCTTCAGTTCTGCCTCAATAGACTGGCAGGCCCGCTCTATCCTCTCCTTCGGAACTACATAGTGCGATGCCGGAAAAATAGCGCAGTGACTCAGTTCGTACTGTACTTTTCCAGTAAGCGGGTCTGTCTGTACTATCCGGTCTATCTCGTCGCCGAACCACTCGATACGGTACGCGTAGTCAGTCGTATTCGCTGGGATCACTTCCAGAGTATCACCGCGAACCCTGAAAGTACCACGCTTGAAATCCATGTCGTTTCTAAGATACTGCATCTCTATGAGTTCTTTGATGACTTCATCCCTGTCCTTATCCTGACCGGGACGAAGAGACACCATCAGATTTTCATAGTCGTCAGGACTTCCGATACCGTATATGCAGGAAACAGAGGCTACAACTATTACATCTCTTCTCTCAGCGAGCGCAGCCGTAGCAGAGAGACGGAGCTTATCGATCTCATCGTTTACTGCAGAGTCCTTCGCTATGTAGGTATCCGACTGCGGCACATAGGCCTCAGGCTGATAGTAATCATAGTAAGAGACAAAATACTCTACAGCGTTCTCCGGGAAAAATTCCTTCATCTCGCTGTAGAGCTGTCCTGCAAGAGTCTTGTTGTGGCTCATTATAAGAGTCGGCTTGTTGAGCGCCGCAATGACATTCGCCATCGTAAAGGTCTTACCTGAACCGGTAACACCGAGAAGCGTCTCGAACTGATTGCCCTCTTTAAAGCCGTCGACTAATTCTTTGATAGCCTCCGGCTGGTCGCCGGTAGGTTGATATTTCGAATGCAGAATGAATCTGTCCATTAGTGCATTTCCTTTAAAGTCTGCATCAGGTCGAGGTCGTCCTGAGTCACTCTCATATTCGTAGTGACAGGCTCCTCACCCGGCTTCGTAACAGTTAACTCTATAACGCTTCCCTCAGGAATGCCATTTCCAAACACACTTGAAAAATAAGATACGACCTTCGGATGTGCCGCCTGGAATTTCTGAAAAGCTCCCTGGAGCTTAAAAAGTGCTGATGGATTCATAATGTCTCCTTTCTATTTCTCTGTTTTCATCAGATATGCCCAGCGGGCAACTGCGCAGCCAATGACTATGATGTAACCGATGACTGAGAGATAATCCGGCAACTCGCCGAAGAATGCTGCTCCCCAGATCGATGCAAAAATAACCTGCGAGTAGTCAAAGACTGAGATATTTTTGGCAGGGGCATATTTGTAGGCTGCTGTAACTGTGAACTGTCCGCCTGCTGCCGCAAGACCTGCACAGATCAGGAAAATCCACTGCATTCCGCTCATCGGATGATAATCTGCGATCATGAACGGAAGGCAGAGACAGCTCGTAAAGACGGAGAAGAATGCCACGATGACCGGACCTCTCTCGCCCTGCTGCCCTAATTTTCTTACATAGGTATATGCAATTCCGGCTCCGAGGCCTCCCAAAAGACCTGCGAGCGCGTAGAGAGATGCCACATTTGCTGAAGGCTTGATGATAAATATCGCACCTATAAAGGCGATGATGACCGCGATCCAGTCTGCCTTCTTCGGAATCTCCTTCAGGATAAAAATCGAGGCAATGATGGCAAAGAACGGCGACATCTTGTTCAAAATATTCGCGTCGGCGAGACCTATTCTGTCGATAGCGTAGAAATTCAGGATCATTCCGAGGCCGCCTGTTATCGATCTCGCGAAAAGACCAGGCAGTGATCCCTTCTGTATATGAAACTTCTGGTCACTTCTGACGAGCGTGATAATCGCAATAACTGCCGCAAAAGCGTTCCTGAAAAAACACTTCTGCATAGTCGGCAGGACACCGGAGAGCCTTACGAAAAGTGTCATCAGCGAAAAGAAAAACGAGTCCGCTATTACGAAGGCGATTCCTATCGCATGCTTATTTTTGGTTGTTAAAACTTTTTCTTTCATAGAGATTTATTATACCATACTTGTAAAGTCTGCTATAATAAAACTCTATTAAAAATAAACGGAGGTTACTATGATACTGATAGCTGGGCTCGGAAATCCGGGCAGCAAATATGAACACACAAGGCACAACGCTGGCTTCGATACGATAGACCAGCTTGCAGCCCGCCACGGGATAGAGATAACCAAATCAGAACGTAAGGCATTGAGCGGACAGGGAGTTATAGAGGGACAGAGGGTAATCCTGATAAAGCCACAGACCTTTATGAATCTGAGTGGTGAAGCAGTCGGTGATTTTGCCTCGTTTTATAAGCTCGATCCTGCAACGCAGGTGGTTATTTTTTCAGATGATGTAGAACTCGACTGCGGACGTATCCGCATCAGAAAAAAGGGATCGGCCGGCGGACACAACGGCCTTAAGAATATCATCGAACATCTGGGAACCGACCAGTTCGTTCGTATCCGCGTAGGAGTTGGAAAGCTTGCCCCTCACGGCGATATGGTATCACATGTGTTAGGACGGATGAGTCCTGACGACAGGAAGCTTTTTGAAGAAGCAAGCATCCATGCCTGCGAAGCCTGTGAGCTCATCATAAAAGGCGATGTCGACGCCGCCATGAATAAGTACAACGGAAAAGCCGTAGTATAAAAATGCCCGCCTCTCTATAGAGGCGGGTTTTATCAAATGGCTTTTGATTTAATTTTAGACACCGAGTCTGTTGTTGTTCTCGATGACGATCTTTATCTGGTCGTCTCCGACATAGCTCGTATCTGAAAGCAGTGTCTCGTTCGACTCTACTATGCAGTTCTCTACGCGGACATTATCTCCGATGTAGGCACCGTTTAAGACAATAGAATTTCTGATTACGGTATTGTTTCCGATGAAGACGTTCTTAAAGATAACTGAATGCTCTACAACGCTGTTGATGATGGTTCCTGAACCGATCAGTGAGTCGCGAACCTTCGCATCCTGGTTGAACTTTGCAGGAGGAAGATCCTGTGCCTTTGAGTAGATCTTCGGTTCCTGAGCAAAGAAGAAATCTCTGACCTCAGGCTTTAAGAAGTCCATATTCGTACGATAGTAGGAATCTACTGATGCAATATTTGACCAGTAACCCTCGAGCATGTATCCGTAAACCTTCTTCATGCCCTTGTATCTGATAAGAATATCCGTAACGAAGTTGTATCTGCCCTCGGCATTGCACTGCTCAAGAAGCTCTATAAGCTTTCTTCTGCGGATGATGTAGGTACCGGTAGATACGACATTCGAATGAGCGATCATCGGCTTCTCTTCGAACTCTGAAATGAGTCCGTCCGGATCGATCTTCACCGTACCGAAACGGCTGATGTCATCCCATTCTGGAGCCTTCGTGCAGACAACTGTGATATCGGCCTGCTTCTGAATGTGGTAATCGAGGATCGGGCCAAAATCGCATTTGTAAACGCAGTCACCGCTTGTAATAACTACATATGGCTCATGACGCTTCTTCAGGAAGTCGATGTTCTGCCACATAGCATCTGCAGTACCTCTGTACCACCAGCTGTTCTCAGCTGTAACGGTAGGAGTGAAGAGGAAAAGTCCTCCCTGCTTACGTCCGAAGTTCCACCACTTGGATGAATTCAGATGCTCATTTAACGACCTCGCGTTATACTGTGAAAGTACAGCTACGGTCTGGATATTCGAATTCGTCATATTTGATAAGGCGAAATCGATGGCTCTGTAGCTGCAGCCTACAGGCATAGCAGCGATAGCTCTCTTATTTGATAATGACTTCATACGGGTGGAATTTCCACCGGCTAAAATGATTCCTAATGCTTTCATGACTGCTCACCTGCCTTTATCAGATAACCTCCGCTAGGAAGTGCTCCGTCCGGGTAATCGTCCGGCTCTGTCACACCTCTTATCGCGGTGTTTTTACCAATAGTAACATTCGCAGGTATCACGGAACCATCTCCGATGGTAGCAAGTCCGAAACTGTAAACCTTCGGATTCAGCTTCGACTCTGCCTCTTCTCCAACGCCGACCTTTGTATTCTCACCAATTACACAGTTCTCAGCTATGATAGATTTCTCTATGTAGGCTCCCTTCTTGATCACTGTGTCCTTCATGATGATCGAATCCTTGACTACTGCGCCCTCTTCTACAACAACCCCGGCTGAAAGCACCGAACCATAAACCTTACCGTAAATCTGATCGCCGGCACCTATGATAGCCTTTCCAACCTCAGCCTCCGGTCCTATATACTGCGGCTCGATCTTATCCTGCTTCGTGTAGATCTTCCAGAATTCCTCATAGAGATTGAACTCAGGAATCAGATCTATAAGCTCCATGTTCGCCTGCCAGTATGAGCCAAGTGTTCCTACATCCTTCCAGTAGCCATTGAACTCATAAGCGAAAAGTCTCTTGCCATTCTCGTGGCAGTACGGGATGATGTGCTTTCCGAAATCGCAGTTGCTCTGATCCTTTAAGGCCATCAGCGCCTGCTTAAGTACCGGCCATGAGAAGATGTAAATACCCATCGAAGCGAGATTGCTCCGTGGATGCTCCGGCTTCTCCTCAAACTCCTCGATGCGCTTGTTCTCGTCTGCAATAACGATTCCGAAACGGCTTGCCTCCTCCATAGGAACAGGAAGAACTGCGATCGTAACATCAGCCTGATTCTGCTTATGGAAATCAAGCATAGCCTCGTAATCCATCTTGTAGATGTGGTCGCCGGAAAGAATCAGAACGTACTCCGGATTATAGGCTTCCATGTACTTCATGTTCTGATAGATGGCGTTTGCTGTTCCTGAATACCACTCAGAATTGTCGCTTCTCTCGTAAGGAGGAAGAACTGTGACACCACCGTTGTTCCTGTCGAGATCCCACGGTGTTCCGATACCGATATGAGAATTTAGTGCAAGAGGCTGATACTGTGTCAGCACACCTACTGTGTCTATGCCTGAATTGATGCAGTTGCTCAATGGGAAATCAATGATCCTGTATTTCCCGCCGAAAGCTACTGCAGGCTTTGCCACATCGGAAGTCAGTACACCAAGCCTTGAGCCCTGGCCGCCTGCCAGAAGCATGGCTATCATTTCTTTACTGCTCATCTAATCACCTCGCATCTAAATGAGAGTTACTCCCCTCATTCTTCTACATTTTGATAGTTTTTACCAAAACCAATTATTTTCAATAATGAAATTATAGCATATTGCACAAGAAAATCAAATCTTTTTTTCGAAACTTATGTAATTTTTACAAAAAATACACGTAATATCCGATGTTAGCGGTTATTTTATTCTCAAAGTGGTGTCGCCGAGCCCTGTATCATGTCACTTTTTCCGCCTCCGCGGACGTTATATTTTTCTTTAAGGCCGTCAAGGAGAGTTCTGGCATCGATATCCTGTCCACCCGCGAGGAAGGTGTAGCTGCCGTCACCCTTTTCTGAAAAAATAAAACATGCCCCGTCATGTACTTCTTTAAAATGATTGAACGCGCTGTTTAGAATATTCCTGTCGGTTATTTTTGTAAAAACAGTATCATCATCCGTCGTATCGATTTGGTTAAACAGCTCAGCCTTCTGAAATTCTGCCAGCTCATTTTTAAGTGTCTGCTTCTCATCTATAAGCTTCTTTACAGCATCTAAGGCGTCCGGTCGTCCGGTCGAAAACAGATGGCCGATATCAGTCAATGCATCGAAATCAGATACAAATTCACTGTAGGCTCTCTTTCCGCAGGCGATATAGAGTCTGGTTCCGCCCTTGTAGTTAAGGTGTGAGAGAACTTTTAATACTCCGACCTCAGCGGTAGTTTTCACATGCGGCGCGCAGCAGGCACAGACATCGACTCCCGGAATCGTTACGATGCGCACAGCACCAGTAAGCTCTTTTTTGCTTCTGTAATCGATGGCGGCAAGCTCCTCCTTCGAAGGATATCTGCAATCGACAGTAAGAGCTGACCAGATCACCTGATTAGCCTTTTCCTCAACCTCTGCAATCTCTTTGTCCGTAAGCTTTCCGTTGTAATCCATCTGACAGGTCGTCTCAGTCAGTGAAAATCCGACATTGTCATAGCCCTTCATCGAGTGCACGATTCCCGAATAAATATGCTCTCCGGTGTGATTCTGCATATTATCAAAGCGGTGCGCCCAGTCTATATGGCCGGTCACTTTATCGCCGGCTTTAAGCTCATCTGTATCAATTCTATGGTAAATGACCTCATCCTCAATCCTTACAGCCTCTACCTCAAACTGTTTTCCACCGTATTCGAGATAACCCTTATCGCAGGTCTGTCCACCCTCCTCCGGAAAAAACAGAGTCCTATCAAGCACGACCTCTCCATTCTCTGCACCTACGACCTGAGCCGTGAATTCAGTGTCATATGGATTTGTATCGAATAATTTTTCAGTCTGCATTTATTGTCCTTTCTATGGTCAGGAGCCGCTCTTCAATAGTGAAATCACTTTTAACTTTTTTAAAGGCGTTTTCACGTATCTGCTTCAGGGCATCATCGTGAGACAGGTAGAATTTCATCAGATCAAATGCCTCTTCATCCGACGAATAGAGAATACTGTCAACTCCGTTCTCCAGATACTCCATAGTCTCCTCAGAAACCGGCATCATAACTACGCCATGGCAGGCCATAATATCTATAGCCCTCAGTGGAATTCCGGTCTCAATACAGCGAAGCGTTGGGCATAAGTTTATCCTGCTGTTATGAAAAATAACCGGCATCTGTGTACTGTAATCGACCTTCCCATTTATCTGCGCCCTGTGAAGAGCCGTTGCTATCTCCTCAGGCTTGTTCGATGTATAAACCACCGTATCTGTAATTCCAGAGGCAAGTGCCAGAAGAGTCAGCCTGTCCATACAGGTAATTCTCGTCGCCATCGCATAGATAAAATTCTCCTTCGTTACATGCCCGGCAAAAACAGCCGCATCCTCTGATTTGTCTTTCTTTTTCATCAGGTCAGCGTTTATTTTTTCAAGGAGATTATCTGTAAGCAGCTCAGGCAGCAGGTAGTAGCCGTACAGATTCCTCTGCGCTTCGAGAAGGCCATCGAGATAGCCTCTCAAATGTTCACTGAGTTCCTTTACGACCGACGGATACGGCGAGTAGTAGAACGAGCCGATAAAGCTTACACCACACTTCTTATAATCACTCCCGTGCTTTTCTATTTCTCTCGAAAAAATATCCGGATCTGTAGCGAGCGGCAAATGCCATACTCTCGTGACGCCCTGCTTCTGATAATTTCGGACCTGACCTCTGTCGAACAGGAAGATGTAGTTATTTTTCCGTTCCATCTCAGGTGTCCCAACAAACGCAAGCGGCGCATCGTAGCTCCATGAGACGTACCTGATGCCGAGGTCATCAAGAACCGGTGCCAGAAGCGGCCAGAAATTCACTGTAAAGCAGAAGTCCCAGCTGCTTTCTCTGCCCTTAAGACGGTCACGGACCATCTGAGCCAGCCTGTCGTCCCTCGTCTGGTCAGCCGGAGTGTAAAATGTTTCCTCGTCGACCTCCCAGCCGAGCCTCTTCATAGCGGCCGGCACTGTCTTATCATAATAGGATTCAAAAAATCTGATAAATAATATTCTCATGTCCTTCATTATGACAGATTTTTATAAAGAAAAAAAGACCCCGCCAGCGATATGAATCTGACATACCGCTGACGGGATCTTCGTATATTTTTTAAGCTTCTTTCTTCAGAGGCTCTTCATTTCTGTAAACAGGCTCTGTGAAATGCTGCTGTCCTGTGACATCAGAATCACTTCTGTATGCTGCAAGTGAAGGATCCTTTCTTGCTGCATCTGTTACGTCATCCTCTGTCTGGAAGGCTGCGAGCTCAGGATGCTCTACATGCTCCTTTGAGTAGTTTACGTAAGCCTTTGGCTCATGCTTCTGCTTGCTCCAGACCTCTTCTGCTACAGGAGCCCACTCCTTAGCGTAGTCGTCGCACTTCTCGCAGAGATGCTCAACACTCTCAGGAGACTCCATGTTGGTCTGATGTGCGCCGGTGTCGTGAACCATTTTTCTAAGAAGAGTAGGGTTCTCAAGCATCGGGCAAGGGCGGAGCTGGTTACGGTTGAACGGCTGTCCCTTACGATACTCCATGAACAGTGGTGACTGAAGCATCTCAAGAATGCTCTTGTCATGGATATTCGAATCTGAGAAGTGAATGAATACGCATGGCTCAGCGTCGCCGTTTGAATTGATGTGGAAGTAGTTTCTTCCTCCGGCAATACATCCTCCTACGTACTCTCCATCGTTCTGGAAATCCATTGGGAAGAATCCGAAATCACACTTATCACTTCTGACATAGCGGATTCTATCTATAATATACTTTCTCTGCTCTACTGTAGGCATAAGCTCTGGTACAGCGTTGTTTCCAACTGGCATGAAGTGGAAGTAGAATCCGAAACGAGCTCCCTTCTCCTCAAGCAGGTGGAAGAAATCATCACTTGTAACTGCCTCGATATTCTGTCTGGTGTAGCATACAGAGGTACCGAATACGATTCCGTGCTCACGAAGGATATCCATTGCCTTCATAACTGCGGCATAGTGTCCTTCTCCACGACGGATATCGTTTGTATCAGGTGTGCCCTCAAGTGAAAGCATGAAGGTGATATTTCCTAACTGTCTTACCTTCTCAGCGAGCTCATCTGTGATAAGTGTTGAGTTGGAGTAAAGTCCGAAGAAGCAGTCATTGTGCTTCTCAGCGAGCTTGAAGATATCCTTCATACGTACTGTCGGCTCACCACCTGTCATCATGTAGAGGTAAACGCCAAGCTCCTTACCCTGGGTAACGATCTTGTCCATATCCTCATATGAGAGGTTTGCCTTGTGGCCATATGTACCTGACCAGCAGCCTACGCAGTGCATGTTGCAGGCCATGGTTGGATCGAAGAGAATGAGCCATGGAATGTTACATCCATACTTCTCACGGTTTGCTCTGATCATCTTTGTACCACGGAAAAATGCTTCATAGCCAAGATTTAAGAGCATTGTCTTTGCATAGTGAGGATCTGTCTCATCGATAACTCTGTTTAAAAACTTCACCCATCTGTTATCTGGATTGGAAAGAGCCTTCTTTGCAGCTTCCATCTTCTCCTTATTTGCTCCCTTGCCCCAGAACGTAGCTGCGGTATCTACGAGCTTACAGTAAGTCTCAGATCTGTCTGCATAGTCCTTTTTCTTGATGTGCTTTAAAAAACCATCAATTGCTGTAGAAAATGCCTTTCTCTCTGCAGCATGTGAAAGTTCTTTAATTCCCATTTCGGTTCCTCCATTTCATTAAAATATTTTATCTATTCGGATTATAGAATAAACTTCCTATCTAACTTCTAACTTAAAAGATTTTAATGCCCTCGCCAATTTTTGTCTATATACAAATTTTCAGAACTGTCAGCAATCGTTACACATTCGGAAGTTTGTAGTTAAGACTTTTCCGCTGTCACAGTGTTGAATTAACAGCTTTTATTTTCACATGGATGATATACTGTGACGATTGATTGCTGTCGGTGAAAAATCCGGGGTTGATTTTTTGAAATGTCGGCCGATACAAATACTGTAAGCAGGATGTAAAAAGGATTTTACATATAATAAGTCGTACCGGATCAGCACGGAGAGCGGATCGCAGTACGGACAGGAACGGTTATTTTTTCATGATTATCAATAATAATATCTCCGCAGTTATAGCGAACAAGCATCTCTTAAGAACCGAGGCTGGTATTGCCGCTTCCACCGAGAAGCTCTCCAGCGGTTACAAAATCAATCACGCTTACCAGAATCCTTCAGGCATGGCCATTTCGAATAAAATGCGCGCTCAGATCAAAGCTCTCGACCGTGCTACTGATAACGCCAGCGACGGCATCAGCGTCATTCAGACTGCTGATGGTGCTTTAAATGAAGTAACTTCCATGCTTCAGCGTATGCGTGAGCTCGCTGTCCAGGCAGCAAATGACACGAACACGCCTCAGGACAGGGCTCAGATTCAGAAGGAAGAGGCCGAGCTCCGCGATGAGATTGATCGTGTTTCTTCTTCCACCGAATTCAACTCCATGCAGCTTTTGAATGGTGATATGCAGACCAAGGTCTATGCTGATAATGTGTCGAGGCTTTCGGTTTCGGATGCGGTTGACCCGGGGACGTATAGTATAGAGATAACGCAGGCAGCGACGAAAGGAAGCATTACCGCATCGACATATCCGGCAAATGATGTTACCGCAGATCAGGCCGGTTCATTTACTATTAACGGACAGACAGTCACTCTTACAGAGGGAATGACGGCTGATGAAGCTGTTGAAGCATTAAAGACTGCCGCAGAGCTTGGTGACGCTACAGCCACTAAGGAAAATAATGTACTCACTATCACCTCTGGAATCAAGACTGATGACTATGATGAGGTTCTTGGAAATGCATGGGGTAAGAATGCAAAAATTTCCATTTCTTATGATAATACAAATGATAAAGCAAAAAAGGCGCTGGAATATTTTGGATTGAGCAGTCCATCCAGCAAAACTACATCTTCCACATCAGTTTCAACAACTACAATAACTTCGGATAACCAGAAGGATGCTGTGGTAAATCTTCGTCCTACAGTAACAAATAAGGCTTCAGATGCCAAAGAGTTTTCATCATCTGCTACTGCTTCTGTTGATGGTAAAAAGGTTACTATCAAGGACAACAATGGTTTTGAGATGAGCTTCCTGCTTGATAATGCTCTGACAAAAGATGCTACCACAGGTAAAGAGGTTACAAACTCTACCACCAGCTATGATGGCAAGCTTGAGATCAAAGTTACTGATATCGGCAAAATGGCCTTCCATGTAGGTTCTAACAAGGATCAGGTCATCAAGACTGAAATTCCATCCATCAGTGCTAAAAGCCTCTACCTCGACCAGATAAATGTGAATTCACACCAGAGCGCAAGCCGCGCTATCAGCCTTGTTGATGACGCCATCACTCAGGTAAGCTCGATCCGTGCCACCCTCGGTGCTGCTCAGAATAGACTTGAGCACACCTACGACACGAACAACTCCACCAGCGAGAATATCAACTCTGCCGTTTCCCGTATCCGCGATACTGATATGGCTACTGAGATGGTCGAGTACACGAAGGATAACGTCCTGCAGCAGGCCGGCACCTCAGTCCTCTCACAGGCTAATGAGCTCCCACAGATGGCACTGCAGCTGTTGCAGTAAGCATGAATCTAAGAACAGCAAGACGTTCTCACGGACAGCGGCCAGCAAATTTCAGATAAGTAAAAAGGAGAAAAAAAAGAAATTAAAATCAGAACAAACAGAAACAATATCGAGATCACGGAGAAGAACAACAAACTGTTTCTGTTCTCCTCCTGTATATCTTTCTGAATCATATCATATTCCTTATCCGAAATATGATATTTCATGAATTTGCCTTTCATCCAATCCATAAGTTTATTCATCGTAAATATCCTCCTCTGCTTTCTTGTCTTGAACGTCATATATTCTGAATGCGGGTGTTCTTCCGAAGTGCTGTAATACCTCTTCACTGTCTTCATCATATGTTACTGCTATCTTCATCTGTATCTCCTTCAGTAAAATCGTCTTTATGAGGTAAGAATACCACATTCAAGAGAGCTTTTCTACATCACATTACTACTATCTGGTCATAGTCATCTTTGTATCAATCTTATATACTGCGCCAATAGTATTAGCACTTTTTGATGATATTGAGACAGTTACATTAGCCCTTGAATTATTCCATGCCGAATCCGGCATTTATAGCTGATGTCCAAGTGTCATTATATTTACCCGAAAAGCTTTTAATGCTGACTTTTCCTGTTTTTGATCCGCATTCAATATATGGATCAGCTTTCTTATCTGTATCTGTTATGGCTTCACTCATTTTTCCTGTCCTAATACTCCTTTTCTATATCGCCGCTGATACCATACTCATCCCTGAACTGCTGAAGGTCTGAGTCACTGCGTATCAGCATCACATCATCAAAGTGACCCGTCCCCAGATCCTTGAATCCAGCCACTTTTTCACCATTACATATGCTACAGTGGATCACCGGCTTCTGTCTATCAGGATCATAAGATTTCTTCTCCGTCTTTTTCTTAAAAAGTCCCATTTATTGTACCTCAGATCAGTGTAACAAGCAGCACTGCCGCCATACTTATGGCCTCCATGATCATAAGCAGGATTCCGTTCAGTCCTCCCCTGTTCACCTCAACGCCTGCCCATAGCACGACAGAGACTGGCACAAGAATTCTGAATTTCCACTTTCTTGTCTTATGATGAAAAATAAGCATTCCCAGAATTACTGCCGCCTCTGCTTTTCTTTCTGCATCTCTTAACGCATCTCCAAGCAGCTTTGTCTTCTCCAGTTCAGGATCCTTTACAGTATATCGGATGCTTAGTCAGACTATCTGAGAAAAAGCCACTTTCCGACAGATGAATCACTGACCCTGCTCAATATATCTGATTGTTTATAAATATATCGAATCTCGGCAGTGTAAATGCCAGTCTGCCGTATCCATCTGCCTGAATGAGCCCCTGCCTGATAAGCCTGCTGCGGTACACTGAGAACTCACTGGTAGACATCTGAATGGATTCACGGATATCAGTAACCAGTCCATTCTCAGAGGAAGAGAGCCCCTTAAGTATCTTTTTCTTCACAGGAGACTGTTCCTCCCAAATCTTACCATATACATATTCTTCCATGTAACTGTCAAATTCGCTAAGCACTGAATCTGTTACTGTACAGGTATTCATCTCCCAGCACAGATATCCCAGAACCTGATACGCATATGAATATCCTTTGGTCACGGAAGCCATTCTCCTGGCGTCCTCAAGCGAATTGCCAAATATCTTCCTGTAACTTTCGGTGACAGCAGAAGCATTCAGCGGTTCCAGTGCGATCTTTGGCGCACGATACAAAAAAGTAAGCGTTTTCTCATTCTGCAGGTCATATATATTCTCATATAGTCCTGTCATCAGCAGATATACCGGATACTTAGATCTAAGAAGTATCTGAAATTCACTTGCGAATTTTCGCATAGATGCAGAATTTACAGTTTCATCGACAGTGATCAGAACTTTCTTTTTTTGTTTACTGATAATCTTCATCATCTGCTCTATAGCTGTTCCCAAATCTGTGATCGGTGGCACTCCCTGTATCTCGATGCCAAAACCAAAATGTGATAAATTCAGCTTTGCATTCATAAACCAGGTGCGAAGCTTCTCTACATTATATAGTTTGGCTGCAAATGCCTGAAGCAAATCCGTTTCAATACTCAGATCACAGGTAATCCAGTTTTCCCTGCAAAAATAGTTCTCAATCTCCGAGAGCAGGACTGTCTTCCCGGTGCCTCGCACTCCAGTGATCATATATATGTGTGAAGGCGATGGATCCGCTGAAAAAGTTTTGATGATCTGATCTGTCTGCTGCTTTCTGGATATATAGCTCGTCGGTTCTGTGCCAAAATCAAGTGTAAAGGGATTTCCACCTCTCATAACCAATCTCCTGTTATATCTGCCCGGTTTTGTTATATCTTGTTATATCTACAGACATATGTTATATCTTGTTATATCTTATGTCAAGTGTTTTCCATCGTTTTTCAAGGGGGTGCTTGATAATACACCGGAAATAGTGGTATTATTTCCATAGGATCAGGTTGCGATCAATCCATGCAGCAGTCGGCTGCCGGGTTGATGGTTTTATCAAGAAATGACACCTTGTCAACTTAGATTCAAATCCGAAATAGCCGTACTATACACGAACTCTCGAAATGATTCACACAAAAACATGGCGCCGCTGCGCGGCGCCATGCAAATAGCATCAATATGAATATCAGTGGCAGAAGTCATGCGCTCAAAAAGCACACTTAAATGTTTTCACACCTCATCCGGAAATGTCCCACGGAGATTTGTTCCGAGGAAGCGATTCATGCCCTTCCAGGCTGTCGGTGATGTAGCTGAGCTGCTGTAGATAGACTCACGCATGGTCTCCATCTTTGCATCGACGTTATCGGCAAAGGAAAGAGCCATAGCCTCGCAGAGAGCCGGCTTCTTTGGAGAACCGAACTCGAGCTCGCCGTGATGAGCAAGAATACAGTGAATCAGCTCGCGAGCCTTCATCTCAGGAAATTCAGGAATATCCTTGATGTGGTCGCGGACCATCTCAGCACCGATAACTATGTGACCGATCAGCTGGCCCTCATCAGTGTAGTCGTTAGCAGGATAAGGAGAGAGCTCTTTTATTTTTCCAATGTCGTGACAGATAGCTGCGGTGAGAAGCAGGTCCCTGTCAAGGAACGAATAATGCTTCGCAAAGAAATTGCAGACACGGGTAACTGAGAGCGTGTGCTCCAAAAGTCCTCCTACGAAATTATGGTGGACTGACTTGGCAGCAGAGCCGAAGCAGAATTTCTTCTTGAAATCAGGATCATCGAAAAATGACTTCAAAAGCTTCTGCATATAATCAGTCTTTACAGAATCGATAAGTCTCTGAAGCTCCGAGTACATATCATCGATATTATACTCCGAGCAAGGCAGATAATCGGACGGCACATAGTCACCCTCCTGCGCCTTCGTAAGCTGCCTGATGATCAGCTGCATGTTCCCCTGGTACTCCTGGGACTCAGCACCGACGCTCACATAGTCGAGCGCGTCGAACTCCTCAATCCCCGGTGAATCCGGATCCCAGATCTTGGCGTTTATCGTACCAGTCTTATCCTGAAGCGTCACATTCAGATAAGGCTTGCCGTTTTTAGTCACAGCCTGCTTAACGTCCTTTACCATGTAGATTTCTCTGATCTGCTCGCCTGCTGTAATCTGATTAATAAAATGCATTTCAACTCCAGTCTAAAGGCAGCCCGCCTGCCTTGGTTTCCATTTTACCGCATTGGTATTTTGAGGGCAACCCCGAATATCAAAAAATATCATTTACACACTTGTAAAAATACCGCTTTCCAGCAGATCTCCGAGCAGCCTGTGCGCGGATTCATAGAGACTGTCATAAAAAAGGTAGAGATGCCAAAGAATGCGTATTTCCATCTGCAGGATAAGATGGCGTGAAAAAACGCCCCAGGAAAAATCCTGAGGCGTTTTTTTAAGTTGTGAGTGAGGTAAAAAGGGAGGCGTTTTTAAACTGCTTCTCCCTTCCATTTAAAGTTATAATCCCATCTCTCCTCCTCCGGTCTCTCCCAGTCCGGAGTGATATCTCTTCCGAGCTCCGCAAGCATTGCTCTGTCCTGCTTTATCGTAGAGCCAGATGTCGTAAGCATATTGCCAGTGATTGAAGCAGATGCGCCAGAAGAAAAGGTGCATTTGCCGTTATCAGCCATCAGCGCGCGTCCGCCTGCAAGCCTTACATCTGCTTCAGGATTTATGAACCTGAAGATTGCAATCGTTCTAAGGATATCATCCTCTGAAAGTCTCGGAAGATTCTCAAGCGGTGTACCCTTTATCGGCATAAGACTGTTGACAGGAATCGACTTTATCGAAAGCTCTGAGAGAGTCAGCGCCATATCTATTCTGTCGTCCCAGTCCTCGCCCATTCCGATGATTCCACCGGAGCAGACTGCAAGTCCCTCGGCCTGTGCGCGCTTGATATTCGCGATTTTATCATCGAAGGTATGAGTCGTGCAGATATGTGGGAAAAATCTCCTCGATGTCTCGATGTTATTGTGGATGCCGGTGATTCCTGCCACATGAAGACGATGAAACTGTTCGCTGGTCATGAAGCCCAGTGAGCAGCAGAGCTCGATTTTAAGCTCCTTGTGCATCCTCTCAACGACCTTGATTATTTTTTCAAAATCAGCGTCAGATGGACCGTATCCGGAATCAACTATGGCAAACCTGTCGACTCCCTCTTCCTGATTTGATCTCGCCATAGCGACGATCTCGTCCTCGTCCTTGAAATCAAATACATCACAGTTCGTGTGATTGTGTGCTGACTGAGCACAGAATTTGCAGTTCTCTCCGCACTTTCCCCCACGTCCACTGATTATAGAACAGAGGTCGACCTTGTCGCCACTATAAGCTGCTCTGATCCTGTCTGCTCCACTTCTCAGCTCAGCCAGATCACAATCTTTAAAAAATGAAAGGTCCTCTCCACGCTTCAGCCTCTTCCCCGCTAAAATCTCATCTGTTAATCCCTTAATGTCCATCTATGTTCCTTATTTCAACTTTTCTTAATTGAGTTCTGTGAAACGACTTAGTCTCGTACGGAGTGTCGGTCCGATAACTGCGGCTAAAACCATTTTTATCAGATCCTCTGCTATGAACGGGATAACGCCTTCCATAAGCGCTGCCTTAAATGTCATGCCTGCTGAAACTGCAAGCCAGATTGTGCCAAGCAGGTAAGCGATCCAGGTAGCTGCCTCCATAACTATTACGCAGAGAACGCGCTTCTTGTAATACTTGTCTACAAAAAGTCCAATCAAAAGAGCCATCGGGAAGAATCCGATTATGTAACCACCTGTAGGTCCGAACAGCTTCTGCGGTCCGCCCTGGAATCCAGAGAAAACCGGAAGTCCTACAAGACCGATCAGCATGTAAATAAGATATGCCACAACACCACGCTTGGTATCGAGTATATACATAGTGAAATAAATAGCGAGGTTTGTAAGAGAAATCGGTACCGGTCCAATAGGAATCGACAGCGGTCCCAAAATACAGATCACCGCAGCCATAAGAGCTGTCGTTGTGATGAACCTGATCTTCGCATTGTTACTGCTTCTGTTTGCGTTATTCGTAGTCACATCAGCCATAAAAAACTCCTTTTCTTTTTACAAATGCTGATGTGCAGTATAGCGCTTATTGTCATTTTTGTCAACCATTTTCACAAATAAATATGACATTTAACTCCACAGCTCTTTTATCTCATTCCACACCCGGCCTACCGGAAGGCCAACTACATTTGTGTAGTCACCGTGGATTCCGCGTATATTTTTTCCAAAGGTTCCCTGGATACCATAGGCACCGGCCTTGTCCATCGGCTCCTCGCTGTCTGCATATGCGCGGATCTCTGCCTCAGTCATCGGGTAGACACTTACCTGCGTCATCTCAGAAAAAGTTTTCCGTTTTGTCAATTCAGGCTTGCCATTCTTGCTCTCTAAGAAAAATATCGTCACCCCGGTATAGACCTCATGTGTCTTTCCCTGAATGGCAGAGATCATATCAAATGCCTCTTCATGTGTCGCAGGTTTTCCAAGTATTTTGCCATCTGATACAACTACGGTATCAGCTGCGATAATAATGATTGGCTTCTCAGATGTATAATGGCCGGAGCGCAGCAGCTTTAATAGAGTCGCATTTGCTTTTTGCGTAGAGAGGTCCTCAACTACTGCTGCCGGCTCTGTCTCAAGTGTAAACTCTTCCACCCCTCCAGGAATAATCTCCGGGAAAATATCTATCTGCTCTAGAAGCTCTCTCCGCCTCGGCGACTGCGATGCCAGAATCACCCGTGGCATCAGCTCGGATGAAACAAGCTTGTCTCCCTGATATTTAAGCTTCAGATAAAAGAACGGCTCGTCATCCACCAGATATTTGAGAAAAATCCTGTCTCCTTCCCACAGGTTCAGATCCATCACCTGGTCTTTCTCAACCCACTTCAGATCACCCTCATCACATTCGTGCATCTCGCCATCAAAGTCATCAGACGTATACAGGAACATCCTCTCGCTCTCATATCTGTCTGGGAAGAAATCAATCACGCCTCTGTACTTAAGACTATTTAGCGTAAGTCCGGTTTCCTCCCAAACCTCGCGTTTCACGCACATCTCCTTCGATTCGCCCGGCTCCAAGTGTCCACCGACACCGATCCATTTGCCCTCGTTCACATCGTCCTGCTTCTTTGTGCGGTGAAGCATCAAGACCTTGTCACCCTTAGAAATATAACACAGCGTTGTATTTTTCATATAAATTCCTTTCCTAAAAAACAGCCATTATAGAAAGTTTAAAATTAGTTTGACAATTCACAAAAATAGTTGTAATATACCAACCAAGAAATGAGTTTTTTTCTGGTAAGCGATTATTGCTGAGAGGGTTACTCGTTTCTTTTTTTATTTCATTATAACGACTTAATTCTTTTCTGTCATCATGTACCTGTCGTGCAAACATAAATCGCTTCGCTTTAATAATTTACTTTTCTTATTTTCATATACATTTCAATATTAAAATGTCGTATAATAGTTGTGACAAAGGAAATTATCAGGTGACAATTGGCTGTCGAAGAGGTAAATTATGACCACTGTTGAAATGGTGCTTGAATGTCTTGAAAGAAACCGGGGCAAATGGTTCTCCGGGGCAGAGCTTGCTGAAGAGCTTGATATATCCAGGAATGCGGTCTGGAAGGCTGTAAATACTCTGCGTGAAAGGGGATACGATATCTCTGCTGCGACGAAGAAGGGCTACTGTCTGTCTGAGCATTCTGACAAGCTCTCGAGAGAAGGCATGATTCCGTTCTTTGAAGCTATGCAACTCGATTATGATCCAGAGAATGTCTTTGTTTTTGACTCGATAGATTCGACAAACAAAGAGGCTCTGCGCCAACTCTCAAACGGAGCCACTCACGGCACCGCAGTCATAGCTGAATCGCAGACCGGAGGACAAGGACACACCGGAAAGTCATTTTCGTCCCCAGCCGGCGGCATCTATTTAAGCGTCATCATGTACCCGGACCAGATGCAGCTTAAGGATCCCGGAAAAATAACCGCCTCCGTTGCAAAATGCATCTGCCGTACAATCAAGCAGGTCTGCGGCAAAAAGGCAGAATTCTCCAAGCCAAATTCCTGTGTATTAAACGGCAGAAAAATCTGCGGCATCCTTACTGAAGCCGGTTTTGATGCCGACCTCAAAAAACCTCTCTGGTACATCACAGGAATCGGTATAAACTTCTCGACCAAAACCCGTGACTTCCCAGCCGAAATCAGAGACACAGCAGGAAGCATTTATTCTGATGGCGAATCCCCGTCAGTCAGCAGGAATGAATTCATTGCAGTGCTGATTTCGCAGATACTCTCATTGTAATAGAAAACCAACATAAATCCACAGGTCTTAATGTACTGTGTTGACACACCATTATGGAGATCTAAAAGTTTCATCAGTTAATCAGAGAAGGAAAAATATGTTTTTCAGAAAGCAGAACGATTTTGACAAGTTCCGCTGCATCGCAGATAAATGTCCAATGAACTGCTGCAGTGGCTGGCAGATCGTGATAGATGATAAAAGCCTTAAAAAATATAACGCATACTCAGGCGATTTTCAAAAGCGTCTTCATTCAGGAATAGACTTCAGTGAATCCTGCTTCAAGCAGAACAATGGCCGCTGCTCTATGCTGGCCGACTCAGGTCTCTGTGACCTTCAGTCTAATCTTGGCGAAGAATATCTCTGCGATACCTGCCGGCTTTACCCGAGGCACACTGAGGAATTTTTAGATCTGCGGGAATACTCGCTTTCGCTCTCCTGCCCCGAGGTCGTCAGGATGCTTATTGAATCTCCGGTTCATTTGAGTTTAATAGAAACTGAAGATGAAAATGAAGATGATATCGACGACTACGATGATTTCGACCTCTTCCTTTTTGATAAGCTGACCTATGCCAGAGAGCAGATGCTTAAAGTCGTAAGGCGAAATGACATATCACTTCAGAGAAAAATGGACATCATCGTTTCAGCTGCCTTCACTCTTCAGGGGTGCTACGATGAGGGAGAATTCTCCCCGATGGATGATGTCACATATGAAGATGCTCTTCCAGCTGGAGACAATTACTCTTTTAAGTATATGTGCGAAAGCCTGGAGCTACTTTTAGATCTCGAAGAGCTCTACCCATCCTGGCACGATATTCTCAAGCAAACAAAAAGCTACTGGAATAAAAAAGGCCCGAATTCATCTGAATGGAATCAAACGATGAACCCGGAATCCGCAAAGTCGTTTATTTTTGAAAAAATGCTAGAATCCCTGCTGTTTACCTACTTCTGTGGAAGCATCTACGATGGCGAGATTTACGCCCGTGCAATGATTGCAGTCATGACTGTCCGCTGGATTATGATGATAAGCGCCGCCGACACCAGTCTGACTTTCGAAGAAACCGTCTACCTGTTTTCAAGAGAAGTCGAGCACTCTGACCTGAATCTCAATGCACTTATAAAGTGGTTCGAGGGAGAGTTGGAATAAAATTGACGATTTTGAGTAAATTCCGTATAATAAAATCAACGATTTTGAGGAAATTCCGTATTTTAAAATTAGTGATTTTTGGAAAGCGCGGGTATTTTTATGTATAAGAGAAAAATTTATAACAGCCTGCTTAATTGGAAAAATACTTCAAACGGAAGAACAGCCCTGTTGATAGAAGGTCCCAGGCGGGTTGGCAAATCGACAGTTGTAGAAGAATTTGCCAAAAATGAATACGAAAGCTTTATCCTGATTGATTTTTATACTGCCTCTCCAGAGACAAAGACGCTGTTTGATGACCTCTCAGATTTAAACTATATATTTTTACAATTACAGCTTACCTATCAGGTAAGCCTACATGAAAGAAAATCCTGTATTGTTTTTGATGAAGTCCAGCTATGTCCCAAAGCCCGTCAGGCCATCAAAGCACTTGTCAAGGATGGACGATATGATTATATCGAGACTGGATCACTTATATCTATCAGGAAAAATGTACAGGATATTTTGATTCCAAGCGAAGAAAAGAAAATTCACATGTATCCAATGGATTACGAAGAATTTCGGTGGGCATTGGGTGATGATATCTCTGTCTCGATACTACGGCAATTGTACGATGAGCGAAAGCCCTTAGGGCAGGCCGCTTTCCGAAAGATGCTCCGCGACTTCAGACTTTATATGCTGGTTGGTGGAATGCCGCAGTCGGTTGAAAGCTACATAGCAACTAATGATTTAAGAGCGGTTGACGATGTAAAACGAGATATCCTGAATCTTTACGAGGATGATTTTCGAAAAATCGACCAAACAGGAAAAATTTCTGCACTTTTTGATGCGATTCCGGCACAGCTCATGGGAAACACATCCAGGTATCAGGTTTCCAGCGTTTTAAATGGCAGCAGAGCTGACGAAATACTGGAACAGATATCTGAGCTCAGAGATTCTGGAACGGTTCTCGTGGCTTACCACGCAAATGACCCAGGACCAGGAATGGCTCAAAACAAAGATCTGACAAGATTTAAACTGTTCACCGCTGATACCGGGCTTTTTGTCACACTTGCATTTAAGGACAGAGATTTTACAGAAAATGATATTTATTTCAAACTGCTAAATGGTAAGCTTGGGGCCAATCTGGGTTACATCTATGAGAACGTTGTCGCTCAGACACTGGCAGCTAATGGTCACGAGCTGTACTATCACACATTTTTAAACGAGAAGTCCAGACATAATTACGAGGTTGATTTTCTTATTTCTGAAAAAAGTAAAATATCCGTTATTGAGGTAAAAAGCTCTGGCTATAAAACGCATTCTTCTATAGATGCCTTTTCAAGTAAATTCTCTTCAAGAATTCTTCATGAAATTCTGTTGTACACTAAGGATTATCAAAAGGATGGAGCCATCGAGTGTATGCCGATAATGTGGGCTCAGTTTATCTGAGAGCTTTAAGCTGTTGGATTAAAAAGCCTGCCTCTTATATCTCAATCCTACTTCGGCTCTTTTCCCTCCTTGAAAACCATCATCATCTCATTTGTCAGCGACATATCGTCGGGCTGACCGATGACCTTGTCGCGATCGTACCACTCGGCTACAGAGAGCTCATCCTCTTCCATCGTGATCTCGGTGCTGCCGTCTAAGTCGCAGAAAAAACCGGAGAGAATATCGCTTGCCTTACCCCACGGCTGGGACTTGTAGTAGCGGATATTCTTGACACGAAGGCCCGCTTCCTCCATGACTTCCCTCTGCACAGTCTCTTCAAGTGTCTCACCAATCTCGACGAAGCCAGCAATAAGCGCATAGAAAGGCACGTCAGCCCGTCCTCTGTATTTGGTCAGCAGGATTCTGTCGTGGTCTGTTACAGCGACGATAACAGCAGGATTAATTCTTGGATATACGGTATTTTTACAATGAGGGCAGACAAGCGCCCGCTCCTTTTTAGACAACTCAAGAGGCGCAGCACAGCGGCCACAGAACCGGTTTGAATTGTACCAGACGCTCAGGTGATAGGCAGTCGTAATCGCAAAGAGCTCAGTCTTCGAGCACAGCCCACTCATCCTGATGTCAAATATTTTTCTATACGAAAAACGGCCAACGCCCCCAGATTGCTTTAGAGAAAGCTGTTTTTTTACATCCACTTGAGGCACTGTGATAGAACGATTCTTGGCAATCTCTGATGATGCTTCAAAAGACTTGTTCTCTCCATCCACTTGTGACTTCTGAATAGAATAATTCTCTCCGATCTCAGAAGATGACGGAAAAATCTGGCTCTCTCCATCCACCGATGGCAGCAGCAGAAATCTCTTCTCTTCATTTATCCTGAAAAGAAAAATAATCTTCGCCCCGCCATTCTCCGAGAGATATTCGCTCAGCTCAGAATAAGAGGGCAGCCTGAAGCCACCCTCTTTGCTTATCAAAAGACTATCTCTTTTAAAAATATAAACCGGCGAATTCTCTGACGGAGATACATTCACGTCATACTGATTGTATAACTTGTCTGGAAAAATATCCTGTATCATAGCTTAAATCGTATCCACGTCCGTCTGCTCGATCAGACTGATTCCTGCCTCGCGAAGAGAGGTCTCAGCCAGTATTTCGTTGTCCACCTTAAAAATCATAAGAGCTCTGTGAAGACCTTTGCCGCCAAGGCTCGCGTACATGTAGCGGACATTAACATTCGCGTCCTTAAGGATTGAGAGGACCTTGTTCAAACCGCCAGTCTCATCAGGGATCATCGCGATAACTACAGGTGTGATTTTGCACACATAGCCAGCATCCTTTAGAACAGAGCAGGTCTCTACGACATCATCTACAATTATACGAAGGATTCCGAAGCCCTCAGTCTCAGAAAGAGAGAGCGCTCTGATATCAAGCTTATTACCAGCAAGGATATCAGTCAGCTCGTTTAAAGTGCCCGGTTTATTTTCAAGAAATATGGAAATCTGTTTAACACTCATATTAATTTCCTCCTCAGATCTTCCGCTTATCAATGACTCTTACAGCCTTGCCCTCTGACCTTGCGATGGTCTTTGGTCCGACGAGCTTAACATTCGCCCTGATGCCAAGCATATCCTTTAAGGCGCTGACAAGCTGCTTCTGTCTGGCTGTGATCTCTCCGATATCATCAGTGAACATCTCAGGAGTCATCTCGACAAGGATATCAAAGGTATCAGTGTTATTGACACGGTCAACGATAATCTGATAGTTGGCAGGATAGCCAAGGTTCAGAAGTACAGTCTCGATCTGTGAAGGGAATACATTTACACCCTTGATGATAAGCATATCATCAGATCTGCCCTTTGGCTTCATCATCTTTACAAAGGTTCTGCCGCAGGAGCACTTCTCTCTCGACAGACGGCTGATGTCCCTGGTCCTGTAACGGAGAAGCGGGAAGGCTTCCTTGTCCAAAGAAGTGAAGACTATCTCACCCTCCTCGCCCTCAGGAAGAACCTCACCTGTTTCAGGGTCGATGGTCTCGACATAGAAGTGGTCTTCATTTACATGCATTCCGTTCTGGTCACTGCACTCGAAGGCAACTCCCGGTCCTGAGAGCTCGGTGAGTCCATAAATATCATATGCCTTGATTCCTAAGGTCTTCTCGATATCGTGTCTCATTTCCTCACTCCAGGCCTCAGCTCCGAAGATTCCAGCCTTAAGAGGAATCTGGTCAGGAGTGTAGCCCTGCTCCTTCATAGTCTCAGCGATATAAGCCGCGTATGAAGGAGTACAGCAGAGAACAGTGGCCTTCAGGTCGTTTATGAACATGATCTGTCTGTCAGTATTTCCAGAGGACATAGGAACAGTAAGGCAGCCAAGCTTTACAGCTCCGTCATTTAATCCAAAACCGCCTGTGAAAAGTCCATAGCCGTATGAAACCTGAACCACATCCTCATCACTGGCGCCTGCTGCCACCAGCGCTCTGGCAGTGCAGTCTGACCAGAGATCCAGGTCATTTCTGGTATAGAAAGCAATGACTCTCTTTCCGGTAGTACCTGAGGTAGAATGAATTCTGACACAGTCCTTAAGCGGAGCTCCAAGCATTCCGTAAGGATAGCACTCACGCAGGTCCTTTTTTGAAATAAACGGAAGCTTATGAATATCCTCGATTCCCTTGATATCATCAGGAGTCAGTCCCTTATCCTGCATCAGCTTTTTGTAGTAAGGCACACTGTTCCAGACGTGATGAACCTGCTTTACTATTTTTTCATTCTGGAGCGCAATTATCTGCTCTCTCGGAGCACACTCTATATCCTTCTGAAAATATCTCTCCATCATGCATCCCTTCCAAGGACAAAGGCCTTTTTATTCATCTCGAGGAACTTCGGAGGAACACTTGCTTCAAGCGCCTTCATCCATGACTCCTCAGGCATGTCAAAGTAATGTGAAAGTCTTCCCATAAGGACGATATTTACAGCCTTTGAAGAGCCTGCCTCCTTTGCGAGGCTTAAGCAGTCGAGGGCATCGACCTTTGCTCCGGTTGCTTTCATTTTTTCAACAATGTTCTCAGGATAAGTCATAGCTCCTGTGATAACAGGCATCGGATCTATCTCCTGAGTGTTCGTTACGATCTGACCACCCTCTTTTAAAAATGGCAGCCATCTGGCAGCCTCGAGCGGCTCAAATGAGACTATATAATCGGCCTCGCCCTTATCGATTATCGGGCTTGCGACCTTTGTTCCGTATCTGACGTAGGTGACAACGCTTCCGCCACGCTGGGACATGCCGTGAACCTCACTTACTTTTACATCAAATCCCTCATCGAGAAGCATTCTTCCAAGGAGCTTACTGGCGAGGAGTGAACCCTGACCGCCGACTCCGACTATCATTACATTCTTCGTATCCATTATCTGTCCTCCTTGCCTGTCAGGCTGATAGCGCCGAATTTACACATCTGGTTGCAGACTCCGCAGCCGACACAGAGCGTATCGTCGATATGTGCCTTGCCGCCTTTTATAGAAATCGAAGGACATCCGATTCTCATGCAGGATTTGCATCCTACGCACTTGTCTGGATCAACAGATTCAGGTGGATTTTTCTTAACCTCTTTAAGAAGTACACATGGGCGTCTGGAGATGATGACAGAGAGTTCATCTGCTGCAAGCTCTTCCTTTAATACCTTATCGCACTGATCTAGATCGTAAGGATCAACGACTACCACACGGTTTATTCCCATAGCGTGGCAGAGCGCCTCGAGGTTGATTTGACCTGCAGGCTCACCCTTTATATTTTTACCAGTAAGAGGGTTCTGCTGGTGACCAGTCATTCCTGTGATTGAGTTATCGAGAACGATAACTGTCGAATTCGACTGGTTATAGGCCGCGTCCGCAAGTCCTGTCATTCCCGAATGAGCAAAGGTCGAATCGCCGATTACAGCGACTGTCTTGTGCTCGTACTCACCCTTGCTAGCCTTGTTAAAGCCGTGAGTAGCTGAGATAGAAGCTCCCATGCAGAGCGTCATATCCATCGCATTTAAAGGAGCTGCTGAACCTAAGGTATAGCAGCCGATGTCGCCCATTACGATGCAGTTGTTCTTCTTTAAGGTGTAGAACATTCCTCTGTGAGGGCATCCTGAGCACATAGCTGGAGGTCTTACCGGAATCTCATCATCTATCGATGGTCCCTCCGGCACCTTTACGCCGAAGGCTTTTCTTATGATATTCTGTGAAAATTCACCGCAAATCGGAAGGATGTCCTTTCCCGAAACCTCAAGTCCGAGTGCCTTGCAGTGATTCTCGATGATAGGATCGAGCTCCTCAACTACAGCGAGCTTCTTTACCTTTGAGGCAAAATCAAGGATAAGCTTGTTTGGAAGAGGATTTGCCATTCCAAGCTTGAGGATTGAAACTGAATCTCCAAAGACCTCCTTCACATACTGATATGAGGTAGATGATGTGATGATTCCTAAATCAGTTCCACCCATCTCGACTCTGTTTATCGGAGCTGTCTCTGCATACTCGATAAGCTTTTTTGTACGCTCCTCAACGATTGGGTGACGTCTGATGGCATTTGCCGGAGTCATGACGTTCTTAGCGATATTTTTCTCATAAGGCTTTGGAGCCGGCTCAACACGGTCTGAGGTCTCTACAATAGACTGAGAGTGTGATACTCTCGTGCACATCTTAAGAAGTACAGGTGTATCGTACTTCTCAGAAATCTCATATGCGAGCTTCGTAAACTCAAGAGCCTCCTCTGAATCAGATGGCTCAAGCATAGGGATTTTACTTGCGATAGCGTGATGTCTTGAATCCTGCTCGTTCTGTGATGAATGCATTCCGGCGTCATCTGCTACTCCGATTACGACTCCGCCGTTTACACCGGTGTATGACATCGTAAAGAGTGGATCAGCTGCAACGTTTAATCCTACGTGCTTCATTCCGCAGAATGCTCTTCTGCCTGCAAGTGATGCACCAAAGACGCTCTCCATAGCAACCTTCTCATTAGGTGCCCATTCACAGTAGATGTCGTCGTACTTTACTGCTTCCTCTGTGATCTCTGTACTCGGAGTTCCCGGGTAAGATGACACATAACAGCAGCCGGCTTCATACAAGCCGCGGGCTACTGCCTTGTTACCAAGCATCAGTTCCTTCATAATACTTTTCTCCTTAAATATTTACTCGAATCTCTCGTCTATTACTCGTTTTGCTTTCTTCTCGCTTCTCGGAAGAAGGCCTTCCTCCACTACTTTTACAATCGGGGTAAAGCCGATCTTGCTCTTTACCCTCTCGGCAACTCTCTGACTCAAGTCGTTAAAATCTGTACGTCCTGAGGTGGCCTCGATATAAAGTCTCATCGTATCCTTGCCATCGAGGTGTGAGATTCTGATCTGGTACTCACTTGTAGCCTCGTCAAACTCAGCGATTATCTCCTCGATCTGTGACGGGAAGACATTAACTCCGTGGATCTTCATCATATCATCAGTTCTTCCCTGAATGATATCGATTCTCGGGTAAGGGCTTCCGCAGCTGCACTTTCCAGGGATAATCCTAGAGAGGTCGTGTGTCCTGTATCGGATCAGCGGTGCACCCTCTTTCTTAAGAGTCGTGATTACGATTTCGCCCCACTCACCATCCGGCAGATTCTTACCTGTCTTCGGGTCGATAATCTCGATATAGATGAAATCATCCCAATAGTGCATGTGCTTCTGGCCCTTGCAGTTGATACCAATTCCCGGACCATAGATCTCTGTAAGTCCGTAGATATCGTAGAGCTCGATACCAAGGATCCCTGAGATCTTATTGCGCATTTTATCGCTCCATCTCTCAGAACCGATAACGCCCTTCTTAAGCTTTATCTGATCTACAAGTCCACGCTTCTCGATCTCCTCTGCGAGAAGAAGCGCATAACTGGAGGTGGCGCAGAGAACTGTGGACTCCATCGCGATCATCATCTCGATCTGCTTATCTGTGTTTCCAGGTCCCATCGGGATAGCCATGGCTCCGAGCTTTTCGCAGCCTGCCTGAAATCCGATTCCAGCTGTCCAGAGTCCGTAGCCAGGAGTTATCTGAAGCCTGTCCTTTTTCGTGATTCCTGCCATCTCATAGCATCTGGCAAACATCGTGGCCCAGTCGTCCACATCCTTTTTGGTATAAGGGATGATGACCGGCTTTCCAGTTGTTCCTGATGAAGAATGGATTCTTACTATCTCCTCCTCAGGTGCCGTCATAAGTCCGAGCGGATATGCGTCTCGCAAATCCTTCTTTTCAGAAAAAGGAAGCTTCTTGAAATCCCCCGGGGAATGTACCTCGTGAATACCGGCCTCCTCAAGCTTTTTGCCATAAAAGCTTTCTGCCTTTTCAAGGGCTTTGATTCTCTCGTTTACAAGCTCTAACTGTTCTGCACTGATCTCCATCTTATCCCTCCGTTACTATATCCACTGCCTTAAGGTTCATCTCATGAGTCTTCTGCGGCAGCTGTTTTCTGATTGCGTCCTTAAGTCCGTCGACTGTGATGCCGAGCTCACCTGAGGCAGCTGCACCAGCTAAGAGTGCGATATTTAAGACCTTGTCCGAGCCGCACTTCTCACAGATAGCGTCACCGTCGATTACTTTTACATGTGAAAAATTATCCTGCAGATACTTAATGGCTTCTGTCCCATCGTATGAGGAGCCGGAAAGGCTTGCTGTGACAGGTGTAACCGCCTTTTTATTTACGATGATGACTCCGTCGTCCTTCACATAGTCTATGCATCTGACTGCCTCGGCCGGCTCAAATGCGATAAGAACATCGGCCGTATGCTTTGGTATCAGTGGTGAAAAAATAGGCTGATCCGAAATCCTTACGTGGCTTACTACCGAGCCGCCTCTCTGCGCCATTCCAATGGTCTCGGCAGTTCTCGCGTTAAGTCCTGCCTCCATTCCTGAAAGCGCGATTATTCTTGAGGCCTTGACGGTTCCCTGTCCACCGACTCCGCAGAGGAGAATACTTTTCGTCATAATGCTCCTCCTTTCTGAGATATAGCATCAAACGGGCAGACCTGCTCGCAGAGGCTGCAGCCGTAGCAAAGCGTTCTCTCGATAAATGCCTTGCCGTCCTTCATCGAGATAGCCGGGCAGCCTATCTCATTTATGCACTTGTGGCAGCTCTTACACCTGTCAGCGTCTACCTCGTAGAGTGCCTTTGGCTTCTCTAACGCGATGCATGGCGCTTTAAAAATTATCGCTCTCACACCACTGAGGTCGGCCGCTTTTTTAACAGTCTCAACTGCCTTCTTCTGATCAAACGGATCAACTGTCTCTACGAACTCTACTCCGATTCCCTTTAAAATCTGCTCGATAGAGACCTTATTCGCGATATCCTCTCTGATGCCCTCTTTCTTCTTCTCGAAGAAATCCATCATCGTAATTCCGGTTCCCGGATGAGGCTGATGGCCAGTCATAGCTGTCGTCGAGTTATCGAGTACGATAAGGATGATATCGTTTTTATTATAGACTGCGTTAACTACGCCTGTGATACCCGATGCGAAAAATGTCGAATCGCCGATGAATGAGAAGGCTGTCGTATCCTTATCGACTGCCTTGATTCCCTGGGCGATCGTGACATCTGCTCCCATGCAGAGGCAGGTATCTACCATATCAAGCGGTGCTGCGTTTCCTAAGGTATAGCAGCCGATATCTCCGCAGAATACTGCCTTTTTGCCCTTCATCGCCTGCTTTACAGCGTAGAATGAGGCGCGGTGTGGACAGCCTGCGCAGAGCACTGGCGGACGAACCGGTGTCTCCGGCTTCTCAGGAAGCTTTCTGCTCTCTGGAATTTTTACTGCTAAAAATGAACCGACATCCGAAAGAACTGATTCTGGAGAATTCTCCCCAGCAGTCCTTACGCAGCCGTCATGCTTTCCGTGAATAGTTACACCTAAATGATATTTGCCGGCGGTGTAGATAAGTGCTCTCTCGATTACCGGATCAAGCTCCTCCAAACAGAGCACCTCATCGAGTCCGTCTAAGAATTCGAGCGCTGCCTTCTCAGGGAACGGGAACGGTGTTCCTACTCTGAAAAGTGAAACGTCCTTCGCTTCCGGAATTCTGGTCAATACTTCGTTTAAGTATGCCCAGGAAATTCCGCCTGCTGCGATTCCTTTTCTGCCGCTCCTCTTAGTTACGGTATTGAAGCGGTATGAAGAAAGCTCTTTGCCGAGCTCTGGATTTCTCTTTTCTATTTTCTGATGATTTAAGAAAGATGTGCGTGGAAAAATAACCCAGCGCTGCGTATCCTTTACAAAGCCATCCGGGATATTTTTGTCATATGAATCTGAAATCTCTACTGAGGCACAGCCATGACAGACTCTTGTCGTCGGACGGAAGAGTACCGGACTTCCGATTTTTTCAGAAAGCTCAAAGGCGTCCTTCATCATCTGGTACGCTTCCTCAGGACTCGATGGATCGAATACCGGAAGCTTTGAGAACATCGCGAAGGTTCTCGTATCCTGCTCTGTCTGTGATGAAATAGGGCCCGGGTCATCAGCTGAAACTACGACCATTCCGCCCTTTACTCCCACATATGAAAGGCTCATAAGCGGGTCTGCTGCGACATTCAGACCGACCTGCTTCATAGTAACAAGTGCTCTCGCTCCTGAATATGCCGCTCCGGCTGCGACCTCCATCGCTGCCTTCTCGTTAACTGACCACTCCACATGAATGGAGCCGTCGTTATTTTTGGCTACTGTTTCGAGAATCTCTGTAGAAGGAGTTCCCGGGTAGCCTGCCACTACATTGACACCGGCATGGATTGCCCCAAATGCCGCTGCCTCATTTCCCATTAAAAACTTTTTCACTTTTCCTACCATCCAATGTTTTTCTATTATTATATGTGAGGCAGTAGGAGATTGCAACGGTCTTATTTTTTCGAATAACTGGAAAGGAACTGCCTTGTGCGCTCTTCCTTTGGATTATTTATAACCTCTCTTGCGTCGCCCTGCTCGACTATAACCCCACCATCCATGAAAATTACACGGTCTGCGACATCTCTCGCGAACGCCATCTCATGGGTAACTATGATCATAGTCGTTTTATTTTCTGCAAGCTCCCTTATAACCTTAAGCACTTCTCCTGTAAGCTCCGGATCGAGCGCAGATGTCGGCTCATCAAAGCAGAGCACATCCGGATGAAGTGCCAAAGCACGGGCTATAGCAACTCGCTGCTGCTGTCCTCCTGAGAGCTGGTGCGGATAATTGCCCATACGATCAGAAAGTCCCATCTGATCTAACAGCTTCTCGGCATTGGCCTTGAGCTCCGCGTCATCTCCCTCGTTTAAAAGCTTAGGAGCAAGCATTACGTTCTCTAAGGCTGTGTACTGTGGGAACAGGTTGAAGTTCTGAAAGACAAGACCGAAGTGAAGACGTCTCTTTCTGATTTCTTCCTCGGAAAATTTATTTTTATCTGAGGCATCGAAGAGCAGCTTTCCATCTACTGTGATCGTGCCGGCATCAGGTCTCTCCAGGAAATTAAGACAACGAAGAAGTGTAGTCTTTCCGCTTCCTGATGAACCAATGATTGAAATAGCCTCGCCTTTATTTAAGTCGAAACTGATGTCATGGAGCACCTGTGTGCTGCCAAAACTTTTTTTGATATTTTTTACTTCTAATAGAGCCATGTTTGTTCCTTATCTGAAATAGCTCAGCCGTTTTTCGATATAGTTAAAGAGCAGTGTAAGCAGTCCTGAAAATACGAGGTAGAAAACTCCTGTATAAAACAGCGGCCAGATGATTCCCGCGCTCTTGATGAACGATTCGCCTGCCCAGATGATCTCGTATGATGAGATGACTCTCGCAAGTGAGGTATCCTTTACGAGAGTGATGATCTCGTTTGACATAGGAGGCACGATTTTCTTGATGACCTGCAGGAGAACCACCTTCCTGAAGATCTGGGAATGCGTCATTCCAAGGACCTCTCCGGCCTCATACTGTCCTACAGGTATCGACTGGATTCCGCCTCTGTATATCTCTGCGAAATAGCACGAGTAGTTTATCACGAATGCGACAAGTGCTGCCACGAATCTGCCTAAGGAGTTTCCTCCCCAGACATTGTATCCGAAAAGGATTCCCGGTCCGTAAAAAATAAGCAGCAGCTGAAGCATCAGCGGCGTTCCTCTGATTACCCAGATGATGAACTTCAGCGGCAGGCTGATGACCTTGATTTTACTTTTTTCTCCAAGTCCTATCAAAAGTCCTAACGGCAGTGCAAAAAGCAGGGTCAGCGCAAACAATTCTACCGTTGACAAAAATCCTTTCAGTAACGAAAGTGTGACTTCCACAAACATAATTCTGCTCCAATTATTTCTTTATAAGTGCTTCCTGCACTCCGTATTTCTTTCCTATCTCTTCCATAGTTCCGTCGCTGTAGAACTTTGAGATCTCCTTATTGATGTATTCTGTAAGGTCTGAGCCCTTGCGGCAGCCGATTCCGTATTTTTCGCTTGTGAGCTCTACTGTGTGTGTAAGCTTCGGATAGCTGGTGCCCTCTCCAATCATTGCGCCTGCCATGATAAGGTCGATGATTGCTGCATCAGAGGTGCCTGCTGCGACTTCCATAAGTGCCTTTGACTGTGAATCAACTGAAGTATATCCTAAGCCCTTGTCCTTTGCGGCTTCCTCTCCTGCTGATCCCGCCTCTACTGCAAATGAGAGATTCTTAAGGCTGTCCTCGTCCTTATACTGGTCTGCCTTGTCTTGCGGCAGTACGACTACCTGAGCGTTAGTGCAGTAAGCATCGGTGCAGGACATTGAGTTCTTAACCTCGTCTGTAAGTGTCATTCCGTTCCATACGACATCTATGGTCTTATTGTTAAGCTCTAAGATCTTATTGTCCCAGTCGATCTCCTCGAACTTTACCTTTACACCTAAATCTTCGCCGACCTTTTTAGCGAGGTCTGCGTCAAATCCGATCCAGTTTCCATCGTCATCCTTGTAATCCATCGGCGCGAAATCTGTGATTCCGACGACCAATGTCCCCTTGTTCTTTATGTAGTCCACATCCTTCGCTGCTGACTGCTTTCCACAGCCCGCGAGTGATAATGTCATAAGGCCTGCAAGTATTAATGATACGATTTTTCTACATCTGGTTTTCATCGTTTGTACTCCTTTTCACTGAAAACTTTTCTTATTAGAAATATACATGTAATCGTAGCAAATGCGCCTCTTGATGTCAATAATATACTACTATGTTATTGTGCTAAAGTGCATACCCGTATAACTGACACAGAATATGCCTAAAAAATATTGCATTTACTTCTCACATTCGCTATGATTTACATATCTTTTCGATAGAAGTAGGAGGAAATAAAATGAGTGAATTTGGAATTGGAACCAAGGCTGTTCAGAGTGGCTACAGACCGGGAAATGGCGAGCCGAGACAGGTACCTATCATACAGTCGACGACTTTTAAGTATGATACGAGTGAGGATATGGGAAAGCTCTTCGATCTTGAGGCTTCCGGTTATTTTTACACGAGACTTCAAAACCCGACGAATGACTATGTCGCCGCAAAGATTGCTGACCTCGAGGGCGGTACTGCCGCTATGCTTACTTCCTCTGGTCAGGCCGCGAACTTCATGGCGATGTTCAACATCTGCGAGTGCGGTGACCACATCGTTGCTTCGTCTTCGATTTACGGCGGCACCTTTAACCTTATCGCTGTAACTCTTAAGAAGATGGGTATCGAGTCGACCTTTGTCTCTCCTGACTGTACTGAGGAAGAGCTCAATGCCGCTTTTAAGGACAACACCAAGCTCTTATTCGGCGAAAGCATCGCAAACCCTGCCCTGACTGTCCTCGACATCGAGAAATTCGCGAAGGCTGCTCACGCTCATGGCGTTCCTCTTATCGTTGATAATACTTTCCCGACACCAATCAACTGTCAGCCTATCAAGTGGGGCGCTGACATCGTAACTCACTCCACGACAAAATACATGGATGGCCATGGTGCCTGTGTTGGCGGCGCTATCGTTGACGCCGGCCGCTTCGACTGGATGGCTCATGCCGACAAGTTCCCTGGTCTCTGCACTCCTGACGAGTCCTACCATGGAATCACCTACGCTGAGAAATTCGGCAAGGAGGGCGCTTTCATCACCAAGTGCACCTCTCAGCTGATGCGTGACTTTGGCTGCATTCAGTCGCCGCAGCACGCCTTCATCCTGAATCTCGGTCTTGAGTCTCTTCATGTCCGCATGCCTCGCCACGTCGAGAACGGTCAGGCTGTCGCCGAGTTCCTTGAAAAATGCCCGCAGGTCGTTTCTGTAAGCTACCCTGGCCTTCCTTCGTACAAGTACCATGAGCTGGCTAAAAAGTACATGCCTAACGGCGGCTGCGGTGTTGTTTCATTCGAGCTCAAGGGTGGCAGAGCTGCCGCTGAAAAATTCATGAAGAACTTAAAGCTCGCTGCTATCGAAACTCACGTAGCTGATGCCCGCACCTGCTGCTTAAATCCTGCTACCTCAACTCACCGCCAGATGAGCGATGAGCAGCTTGCCGAAGCTGGAATCCCAGCCGGCCTGATCCGCATCTCCTGCGGTCTCGAGGACAAGGAGGACATTATTGCCGACCTTAAGCAGGCGCTTGAGAAGCTCTGATAAACACGCGTGCCGGGAGAGACATCTCCCGGCATTTTTTTTGAATCTGTAGGGATTTTCCCAGGTAGTTACAGTTTCTTTTACTTCCCAAACAGCTTTGCATGCCTCTGCTCCGTACCCTCTTTTGTACGTTTGAGCCCATTCCTGTGTCTGAAGAACATCATTACAGTAAGTAAGAGGCTGATTATCCCGGCTTCTACACCACCTTTGTAGAAGGCATAAGGTGTAAAAACGAGAGGAATGATTACTGCTCCGACCGGCAGCAGGCCAGTCTTAAAGACCACGAGCATTCCAACTACATCTGCGATAAGTCCTGGGATTGGCTGATAAAGCACTATTGTACTGCAGGTGGTCGTAACTCCCTTGCCGCCTTTCGTCGGATGGTATATGGGAAAATTGTGGCCAAGGCAGGTCCCGACTCCACTGTAGAGAAAATTGAGCCGCGCTGGTGTCAGATCAGGGAAAAGAAAATAGCAGATGACAGCTGCCAGAACAACCTTCAGGATGTCGCCGGCAAGTGTAAATACTCCGGCTGAGAAACTGACATTGCTCATGACATTTGCCATGCCAGGATTTCCTGAACCTATCTCATAAGCTGATTTTCCTGTTTTAATCTTTGCCGCCAGATTCGCTGTAAGAAACATCCCACACACATAACCTATAGCGAGACAGACTGCTTTTTCAAGAATCATATGCATTCCTCCCCAGCCTTCAGGCTGCTTTTTTACAGCTCTATGATATCACAAATCACATCTCTGATGTTGTATTTTACTTCGGAAATCCGTGAAGTAGGCGAAAGAAATAACGTTTATTTTTACAAGGATGAAAAAATAGACTGGGAAAATCTCAACTGAATGCGAATTTCCGTGTTATTGTGGTAAGATGTGATGAGAAAAATCACGGAGGTAGAAACTATGATTACAATTCGGACGGCTGATCCGGATAATGATGCGGCTGCACTGGTAGAGATTTACAGACCATATGTGGAGAAAACTGCTATCTCATTTGAATATACAACCCCTTCAGTTGAGGAATTCCGGGAGAGGATGAAAAGGACACTGGAAAAATATCCGTATCTCGTGGCAGAATCCGATGGAAAGATTGTAGGATATGTATATGTATCGCCATTCGTTGGGCGGGTAGCATATGAGCATTCCGTTGAGACATCCATTTATCTGGCCCCGGAGAGCCGCCATCAGGGAATTGGAAAGAGGCTTTATGGTGCGCTCAAAGATGTACTGAGGAAAATGAATGTCTATAATGTTTACGCCTGTATCGGTGTTCCGGAAGAAGGCACATCCCTCGAATTTCTGGACAACAATAGCATGGACTTTCATGCGCATATGGGGTACCGCCTTGTCGGGCGCTTCCACCGCTGCGGATATAAATTTCACACCTGGCTCGATATGGTTTGGATGGAAAAAATAATCGCAGACTACCCGGATAATCCGGAGCCGGTGATTTCATATATGGATGTGAAGAAATCATAAAAAGATTTATCGTATGGAAATCCTGACGCTTTTAAAACCCATGGCATTTTAGCTCATCAGACGAATATTTGTGAGAATATACTCTAGTTCTCTGCGGATTTTCAACAGGTGACGGGGCGAAGTTAAAAAAATACAAATGGTTCTTGCCAGTTGCAACATACGACGGAAAATTTTAAAAAAGATATCAATGCTTTCTTCGAGTTTCAACATACAGCGGGGCGAAATTAAAAAAATACAAAGACTTGTATTTTCTGACGGAGAAATCGCGCTATATTTCAACAGATGTGCGCACATTTGTATTTTCTCATTTAAAAAACCGGCTATAGTGCAACAATAAATCATTAACTGTATTTTTTCTGTGAGAAAGTCCTCTATGTTGAAAACAGTGGAGCGCACTTGTATTTTTTCTTGCAGAACTCACACTATGTTGAAACCAGCGACGAGTGCAGAGAGATTTCTGGCTCCGCATAATTAAAAATTATGTGCATCTGACAAAATTCACACGTTTTTGTCTATTCTGCAAGACAATATCGTGGTATTTCAGTCTAATACAAAAGACAACATCACCGTATTTCTGTCTAATGCGCAAGACAATATCACGGCATTTCTGTCTAATACACAAAACAAAGCTGACATCTATCCATTTTTCAGTCTTGTATGCAGCCTCGATTAATGCTAAAATCGAGGGAAAATCATTAAGGAGCTTACTTCATATGGATACTAAGGAAAAAATGGAATACGCCGTTAAGTGCAAGCACTCTGGATTTAATTGTGCGCAGGCGGTTTTAAAAGCCTATCAGGAAGAGACAGGGCTTTCAGACGAGCAGGTCAAGGAGATTGGTGCCGGATTTGCCGGTGGTATGGGCTGCATGCAGTCAACCTGCGGCGCAGTTATTGGAGCTGCGATCTCCGCAGGAATCATGTCCAAGGGAAATGGAACAGTTATGACTGCCAGAAGCCTGCTTACAGATTTTACAAGAAAATCAGGTGCCTCTATCTGCGGTGACTTGAAAGGAATCACGACAGGCAAGGTTGTCTGCGAATGCGATGACTGCATCCGAAACGCAATCGAAATTCTCGACTCCTACAAATAGATTCCAACCATGGATAACTCTAAACACCAGCAGTTTTTGAAAGCACAAAACAATCAATCACTGATTGCTCTAACCATTCAAAAACATCAATAAAACAGGCGCCACCCACAAGCCACAAATCCGTGGCCGACGGGTGATGCCTGTTTTTATTTTAAATAAATTTTCTTAGGAGACAATCATTAAAGAACAAGTGAAGGAGCAGCATATACTCTGCCTAAAAGCTCCTGATTTAAAGCATAAAGTCCCTTAGCATCGGAACCGTAGAGCTCATACTTCTTGATCATGTCGTCAGCATTCTTCTCTTCCTCACCCTGCTCCTTTACAAACCAGTCAAGGAACTGCATGGTGCGGTAATCCTTTGCTGCATCAGCGGCAGCATAGATGTTGTTGATAAGAGATGTAACATACTGCTCATGCTTTTTAGCATAAAACATCCTCTTTTCTTTTCTATGCATGTTAGTTTTTTCTAACCAGCTACATTCTATATCACATAGATATCCATGTCAAGCCAGCGCCTTTTCCATAGAAATTTTTGGTATTGAAGTAAATTTACATTTGCATTACAATTTCATCAGGGCTGTGTTACTAATACGGTCTCACAGACACAATAGTTATAAAAGGAGTACCACAAATGTTACAGAAAACGAAACTTAACGTCCTTGGAAAAATAACCGCTGTTACTATTTTCAGTGCAGCTGCTGTTTTTTTACTGAATACTACAGACGCAAAGGCAGAGACCATAAATGTCTCGTCTGACAAGATTGCGAACACAGAAGCATCCTATGCGATTCAAGACGCCCTGAATCAGGCTGAGGAAAAGGCAACTGACTCAAATCCTTACCGCGTCGTTGTAGCCCCAGGAACTTATAAACTTACTTCAGCACTTCGAATCTACAGCAACACTGATCTCGTACTTGATGGCGTAACCCTTACTCAGGACGCTGGCTCCACTTATACCAGAAATATCCTGAAGGTCGGTGACCAGAACGATACACACTCCGGATACTACTACAAGAATATCTCTATCGAAGGTGGCACTCTTGACGAACAGGGTAACAGCGCCACTGCGATAAAGGCTGTGCACACACAGAATTTTTCAATGAAGAATGTGACCGTACAGAACACCCATAATGCCCATCTGATGGAGACTGCCGGTGTTGATGGACTTACCATCGAGAACTGTACTTTTAAGAATCAGCTTCTCGATACAAAGGACGTCACATACGCCTATGAATGCATCCAGCTGGATATACCTGTTTCCAAGCACATTGAAGGATACCTTTCAGAAGCACTTCAGAGCAAAAATGTAAAAATAAATAACTGCACCTTCGACAATGCTCCTCGTGGAGTTGGAAGCCACACTACTTTCTTAAACGTGCCATTTGATAATATCCAGATAACCAACTGTAAATTCTCAAATATGAAGAGCTGCGCTATCCAGGGTATGAACTGGATTAACTGCACCATCTCAGGTAACACTATCACCAATTCACCACGAGGAATAGCCATCTATTCTGTTCGTGATTTTGGCACATTCCTGCCTTCTACAGCTACTGCTGAGGGCGGAGTTACTTCCTCTGCACCAGATACCTATGTGGCTCCTGCTAAAAATCAGAATATCAATATCTCAAAAAATACCATCTCCTGCTCTGGAACCGATCCATACGCATCATATGAGCCTCTTGCAATTCTTCTTGAGGGAATGAATCTGACCTCTGCTTCAAAGAAAACAAGCCAGAGCGATTCTGTACCTGCCGGTGATTATTTCATCAGCGGCGCAAAAGTCACTGATAACACCATTACTACTCATGGTCATGGCATAAGATTTGTAGATACAAAGAATTCTTCAATCGCTTCAAATAAAATCACCTGCACTGGAAAAAAGGGTTCTTCATTTTACGGAATTCAGCTGAGGGAAGGAAGCACCTCCAACTCTATAACAAAGAACACTATCACAAATGCCTCTACTAACGGAATCTACTTAAATACCAAGTCATCAGCTTCATCAATCAGCGGAAATACAATAAAGTCTGCCGGCAAATACGGAATCGATATAGAGCAGGCTTCAGCCACAACGATAAGCAGCAATAAAATCTCCAGTCCTGCTGTTAATGGTATCTATATATTCAGTGGCTCAAAGGTAAAGACCATTAAATCAAATACAATAACCTCTGCCAGGAAATACGGCATCGGCCTCGACGACAGAACTGTAGTAGACCTGATTCAATCAAATAAGATCACAAAGCCAGCTAACAACGGAATAAATGTCTACAACAAATCCACCGCGAAGAAGATCGTTTCAAACAAGATCTCTTCAGGTAAGGGATACGGTATTGCCATCTATTCCAACAGCTCTAAGACAAAGCTTAAGTCGAATTCAATCAAGTCCTGCAAGAGAGGAAGCACGAACATGTAATTAACGAGCGAAACGGCATCCGGAAAAAGATCCGGATGCCGTTTTTTAATTCTCGTATCAGTTTTCTATTGTCAGCCCTTTACAGCTCCACCAGTAATACCTTCGACATAGAACTTCTGCATTATGATAAATAGAATACCAATAGGAATACCTACCAGAATTCCTCCAGCACAGAATCTTGTGAAGTACTCAGGGAGAAGGCTTCTCTCAAGCATATTGTAAAGACCGATTGCAACTGTCCAGTCCTTTGAGAGACCAGAGTTTAAGATTATTTTTGCAAAAATAAAATCTGTCCACGGTGCAAGGAATGAGCTGATAACTGTATATACGATTATCGGCTTTGACAGAGGAAGGACAATCTGGAAAAATACCCTTGCCTCCGAAGCACCTTCCAGGTAAGCTGCTTCGCGCAGAGAATCCGGAATCGTATCAAAGAAACCTTTAGCTATCAGATACCCGAGAGCAGAAGAACCCGAGTAAACCAGAATCATTCCCAAATGACTGTTAGTCAGATTTACACTCTTAAGAATAAAGTAAATAGCAATCATAGAAAGAAAGCCCGGGAAAAGCTGAAGCATTACACCGATGTTCATCAACACCTTACGGCCCTTAAATCTCATGCAGCTCATTGCATATGCTGTCATAAGTACGAACATCGTAGAGATAAGCATTGTAAAAATCGCTATAATCAGCGTATTTAAAAACCATCTCGGAAACTGTACCACATTGTCAGAACGAAAAAGTACTCTGCCAAACTGCTTTAAGCTCCAGACCTTCGGGAAGAATCTGCTGGTATCCATTCCATCGTAAGCCGAGAATGCTGTAACTACAAGCCATGCGATAGGGATAAGCCAGATGACTGCCAGAATAGTCAGGATTGTATGAACAGCTACTGTTTCTTTTATATGTCTGTTAGTTGATTTTGTCTTTGTCATCTGAACGTCTCCTCTCTGTCACCCTTTATCAGGAAATTAAATGCCAGAAGTGTGAACACAGTACAGATTACAAATACACAGATACCGATTACAGATGCCATCTTGTAATTGTATTTATCTGATGTCAGTCTGAAAAGCCAGGTTACAAGAAGATCAACCTCCTGACCGCTTGAAGCCGCAAGCTTCTGGTCTGTAGTCGTGTAAAAATTATTCGTTAACAGGTAGATAACGTTAAAGTTATTGATATTGCCTGTAAACTGGGTTACCAGATAAGGTCCTGTAATAAACAGCATATAAGGCATCGTGATATGCTGGAAGATCTGAAATTTATTAGCGCCGTCAATCATAGCTGATTCCTTCAGATCTGCCGGAATATTCAGAAGCACTCCGGTCGTAATAAGCATCAGGTATGGAACACCAACCCAGATATTTATCATAACTATAGAGAATTTCGCCCATCCTGGTGATGTCAGGAATGGTATATAGTTCGTACTGATAAGCCCAATATTCTTCAAAAATCCGACAAAGCCAATCTTCTGAAGAAAAGTATTAACGATTCCCGTATCAGCATAGAAGTTTCTCATCATAAGAAGAGTTACGAACTGTGGTATAGCAATCGTAATTACGAAAAGAGTACGCCACATCTTCTTGAAACGGGTATATTTAAAATTAATAAGAAGAGACAGGATAATGCCGCCTATATAGGTAGTTGCTGTTGCAAGAACTGCCCAAAGGAGGGTCCAGGCCAGGATTTTTCCAAAGCTGTAGCCAAAGGTCATAGTCAGCGAATTGGAAAAAAGTGACTTAAAATTCTTTAAGCCAACCCAGTGAAACAGGAAAGCAGGCGGCATGTGTTTCCTGTCATAGTTTGTAAAAGCCACCGCTATCATAACGATAAGAGGGAATATATTAAAAACTATGATTCCAAGTATCGGGAAAAACAGAAGCGTGATGTGGAATTTTTTATTGAGCAGGTCATGAAGATCATCCCTGAACGTATTTATATGTTTCCCAGCTTCTGCATCTTTCTGAAGATTATATACTGTTATTTCATTCGACATCCACGCTATAAGCGCAACAATTATCATAACCAGTGAAATAGAACCGAACAGAAGAATCAAAAGAGAATTGTCATAGTCGTTCAATTCATTTTTCATAGTATCCGGATTATAGACCACTTCCTGCTGAACTGTTCCAAGTGATGGAAGTTTTGATATATATCCGACCCCTATCAATGCTGTGTAAGCGATAACTCCTATCTCTAAAAATGTCACCAGGATTCCTCTTATTATCTGTTTTCTACGCCAGTATCCGGCTCCACAGACGATAAGAGAAAGCTTTACGGAGGCATCACCATTCGCCACAGCTGTACCAAATTTTTTAAAGTAATTTCCTATAGCTTTGAAAAATAACCCGACCGGATTTGCCTTTTTCTCAGCTATCTGTGTCATATCTGCCATTTTTTGCCTTTCATTATTAGAGAAAACCCACGCCCAAATGAGGGGCGTGGGCCCTTTCACACCATATGGCGGATGTTATTTTTCTTTATTCTGACTTCTGTGCACAGGCAGTTACAAGATCATCCAGGAGCTTCTGAAGATCCTCATTGTCTGGATTTCCCTTTACGATCTTTGCTCCAAAGGTTGCTGTATTATCCCAGTAGGTCTGAGTAACCATCTGAACTACGCCTTTCTTGGCATTCTGCTGAAGTATAGCCGAAACAGCTATATTATTCTGGACATCTGAAGAGGCCATATCCTCTTTGTTGGCAGGTCCTGCCGCACCAGCCTTGAAACGCTCCATCTGGCTGTCCTTGTTGATAAGGAACATAGCAAGCTTCATAGCCCAGCCTACATTCTTAGAGTTCTTGTTTACACCCCAGAACTTATATCCTGAAGATGAAGCCATATCTACCTGCTGACCATTGCAGGTGTATGTAGGAATAGAAGTTGCTGCATATCCATCACCAAACTGCTCCTGTACTGCATTTGCGTCCCAGGTTCCTGAAACTATAGCTGCGAGCTTTCCACTGGCGATCTGGTTAGCAGAGTCTCCATCCTTAATAGCCATGAATGACTTGTTCTTTGCTATATCAACCATAGACTGAGCCACATCTACGCCCTTGATTCCTGATGAAGAGGTTCCGTTCCAGTCAAGAGTTGTAGAACCGTCATCGTTTCTTGCTGTTGTAAATCCTGCTCCATAGAAGAAGCTGGCATTGTAGTATCCAGATTCAAATACCATACCGATCTGCTTTCCAGCTTTTTCACAGTCTGCAAGGATGGTATCCCACTGTGCTGCGTCTGCATCAGGAATTACATTCTTATCGTAGTATAAGAAGAATCCATTGTCAGCTGTTGCAGGATATGCATAAAGTGTGTCATCAACAGTAGCAGCAGTAACCGAACTCTCAATTTCCTCTGACTCAATGGTCTTTTTATCTTCGTCCTGTACAGGCTGAAGGACGCCTGCATCTACAAGGTCATAAATCTGGTCTGATGCAAATGAAAATACGTCTGCAGCTGCTGTTGGATCCTTAAGAACAGTATCCTTTGCATCTGCCTCTGAGAGTTTTCCAATTGTGATATTAAACTTCGTTCCAGAATTTTCTGCTGCGAATTTGTCAGTCAACGTCTTCATCAGATCCTGATCATTCTCAGAAGCCCAGAGTGTCAGGTCAACTATTTCTCCTGAACCGCTGTCTCCTGATCCACTCTTCTTTGCCGATGAACTGTTTCCCGTTGATGAACCGCACCCTGCGAACATCGATACAGCCATTGCTGCTACAAGCGTCATTGCTGCAAGTTTCTTCTTCATTTGTTGTTTCCTCCTTCTCGCTGGTTCTTTCTCCCAGCCCGATAACCATAAGCCGATTTGCCTGACATCATATGATTCACACACTTTTATATAGTGATCCATTTTTTATAGATGTAACCGGTATCATCTCATAAATGCTCTGCGCGCAATCGGTTGTTTCTTACGTTAAAAAATATACTCTTATTTTCCCCCCCCAGGCCGTCCGAAAACGTTGATTTTACGGCGTTTCCGGACGATTTTGAGTTCGTTTTTTTCTCATCTTACCTAACTTTTTCTTTCATCTAATAGATAAATGATTTTTCAATTCGCATTTTGATCTTTGGCAACCTTTCCAACCGCTGTTCCTTCTGTTTTTTACTCATGCTTTCACCATCAATTCCATCATTTTATCAAATCCCAACAGGTTTTTCGCCCGTTCGAAATTATATCCGAGA
>ONBW01000077.1 GCA_900316165.1 uncultured Lachnospiraceae bacterium | reverse complement strand
CTGCCTGATTTTTCACGGCTGTTGGAGATCTTTTTGTGATTTACTGATCTTGAAGAAGGAATAGATGAGTTCTCATAGTCTCTGTTGATCTGTGCGTGAGATACAGTACATGCATCGCCAAACGGTCAACCTGGAATGTGAAGATGGAAAATTAAAGGAGATTACTGAATGGTAAAACTATCGACTAATTCTTATATAGATGCTCTGAATGATGTGTTAAAGAGCCGTTTCCCTGCCAATACTTTCTCGCTGAATGGCTATCAGGAATGTTCTACCTGTATGCAGTTCATGGATGGTAACTGGGTGATATTTGATGGTGAAAGAGGGAATAGATATGACGAGATTTACTGCGATACCATCCTACAGGCCTGCCTTGCTTTTATCCGCCGCATGACCCATAGGAAAGATGATATATCTGCTATGGAGAATGAACTTAATGAGAATATCTCTGCTGAGAAGATTGCTTAATAAAAAAAATCAGAAAACCGGAATGGCTGGTCTTACTTCATAAGCATAGAAATAGAGAGAAGCAGGTGCGAACCATCGTTCTTCTCTCTATCTGTAATTTATCACAAATTATTATAGTATTATTTTTGTAAATCTCTCCTGAGTACATATAAAAAGAATTATTGCGGTTGCTAACAATACAATAATTTTTATCAAGGCAGCCATCATATCAGAAGCAAAATAGAAACATACACTTATAGGCCGAAAATACCATGAAACAACGCTCGCGGCTTGGTACAATTATGTCTATGTCAAGCAAATATTATTGTCAATCATCACTGTAATTCTGCTATATATGAAGAGCAAAATTTCTACCATCACATTTAAGGACTCCGTTCTCGTATGTCACATCTCCATCCTCCACATCATCCGCAACGACCTGTTGACGTGAAGTTTTAAGATTTATTCCTCGTATGCAGTTGTCTTTCATATAAATTACCCTGCCATCTGCCACGAAAAACCAGTCAACTTTGCTCACCGTTGCAAAGGAGTCCTCGACTGAATCTTCATCCCTATATGAAGTCAGGAAATTGTAGAAATCCTCTGAGTTATTTTTCATATCTGAATAAATATACGAATCCTTATTCGTCATAAGATCCATACATCTGATATAGATTCCACTGTCCTCGTCGTTTTCCATCAGATAATAACACTTTGAACCATTTACAAATACAAGATCTATGCTATTCTCATATGGAAAGGCGTTGTTCAGCACTCTTTCAGTGCTTCCATCATTTTCTGTCTTTATCAAGGTGTTGTTATCGAAGTCTATCGAAATATCACATTTACTTCCATTTATTACTGTAGACATATGGTTTTCTTCACCATATGGGATAACTATTTTCCCCTTGACAGAAGTATCAGATATCGCTCCACATCCTGACAATACAAACGGTACTACCAGAAAAGCAATCATTCTGAGTCGTCTGGTTTTTGAGAACAGGCAATAACTGGCAAACGATATTATCACCAAAGCTATAATATACGAAGTGATCAAAGTGATAAACTGATTCCTTTCTATTGCATGAAAGACACATCTCGTCTTCAATCCATCCTCTTCTATGACTGACTCATATCGTGATGGGTAGAAATACCCACACCCCTTTATCAGTCCAAGTGGCAAGAAATATACTATATCAGATCTGCCACATACTATATCAATGATAAGACGTGACAGAGTACACAGAACAATCGTAAGAATCCTGTTTTTCACAAGAACTATCACTAGAGCAGTACATGAAGCCATAAGCATACAACCCAGTATCCGTATAAAGAAAGCCGATACTGCAGTCCTTGCAAGCGACATATTCCATATTGTACCGTTGAATACCTCGAGTGTATCAAGAGGCGCCAATGGATATGGTAATCCGACGGTCACAGCCAGATATTCTGCTTTTATAAATTGAAATGTGGCTCCCAGAAAAATCGATATGGATACTGACAGCAGAATCTTTGATGTCCCGCATCCGTACCTGCTCTTCTTTCCAGTCAGAAGCATGGTGTACATATCAGAATCGTATTCCACAGAATATATCATGGTTACAATCAATATGATAGATATAACTAGCAAATAAGGAGTGTTATCTATGTAAAGAAGTGTCTGCCATCCCCTGTAGTCATAGATAAAGCCTGCATCCAGGCCCTTCTCATAAGTGTACTGATGGTAAATCACCTGAAAGGCTTTTCTCTCACGTGAGTTTTTTACCTTTTTACTATCTTGATGCAAAAGCCTGTTATACTCAGCTTCAATCTCATCGGACTTCTGTCTGGTCAACGGTCCTCCATACTTTTCTATATAAGATTGATACCCATCTTCATTCTCATCAATCATATAATGAGAGTAATATCCATGACAGAGTGTGACGATAATCTGTACAATAAGTAGCACTACTAACCAAACCATTCCATGCTGCTTTATAAAAAACTTCTTCGATTCTTCTGAGAGCATTTTCTTTCTCCAAAATATGCTAATAGACCAGGTATGCTGTCACATAACCCCATAGACACCATAATTACGATCTGCACTATGAGATACATGCTTGTCAACGGAATATAATATTCTCCCACATATATCCCCTTCAGAGCTTTAAATATATCCACTGCCACCAGTCCGCTGAATGGACTTGCCACTACAAACGCATTATATCTCTGATCAATACAGTTCCAGAATCCTCGCATATAAATGAATATCACAACCATTGCAAGTGCTGATATCAGCAGAGAATAAACATTTTTTATCCTTCTGCATAAGAAAACCAGGATCTGCGAAAACGAAATAAATCCCAGGATTCTGAGAGCTACTGTTATCAGATAAAATCCTATCAACGAAACGTCAAGTGGACAGTACTTATAATCCTCAATTGAATACACCGGGCACCTCATATACTTAAGTCCATACGTTAGTGAATATACCAGAAAATTTTCTATTGAAAAGGTGGCGACAAGTATCACTGAGACACAAACAGCCATCAGATTCTTCTCAAGGAAATAACTTCTAAACCGCCCTGATGAAGAGAGTAGGATATCACGCATCCCACTCTTCTCTTCTATTTTAATGCAAGGAATTATTGTAAGCAGAAGCATGGCAATGATAAAAATGTCAGAGTAGTCATATGAGAACAGCTTTTTCCACCCTATCGTATCAAAAAACGTATCAAGCTGCCTGCCTACATAATGACTTTTTATATATCTATCTTCTGATGCCCGATCTACTATTTTCTGATTTTTTCCAGCATATGATGCCATATATTTATACGGTTTATAGAAACATGTGCTAAGGATTGCATATTTATATCCGCTATGCTCCGAATTTGAATACAGACGCATGATATATGAGGCTTTACCCGCTGTCATCCTTCCTTTTGTTTTATCCATCAGTGCAGAATAGTATTTCCATTCCTCAGAGCTCACCGATGGTCTTGTAATCCCGTCCGAGAGCCAGCCAGACCCATGATAATATCCATAAATGATGATGCCCGCATTTATCAAAAGAAGGGTAACGATTAATGCAATCACATATCTTCGCAGAAATGTTTTTCTGAGCTCGTATTTCAGTTCCATTATAGCCCTCTTTCCCTACTGTAGACTTCTAAGAAAACATCTTCCAGATGCGGCGTAACTCTACTGAAGCCTTCCTCTGATGGCTTTTTGCTACTGATAATACGAAGTGTCACTTTATCATTCTCGCGCCTCATCCCTGACACCAGATAATGTCCAGACGCACTGACCGCTTCTTTCTCAGGCATGGATGCTTCCCACACTTCATCTGAGATACTACCACAAAGGTCCGCTATCGTACCTTTTTCTTTGAGATGTCCACTGTCAAATATCATCACCTGATTGGCTATGAATTCAATATCTGATACTATATGCGTCGTGATGATTACAATCCTGTCTTTTGCGATTGAAGAAATAATATTACGAAACCTTATCCTTTCCGCAGGATCAAGTCCGGCCGTTGGCTCATCAAGAATCAGAACCATCGGATCATTAAGTATCGCCTGTGCTATTCCTACTCTCTGCCTCATTCCACCCGACAGTTCCTGTATTTTTTTCCCTGCATCATCCTGTAGATTGACTGCATGAAGAGCCTTTTCAATCCTTGTTCCAATTTCAGTTACCGGGATATCCTTTACCCTGCACATATATCCAAGGAACTCGCTTACTGTAAAATTCTGATAAAACCTACAGTTCTGTGGCATATACCCGATATCAGCCAGATACCTCTTCCCAAGTTTTCTGATGTCCGTCCCATTGTACCTTATCACGCCGCTGGTCTGTGGAATTACACCTATAATGATATTTACAAGCGTGGTCTTCCCTGCCCCATTTGCTCCAAGAACTCCATAGACACCTTTTTCAAGTCCAAAACTCACCTGATCAAGTGCCTTTGTATTCCTATATTTTTTTGAGACATTATCAATTTCAAGAAGCATAAACTGCTTTAAAATCCTTTCCTTCACAATAGACTATAATGAATTTCCCATCCTTCTGGTCTATCCGGATAGCTTTGACCCCTGCTCTACTTTTGAGCTTTCTCTCATACAGCACCTTCATATTACTGGTATCATATACGCGGATACGAAACGAATTTTCATCAATATATTTCACCGCGGCCATTTGCAAGCCGTCTTCTCCTAACGCTGCAAGAGTGCTCTCTAGTCCATCGAGTTCATAGCAGATCAGCTTTCCATCTGGAATCTTCATAGCATACATTTTTCCATTTGTACTGTTTGTCCCAGGCTTCTCCCACTCTGTTATCCAGATCATGTTTCCTTTATGATAAATGCCGTCTCCCTGATAGTTCCTGATAGTCTGATATCTGCATTCATCATTCATATCTACAAAGCCTAGAACCGTATCAGTATCATTATCTAGGAGATCTCCTTTGAATGCAATATGCTCATTATCGGTAAAAGTAATATAGCTAACAGAAATATCCTCATCATTAAACGAATCAAGCATTCCATCACTTGAATTTTCTATATCAATATAATATATTTCCTGTGAAAGTGGAAAAGCTATCAGCCTTCCATCTGGGCTAACCACACAATCTATTGCTGAAAAAAGCCTTTCTGAATCATCATTTTTCTTTATAAAATCATAAAAGGATACCTCTCCTGTCTTTTTTAGATTATCATCATAATAGACGATGTACATATCTTTTACCTTTAAAGGATCTATGCTCGGCGATACTTCTATAAGATCTGAGCTGACAGACTGATTACCATCTTCTTTATCCTCCGTCTCTTCCTGCTTTACATATATGCAATAATATCCGTTATTTATCTTTCCATAAGAAAATACTAGTTCAGTTTTTCCCATCTCTGCCTTCCTGATTACTTTCTCATTTATATAGTCATACAGATATATTCCACTATTATTGCTTTCAATTCCTGTATAGCCGCCAGTACTGACCGCATCCATATCCACATCAGCATCTTTATCATTCTGTGTATTTATCTTTTCAGCATCTCCTGTGGCATTATTTGTTTCTTTTATGTCAGAACATGCCACAAGAATACACATAGATACTACCAGCAATGCAATCATCGTTTTTTTCATAATTCAATCTCCATTCGTGACAAGAATTGGACCTCCAAGGAGCTCGACTCCCAGCCTATAGTCTTTTCCTGTATCGACCGCTATCGCATAAATCACATCTCCATCTGATACTTTGGCCTTGTCCAGTTTCACCTTTATCTGACACATCTTATTCTTCTTTACCCTGTATTTCACATAATCACCATTATCTATCTTTACCGGCTGATTATTTACAAAAACTGTCATCTTTCTTGTAATCTGTGCTCCACCATAGGCATTAAAAGTCAGATCAACACTTCCATCCTCTTTCATCTCCACGCGGCTATTCTTCGACTCGATTTCAAGATTAGGACTAGCATCTATAGCATCAAATGTATCTCCCAGCTCTGTCCCTTCATATTGGTCTTTTATTTTCTCCGGAATGTCCGTATATTTTATTGAACCAAATCACGCCGCTGGCGTGAAGCTTATATTCTTGATCCTGACAGTTGCATCTGCCGGGATTTTATTTTACTATGTTACTGCAGCCCTAAA
>ONBW01000079.1 GCA_900316165.1 uncultured Lachnospiraceae bacterium | reverse complement strand
AATATCAAAAATCCATGCATCTATTATACCCTATATTGAGCCAGAAATCGCGTATTTTAGGCAATTTTTAAAGATTTTTTGCTAATCAGCAGACACTAAATAGGGAAAGTGACTATGAGCAATATCATTATTTTGGCAGGAAGCGAGCGAAAGGATGGCAATACAGACATGCTGGTTGATGCTTTCAAAAAAGGTACCGCAAAGAAAAATAAAGTAGAGGTTATTTCAGTCAGAAATCATAAGATAAACCGAAATGATGGAAGGAGTCTGTGCTGTAGAAGCAGAGACAGATCCGGAAAATGTGGCATCGCAAAATGTTATAAGGAGAGCCGGTTTTGTGAAGAATGGAGTGATTGGAGAAGAAGGTCCCAGATTTGTTTACAGAGGAAAAGAAAATGATCGATAAAAGAGGTGAAATGTATGAAAAGATTACTGGTGTCAAAAGAAAGTGCATTTGACACCAGAATAGTTTGATTTAATCTGATCCTTGCTTTCTTCGAGACCACATGAATAGGGAATCCTCCATGCATCACATCCCGAGAAAATGGACAAGCATTATCCATGCCAGACTGTAGTAGGTCACGACACCGACCAGGTCAGTGATTGTTGTGATAAGCGGACCAGAGGCAACGGCTGGATCTACTCCAATCTTATCAAAGAACATCGGAATAATCGTTCCTACAAAGCTTGAGATCACCATGGCGAGTAGCAGTGATGAACCGATGCAGATTGAAATAGCAAGAGAGACTGCAACAGCCATGTGGTGGGCCAGCATGATGTAGATACCGACACCTACGACCGCTACACATCCCACGAGAAAACCATTTGCTGCACCAGTCGTCATTTCCTTGCGGATCAGCTTAAGCTTCATCCGGCCGTTGATCCCGCGGTCAGTCAGAACACGGATAGTAACTGCCAGTGACTGGGTTCCTACATTTCCGGACATATCAAGAATCATAGACTGGAAAGCCATGATTATCGTTAATTTTTCCACGACACCTTCATAGAGGCTTACGACCGAAGAAACTACCATGCCAAGGAAGAGCAGCAGTACCAGCCATGGGAGACGTTTTTTAACGCTCAGGCTGACAGGCTCTTTCAGGTCCTCCTCTGCGGTCAAGCCGCCGAGCTTTGCATAATCCTCACCTAACTCCTCATCGACCAATTGTGTCAGGTTCTGAGAGGTGATGACGCCTAAGATACGGTTGTTGTTATCGAGAACAGGAATGGAGTCCTCTGAATAATCCTTCAGCCTTTCGATACAGTCATCAATCTCTTCATGACCGTATACGTATGGAAATGAGGTGACGATCAGATCATCTAATGACTGATCACCTCTGGCAATGATCAGCTCCTTAAGGTCAATGGCACCGTAGAATTCACCATCCTCATCAACTGTAAAAAGTGTGGAGATATTATCGTTCTCACCAGCCTGACGGACCAGCTCACTCATGGCCTCTTTTACCGAGAGATTTTCGCGGATGATGATACAGTTAGTAGTCATACGACTGCCAATCTCGTCATCGTCATATGAAGCCATCAGCTTGATATCGTGCTTTGAATCGGAATCCATCAGATCGATAACAAGGGCACGGCGTTCTTTTGGCAGCGTCTTAAGAACTGAGACGGCATCGTCACTGTCCATTTCTGAGACAACAGAAGCGGCGCGGTGAATATCCATCTCACTTAAGTAAAGTGCATCCTCATCCTCTTCAGCATATTCGAGAATTGCGGCGAGAAGATCCGGATCCAAAATCCGGTATAATTTTTGACGCTCGTTTGGCTGAAGCTGTGGGAGGGCATCAGCGATATCATTTTCGTGATAGTCATCGAGCTTCTCCCTAAGAATAATTGGTGAAGTGTTTGAGCGGATCAGAGATAAAATCTCTCCGATGTAATCAGGCTGATCTAATGCCTGAACTGCCTTTTCTTCAGATATTTCAACCCTGTTTTTAAGTTCCTTTTTTTCTTTCATAGCAATACCTCTTTGTTACAGGTGTTAGTTAGTGGTATCGCGGTTTGAAATAAAAATACGGAGACGCGGAAAAATCCGCACGAAGAAAACTGTGTTCAGTCAGCAGAAGTAAAAATAAGGACGAACACAGCAGACTGCCGCAGGCAGTATCGTCGAACAGAATCTTTGGCGGTTTCCGTATTGCTACTTCGACCGCAGCTATCACATGGTTCCATGCTGTGTTCACCTCACTTTTTAGGAAATGTCAGGAAAAATTCGATTCACATAAATCGTTTTCCTGCGCCCTTAGTATAACATCTTTTCCATAAAAAGCAACTTTAATTTTTTTCATCCGGTAAACTTCATCCTCTGATTTCTGTTGTAAATCAGGGATGTTTTAGTATTTATTACTGTATTGCCCTTACATAAAGTGTCTTGCGTCCTGCTCCAATCCTTACTAAAGTTCCATCCTCAACAAGTTTTTTTAGAGCCGATTCGACAGAGGAGCTGCCAAGACTTGGACAGCCAGCTAAAACCTCACGCTTGGAAAACTTTCCGATACGTTCGTTCACATAGGCTTTTACTATATCATAGGACGTGCTCTTAGCTCCTGCTGAATATGCAATAGTTATTCTTGATTCGAACTCCCTGTAGCAGGAGAGTATTATACTGAGCATATATTTGATGAATGGTTTAGGATCGTTTGTCCCTTCATGCCATCCCTGATCTGATTTTTGAAGAGCATCATAATACGCATCCTTGGTATCAGCAATAGCTTTTTCAATACTTACATACTGACCTACCATATATCCACTGCGGTACAGAAGTAGTAAAGTCAGCAGTCTGCTCATTCGTCCATTTCCATCGTTAAATGGGTGGATACACAAGAAATCAAGCAAAAAGCAGGGAATAAGGATGAGCTCATCCACAAGCTCTTTATCTAATGCTTCCTGATATTTTTCACAAATGGCGTCGATTGCAGCAGGTGTTTCATATGGCTCAAGCGGTTTAAATATTACAACCTTTTCTCCAGTTCCAAGTGTCATATCTATTTCGTTTGGAGTGGTTTTATACTTTCCGCCATAAGAAAGATTTGTGAATTTGAGCAAATCACGGTGCATTTGAAGGATGTAACTGCTTCGCACAGGCAAAAATTCATAGTTTTCATGCACAAGATTCAGCACATTGCGGTAACCAAGTATCTCTTCCTCATCTCTGTTTCTTGGAGTTGTTTTATCTGTCACTAGTTGCTTTAGTCTTGCATTCGTAGTGATGATTCCTTCTATTCGGTTGGAACTTTCGGTACTTTCTATTTTAGCTATTTCAATAAGTCTGTTTAGTTCTACAGGCTTCTGTCGTAGGTATAGATCCTGCTTACCCTTATACTCGTGTATTTTTGCTATAAATGAAATTATCTCGTTATCCCAGGTTCTGTCTGCCAGATATGTATAGTCAAATTGTCTCATAGGTCAGTGCTCCTTTCTCCCAAGATGTGCTTTATCTCCCAAAATATTCTTTTAATTGGGATATACTAGTGACAAATTGGGAGAATATATTCATACTCCCAATTATATGATTTTTCTCCCAAATTGCAATAATTTTTGGGAACAAGATGCACTTGGATGGAATCACGGCAACCATTTTCAAGACGCAGATAATTCAACCGTCTTTGTCGCTATGTGCTCGCTTATAGTACCATCACAAGAGTCCCCGCGGTAAGCAGGATCATGCCGATAACCGATTTGAATGTAAATGTTTCATGAAGAAAAATAAACGCAAGTATCAAGGTGATGACAGTGCTCATTTTATCGACCGGAACGACCTTCGAGGCCTCACCAAGCTGGAGAGCACGGTAGTAGCAGAGCCACGATGCGCCTGTAGCAAGACCTGACAGGATTAAGAAAACCCAGCTCTTAGTGCCGATGCTTGTTATGCCGCCCTGCGCGTGTGTAATAAATACCATGCCCCAGGCCAGTAATACGACCACGCAGGTCCTTATAGCTGTCGCGAGGTTTGAGTCAACGCCCTCGATACCTACCTTTGCCAGAATAGATGTGAGTGCTGCAAAAACAGCTGAGCCGATAGCAAAAATAAGCCAGACCATATTATTCTCCTTTGATTTCATAAGAGCACTTCCTTTATGACTGTTTTTGATGGTCGCCACCATTATAGACCTTACTTACTGGTTTTTCTACCCTGTTTTTTTATCAGAATTCGTTTATTTTTCCTATGCAGTTGTTGTATAATACAGGTGAAAATTATTCCATATTTCGGAGGTAATAATATGGCATTTAAAGATTCAAAAGTTGTAATTGTGGGATGTGGAAATGTAGGAAGCACAACTGCCTATACGATAATCAATCAGGGACTTGCCGAAGAGGTTGTCCTCATCGATGTGAATAAAGATAAAGCCTATGCTGAGGCTCTCGATATGGCTCATTCGATTTATTTCATGAATAGAAATATCAAAGTTCATCCGGGAGATTACAGTGACTGTAAGGATGCTGATATCGTAATCATCACAGCTTCAGCACCTATGCCAAAGGATTCGTCAAGTCGACTCGATATGCTTGCACCTAGTATCAAGATCATAAAGAGCATCGTAGGCTCTGTTATGGGAAGTGGATTCGACGGTATTTTTCTTATCGTCTCAAACCCTGTAGATATCATGACATATATGGTCTACAAGCTTTCCGGCCTTCCAAAGAATCAGGTAATCGGTTCGGGTACAAATCTCGACTCTGCCCGTCTCTGCTGTGAGCTTGCAAAAATGTACGACCTCGATTCTAAGAGTGTTTCTGCTTACGTCTGCGGCGAGCATGGTGACAGTGAGATTGTCTCCTGGCATTCAGCTGTTATCGGCGGCAAGCCGGTTGAGAATGTCATGCATGATAATCCTGACAGAACTAAGAATGTGACACCAGAGGATCTGCAGAAGCAGACAATCAAGGCGGGATGGGATATTTTTAACAGAAAGGGCAATACCTGCTACGGAATAGCTGCATCTTCTGCCGCCATCTGTAAATCAATTCTTTTCAATGAGAACCACATCTATCCTGTAACTGTTGGTCTTTCCGGAGAATACGGGATTAAGGACGCATGGCTTTCAGTTCCGACGATTATCGATAAAACAGGTTCAAAGGAGATCGTGGAGATAAAGCTGGACCCGAAGGAAGAGGAGGCTCTTCATAAGTCAGCTGAGCTCCTTACATCATTTTATGATGAACTGAATCTCTGATTCTGCTGTGAGAAGTTTTTGTAAAAAAGAGATCTCTTACAGTCTGGAGAAAAGTATGTCAAAGAAAAAGAAGCATATAATAGAGCTATGTCTTCTGATAGGTGTTGGACTGGCGGTTTTGTCCTTTTTTCTTGCGTATTATCGTAAACAGAACATTGCTATGCAGAAGCAGATGGCAGAAATGGATGCGAAAATCTACAGTGAAAACGTTTCAAAGACTATGGACAGTGCAGAACAGGTTACCAGAGTTTTGGAATTCTGTCTGGTTGGTTCAAATGGAAATACAGACTTTTTCGATACGACGGCAAAAAGACTGTATGACAAGCTCGATTTTGTAAACAGCATTCAGTTGGCGCCAAATGGTGTGGTTAGTCAGATTTATCCTTTAAAGGGGAATGAAAAGGGCTTCATAGATCTGATGAATGACCCTGACCGTGGACCGGTAGTCCTTTATGGTAAAGAGAAGTTTGAAACAAAGTAGCGCTTAAGGAAAACTAAAAAAGGGCATAGTAAACAAGCTGTATTTTTACAGCCTTTTAATATTGGATATGGATCAAGACTC
>ONBW01000075.1 GCA_900316165.1 uncultured Lachnospiraceae bacterium | reverse complement strand
TGCATTTAATAGGCACTATGTGGATTGTATGAGAAAAGGTGCACTTGACGTGCACCTTACAGACTACAAACTTGAGCAGGTTAGGTCATGAACAGTAACAGGAAAAATAATGTACCTTATTTATCACAAAACTGTTGAAATGGAATCTTATAACAGCTATAATAGGGAATGAAACGGGATATGATAATTCCCAGAGGTAAATTGATATGGCAGAAAGAAATCAGATACATATAAGACTTAACGATAGTGAGCTTGCTGCACTTAGTCAGTACACTATTGATTCCGGAAACTCCATACAGGATACTGTTGAATCTGCAGTATGCCAGCTGATAAGCCAGTATTACATGAGGCAGAAAAAAGCAAACGCAAGGTTCACTTTTATAGATCTTTTTGCAGGTATCGGCGGAATGCGGCTTGCCTATGAAAACGCGGGTGGCAGATGTGTATATTCTAATGAATGGAATAAGTACTGCCAACAGACTTATTTTGCTAACTTTGGAGAACTTCCTGATGGTGACATTACAAAAGTAAATGCCTCTACTATCCCTGATCACGATATCCTTGTCGCTGGTTTTCCGTGTCAGCCTTTTTCAATAGCAGGTGTGTCTAAAAAAAACAGTCTCGGAAGACCTACCGGTTTTGAAGATAAGACTCAGGGGACTCTTTTTTTTGATGTATGCCGCATAATCAAAGCTAAACGTCCAAGGGCTTTCATGCTTGAAAACGTAAAAAATCTTAAAAGCCACGATAAAGGGAATACCTTCCGCATAATCATGGAATCTCTTAACGAGCTTGACTATCAGGTATTCTATAAAATTTTAGATGGTCAGAACTTTGTCCCGCAGCATAGAGAGAGAATAATCATTGTCGGTTTCGACCGTAAGAGATTTCCACAAAGTATCAGTTTTGACTTCAAGATAACACCGGTGAGCCCAAAACCGACTGTAAAAGATATACTTGATAAAAAAGTTGATGATAAATATACACTTTCTGATAAACTATGGTCATATCTACAGGCTTACGCTGAGAAGCATCGTAAAGCTGGAAACGGATTTGGATATGGTCTTGCTGATCTGAATGGTGTAAGTAGAACACTAAGTGCAAGATACTATAAAGATGGATCCGAAATCCTTATACCTCAGAAAGGAAAAAATCCTAGGAAACTCACTCCTAGAGAGTGCGCCAGACTTCAGGGATATCCCGAATCTTTTATTATACCTGTCTCAGACACCCAGGCATATAAACAATTCGGGAATTCAGTCGTTGTCCCATTGATTGAAAACGTTGCAGAACTTATTGTAGCAAAACTGGAAAAACTTGAAAAGGAGACTATTAATAATGAGCGACCAGACACCGGAGACGCCTCTCGCAGAAGAAGCTATACGAAAAGCAATGCAGGGAGAGAAGACCTTTTGCAAGTTTCTGTCAGCTAATGATACAGGTGAAACCGGCGGCCATCAGTCCGGAATATATATTTCCAAGCCCGCTGTTCCCATAATTTTTGACCATCCATTTGAAAAGGGCGAAAATCATGAGCGAACTATCAAAATTATATGGCAGGGAGAATTTGAAACAGAGGGACACTGTAAATATTACGGTCAGGGCACCAGAAACGAATATCGTATCACAGGCTTTGGGCACGGTTTTCCTTATCTCCATGCCGAATACACCGGAGCTCTGTTTGTCCTCATACAGATGAGTCATGATGATTACTGCGGATATGTTCTTAATACTGATGCCGAAATTGATCAGTTTCTCGACGCATATGGTCTGACTCCTCCACAGACTAATCGTCTGCTCGAAAAAAATGAACTTATACCTGAACTTCGTGAGAAAACCGAATTACAGGATTTTCTTAAACGGATTGGTGGCACTTTCCCCACATCCGAGGAGATGTCATCTGAGGCAAGACTGCTAAGCTATCTTTCTGGAATAACAAAGAATATGGTTATCGAAGATCCGGATCGTATTCTGGTATACTGGACAGAAAGCGAATACAGACTTTTTAAAGCCATAGAATATAATAAGTATGGTGCAAGAGTCAGACTAGGGTTTGATAATATAGATGATTTTATGGTGATAGCCAATCAGCTTTCAAACAGAAGAAAAAGCAGAGCTGGAAAAAGTCTTGAGCATCATCTTGAAGCAATCTTTGACGGAAACAGCCTCAATTACTCTGCTCAGGCCATTACTGAGGAGAGAAAAAAGCCTGATTTCATCTTTCCTTCAATAGAGGCTTATCATGATATGACGTTCAACGCAGACGACATTATCACTCTCGCTGCAAAGACCACCTGCAAGGACAGGTGGCGTCAGATTTTAAATGAAGCTGACAGGCGTAAGGATAAGCCGAAATATTTATGTACCCTTCAGCAGGGAATATCCTCTAACCAGATTGAGGAAATGCATACTGAGCAGGTAGTACTTGTCGTCCCAAAGCAGTACATTAAAACTTTTCCAGCAGACAGGTATGATATGATCTGGCCTATAAGCAGATTCATATCTTTTGTAAAAGAAAAAGAAGGACTTGCATGACTTCTCCTGAATATTCTATGGGCTGATTCTATATATGGATCAGCCCATAGGATTTTCTTCTTAATAATTCAAGAGCAGCTCTCCAAAATATCCTCTTTCTCTGTCAGTAATTGATCCAACCACTGCCCCTCTGTCAAGAAGACAGTTTCTCATTTCACAGCTTGTCTCAGGTAATAATGCGCATGCGTGGCAGGCGGCATAATTAAGCGAATCATAACCCTGAGCCTTAGATTCAATACATACAGGATCAGAAGAGCACCATGACGCATCCTGTAAAGCATTCATCAGAATACGTTCAAAAGCATCAGTCTTACCATTTCTTACAAGTCCTCCAAGACTACCATCAGAATCAGAAGTAGATGTATACACCAGAATTCCAGACATATTTATCGAGTCCTCATAAGAACTATATATTCTCTCTTTAATTGCAGCACCTGAATAACCGCACTCAATCGTAAGCTGTCTTATCAGAAGATGACTCAACGTATGTAGCAGAACATAACGAGGCGAAAAATTATCACAGTGAACATTACTTTTAGATAAGTTTTTTGCCATGCGTTCGTAGTAATTCTCATTTTTCTGCTCCCACTCATGGAGTCTGTTCTCATTGAGGCGAATAAATATCCCCTCTCCCAACATTTCTATCGCCGGAAGCCAGTCAAGTTTTTCCTTACTTAACGGAACACAATCTTCATCCATATGATATCCTTTAAATTTTGGATTCTCTGTGTCTGGCGAATCTGGAAAAATTCTCCTGAATCCTTTAAGTGCCAGTACTTCTCTGAGTCTCTTAACAAGAATTACATCATCAATATATTTTCTTATCGAATCAGCCACTTCAGTGCTTTCGATTCTGAACTGATAGTCATCATCCTGTTCATAATCTCCGACACAGAACATCTGGTATTCATCTTCATATAGATCCTGACGAGTGTATTCAGTTGCTGTATTTTTTTTATCCCACCACTTGTCAATGGCTTTCTTTATTTCTTTCTCCGTATATTTGCCCTGATATATCAGGTTATAAAAAGGCCATTAATTGTCCCGGCAAGTTTCTCGCCTGAGTTATTTTTCTCATAGATATCTGTAATCTTGCTCCAGTTTGCCTCAATCTCCTGGTTCAGCTGACTGCTCCATGGCGGTATTGTTAATGCGCTGGCCGTCTGTGCAAAATAAACATTAGATGCACCTCTCTGCAGTCCCCTCATTTCTGCCTCACATGGTACAGGATCATTGTAATCACTCTTAATACCAATCCAGGGGCTTTTCCCACAGCAATGATATCCTCTCAGTGCGCCATCCAAAAGACTCCCGGCCATACTCCTTGACTTGCCACACGCTGTACAGGTAATGATAATACTTTCCAGACCACCCGTTTCATCTGAAAAGGTGACCTTGAGCTTATCATTAGCATTCTTTGCAGGACAGTCAGACAGATCACCATTATGAACCCACCATTTATATGGAAAATCCTCCAGATGGCCATTGACACATGCTGCAATAAATCTGGATGGCACAATATTCTTATGACACCGTTTACATGTGCGTCCTTTTTCATCTCCAAATCCCCAGTATGGCATAAGCCGTCCACAGCTCGGACAGAAATGCCATATAGGGAACCTCAATGCAGGAATATCAGCCTTAGGCTCACCATCTGTATTTGCAGAAGCATATGGCTCCTTAAATCCAGAGACGCCAAGTAGTTTTTCCAGATTCGGATCATGCAGTTCCGGACTATATTCTTTCCAGTTATCTGTAGCCGCGATTATAACAGAATAATCCGGGAGATCCGCAATCGCCCCACTTCCAAAAGTTGTAATAAGCTGCGTTCTTCTTAACTGGCCAACCACATTGCCCTTTTTATTATCTGAGCCTCCAAAATGTATTGCCATTATTTTTTCCTCCCTAGCAGATATATTCCAGACTGAGCATCTACATTCCTCATACTGTTCATTGTCCTGAATCTGTCATTTGAGATATCAGACTTCAACAAAGACTTTTTTCTTCCAAACCTGTCTGAATAAACAAGGTCACCTGTTGCTTCCTGCGCCCACAGATCCTCAATATCCTCCAGCTCTTTTATTACACTGTCCTCTTCTTCATAATCTACCTTGTCTACATAGTCAAGTATTATGTCCTGCACCTTCTTAACGTCCGGATTTTCAGGATTATATGCCAGTGCTGACTCATTAGACAACATATCCGGAACAAGATATCTGCATAACGATACATAAAGTGCATGAAGTCCTCTATCGCGTGCTCTGTCAGCAAAAGGTGTAAGACTCGTAGCTTCGACATACCTGTATAATGCAGAATGATATTTTAAAAATTGTTCATAATGCGATCTGTCTCTTGATCTGTTAGCATTATAAACAGTGACAACCATACCGGGATTATCACGTCCAACACGGCTCGATGCCTGTATATACTCAGCATTGGTCTTGGGTTGCCCTGTTACAACCATAATACCAAGCCTTCCTACATCAACCCCCACAGAAATCATATTGGATGCCAGCACAAAGTCATAGACATCCTTGTGCTGTCCATCATGATAACCACGTTTAAGCCTGTCCTGAATGACATCAGTAATTTTAGAATTATCCATTCTGCTTGTGAGTTCTACGATATTATCATAACTTACATCTGGATTAACAACAGGCTTCAGATCAGCAAACTTCGTCTTTGCAAGATAGCTGAACCTGCTCTGAACATCATCCCGGATCTGTGTACTCGCGCCGCCAAGTTCACGTAAGCTGTTAAAATAATCCGTAATTGTCCAGAAATTATCTATGATTTCATCATCAAACCCACTTGCCTCAAGATATCTTGTCGCATACAACAGAGCTGCATTTACACGAATAAGTGTAGTAGTAGCTGTCAGCCCTATACCCATAACGCCAAAATATTTACGTGCAGGTCTTTGTTCTGGCTTTGATTCTACCGCAAAATACGAATCTTTAGCATTTATACCTTGCGGAGGAAACTGCCTGAAATCTTTGCCATACAGTTCCAAAATCTGATTTCCCGCATTCCTGATAGTTGCCGTTGAAGCTATTATTTTTGCTCCTATGCCATTCTTTTCACATAATTTTGTAATTGCCGCTTCGTATATGCCTACCATAGTACCAAGCGGGCCTGATATCAGATGCAGCTCATCCTGAATAATAAGATCTGGTGGATTCTTACCGGATGATATGCCGAATAACGTCGCTGGTTTATCGCTTAACGGTATCTGGGCAAATTTATCCACCGTTGCAACAATAAAATCTGGGAGATTTTCATATATTTCGTCATCAATAATATGTACAGGCAGACCATTTTCAGCAGTATGAAATTTACAGTCAGGATTAGAACATCTTATAATCATCCTTTTTTGTTTCATATCTACTGAATAGTTCTCTGCACCAAGTCTCTGACCACACCATGGGCATACCTTTATCTGTACAGGATCACCTTCTGATTCAGGAGAATCTCCTCGTTGCTGCTTTGTAAGAGAGCGTCTGGCTTCTTCCAGTTTATTCGGTGTCAGCTTTCCTCCTACCCATAATCCGATAGATATTTCTGAGCCTCCAATGTTATATTTTTCTCTTAACAGTTCACATGCACAGATCAGCATACTCGCTCTTTCAAACTGCTGCAAAGTAAGCAGTCTCAGCGTATAGCGCATTATCACAGTTACACCATCATCCGAGCTGTTATTAAGCCTTCTATAAAAAATGGCAAAAGCTGCAATGCCTAGATATGCTTCTGTTTTTCCACCGCCTGTTGGGAACCAGAGAAGATCTACCAGATTTCTGTCTGCATCATGCTTATCTATAAATGATGGAAGCTCCTGCAAAATGAATGCTAGCTGGAATGGATACCATCTGATTTCCTCATCATTAATCGCATTCTCATCAACACCATTTTTTATAAGTGTCCGTTTCCTCTGAATAAGCATAGCTTCATTTGCGTATCTGAACGCTTTCATTGCATCAGGATAGTCCACAGGGTCCCCTAGCATCCGGATTGCTTTGATAATTCTATTGTATGCATCCCTGCATTTACTTAGTGTCTGCTGATTAGCAAAAAATCTTTAAAAATTGCCTAAAATACGCGATTTCTGGCTCAATATAGGGTATAATAGATGCATGGATTTTTGAT
>ONBW01000020.1 GCA_900316165.1 uncultured Lachnospiraceae bacterium | reverse complement strand
TTTTGAATTTTACTAACGTCCAGGTCAGTAATGATTCAAATCTACTTGAGGTATTTTTATATGTCAACCCCCTGACACTTTATATTATACAGGAGGCTTCCTCGAACTCTTTTCTGGTTAATTCGATGTTACATCTCATCAGTAAAATAACGGCCATTGCCACATACTCATCATCCTCCTTCCGCTTATCGTGGTTCGTGCACTTCCACTAAAGCTATCATAACACATTATGACGAAAAAAAAAGCAAAAAGGAATAAACTGTTCAAAAATAGGAATAAATTGTAAACGTCCTCACATTTTAACCGTAACCCTTACTGTAAATTCATTATTTTCTGAAAAAAATCTGACCATTCCATCGTATCGGTCAATTACTTTTTCAACATCCATTATTCCGATGCCGTGAAGCTTTTTGTCTGATTTAGTTGTCTTTATATGGTTATCCTTTATTTGTACGGGCTCTGACAGAGGATTTCTGATAGTAAGGATCCAGAAATCATCTTTATTTACAGAGTCTACAGTGATAATTCTGTCTGAACACACCTTTTCACAGGCTTCAACTGCATTGTCGATAAGATTTGAAAAAATTATAACCATGTCAAGATCCTTTATTTTTTCACATGGTATTCTTCCCGCGAATTCTATCCTTATTCCTTCTTTTGCAGCTTCAGAAGTTTTGGTGCTTAAAATAGCGTCGGCGATATAGCTGCCTGTATAAAAGGTTCTCTTAGTACTTTTAAGTCCCATCATCAGGCTGTGTATATAATCACTGGCCTCAGACAGTCTCTCGTCTGTGATCATCGAATCTATCACAATCAGATGATTAATAGTATCATGTCTGTACTCTCTCAGCTCATCATCCTTTTCACTCACCTGCCTGTAGAAAGACAGCTGCCTTTGCATCTGATCATCCAGAAGCTTTATTACCTTGGAATGTGACAGCTTCTGCTCGTTTATTATTATAAGTCGTCCGCAGACAAGAATGACCAGTATCATCGCCAGAACAGAGACTGCTCTGGTATGCATGATCGAATGGTAGCCGAGACAGACATCAGTCTCAAAACTGCCCACCATATAAATAACAACTATCATAAGCAGATAATCCCAGAAAGAAAGATCTGCCATACAGCTCTCAAGAACCTTTCTTCTGTTCAATCGTGATAATACTTTTATAAATATCAGAAAGAATAAGGATACAACCGAAGCAAAGAAATCATCAAGAAATCCAGGAGACGCTTTAGAATTCAAAACAAGAATGGACACAATGGCAAGACTTGACGCCAGTACTGCTTCCACCTGCTCGTAGAAAAACGAGATCGCAGGCACTTTCAGGTTAAAGCCAAAAGCGCTCCAGATAAATGGTACTATACGCAGATAGTATGCGAAGTATGTGCAGTTAAATACAACCCTGTACCCCTGATATTTGCTGAACCAGTACAGGTATGTCACAGTGAAATAATAAACTGCCCAGACGCACCTGTACGTATGCTTCTTTGGAATCCCAAGTATATCAAACTCATCAAAAAAAGCTTTCTGAGTTAAAAAATCACAAATACCCCAGATGGTATAAACAATAAAAGTAATAATCATATCTCACCCGCGTGATCAGCTAAAAAATCAGAATGAACGGCCATCAGCTCCCTGTATTTATTCCTGCTGAGCGGGATTACACTTTCATCCTTCATGAACACATTATGTCTGTCATATCCCTTTACATGCATCAGATTAATGATAAAAGACCTGTAGCATCTGAAGAAATAATCCCCTGACATCCTGTTTTCTATTGAAAGAAGGGTTTCATGACATAAAATCTCAGAAGTTTTCGTAATAAAATGAATTATACTGTCCTTTCCGCTGCCCTCTACAAAGGAAATTTCTCTCTGATCCAGATAATACGTGGTTCCATCTGAATGCACATGAAAAAACACTGTTCTGATCCTTGACTCAAGAAAGGCGTCCATAACAGCGTAGAACTTTTTTTCATCAAGAGGCTTTATCAGGAATCTGAAGGCATTCACCTCAAATGATTCATAAACCGCATCAGGATAACTCGTCAGAAAAATAAGAGTTGAAAAACACTGTCTGCTGCGCAGAATTCTTGATGCTTCAATTCCATCCATCTGAGTACTGTTAAACTTATAATCCATGAATATCAGATTATACTCTTTCAGTGACAAAATCAGATCCTCTCCGCAGCAATATTCATCAGCTGTGTAACTAAGCTCCTTATCAGCGAAGTAACTGTCAAGCATTCTTATTATTTGTCCCCGCATTTCCTCGCTGTCATCACATATTGCTATTTTTATAACCATTCATAAACCTCTTTTACGATATCACATAAAGTCGAACATCGACAGCTGGTTGCTCTCCGGCAGCCCCTTCAAGAGTCCGAGCCGCTTCATCGTATCACAGATAGTCTGTGATACTTTTCCTCTCTCCTTGATGTCGTCGATTGACAAAAATTCCTGCTGCGAAGCCGCGATAGCCAGCGACTCTGCAGCTGTATCACCCATTCCGTCGATAGACGAAAACGGCGGTAACAGCTTTCCATCAATTATCTGGAAATACCTCGCATCCGATCTGTACAGGTCAATCGGCAGGAACTCGAACCCACGGGCATACATCTCCTGGACTATCCTCATGTCCCTGTAGCTGCCCTTATCCTTTGCCGTAAGCTTTTCTCCGCTCTTCTCCTTGTCATCGATCTCCTGGAGATAGTGCTTTAAGGTCTCCTCGCCCATGCACATCTTCTCGTATGAGAAGTCTGTAGCTCTTATCGAGAAAAAGGCTGCATAGTAAGCCAGAGGATAGAATACCTTGAAGTACGCTATCCTCCATGCCATCATGACATAGGCTGCTGCATGGGCTTTCGGGAACATGTACTTGATCTTCTCACAGGAGCCCTTGTACCAGTCAGGTACGCCATGTGCCTTCATATCAGCTACCCACTCAGGCCACTCCTTTACTTTTCCTTTGGCGACCTTACCCTTACGGACGCGCTCCATTATGGTAAAGCTCTCCTCCGGATCGAGGCCCTTGTTGATCAGATATATCATGATATCATCACGGCAGCAGATACAGGTAGAAAGTGTCGCTGTACCGCTTGCGATAAGGTCAGCCGCATTACCCAGCCACACATCGGTACCATGTGATAGACCTGAAATCCTGATCAGGTCGGAGAACATCTGAGGCTTTGCCTCTTTGAGCATCCCCATCGCAAAGTCAGTACCGAACTCAGGAATGCCGAGAGTCCCCATATCAGTATTTTTCCAGAGCTGATCCGGCGTAACATGGAGAGCTGACGTATCCTTGAACAGGCTCATGACAGACTTGTCATCGAGAGGTATCTTCGTCGCATCGAGGCCTGTCAGGTCCTCAAGCATCCTTATCATTGTAGGATCATCGTGTCCTAAGATATCGAGCTTTAAGAGGTTCGAATCGATCTTATGATAATCGAAGTGAGTTGTAATGATATCACTTGTCATATCATTTGCCGGATGCTGGACCGGAGTGAAGGTATCAATCTCTTCACCCACAGGCAGAACGACGATTCCACCGGGATGCTGGCCGGTCGTACGCCTTACACCGGTGCAGCCCTCAACAATCCTGTCTATTTCACAATGTCTTTTTCTGATTCCGTGCTCATCGCAGTAATGCATGATGTAGCCATAGGCAGTCTTATCTGCAAGAGTGCCAATAGTACCAGCCTTAAAGGTCTGGCCATCACCAAAGATTACTGCGGTATACGCATGAGCCTTAGACTGATAATCACCTGAGAAATTCAGATCGATATCAGGCTCCTTATTTCCCTTGAATCCAAGGAATGTCTCGAACGGGATATCAAAACCCTGCTTGGTCATCTCGTGACCGCAGACAGGACAGATCTTATCAGGCATATCGCAGCCGGAATTTCCCGCAAAGGCCTTTACCTCAGGCGAATCAAAGTCCACATAGTGACACTTCGGGCACAGATAGTGAGGAGGCAGAGGGTTTACCTCAGTGATTCCAGCCATCGTAGCTACGAACGAGGAACCGACTGAACCACGGCTTCCTACGAGATAGCCATCCTCGACAGACTTCCACACGAGCTTCTGCGCGATGATATACATAACGGCGTAACCGTTCGAAATAATTGAGTTAAGCTCTCTTTCAAGGCGGGCTGAAACCTGCTCCGGGAGCTCATCTCCATACATCTCGTGAGCCCTGGTGTAGCAGATTTTCCTGAGCATACCGTCGGAGTTTTCGATTACAGGCGGACACTTATCAGGACGGGTAGGCTTAATGAAATCTACCATATCGGCGATCATATTCGGATTATCAATAACAACCTCATGCGCCTTTTTATCTCCTAAGTACGAGAATTCAGCAAGCATCTCGTCAGTCGTGTGCAGGAAAAGAGGCGGCTGATTGTCAGCGCCCTTCATCTCCTTCTCCGCCTGTATGATACGCCTGTAGACCTCATCCTCAGGATTTAAAAAATGAACGTCACAGGTGGCGCAAACCGGCTTATTGAATTCCTCACCCAAGGCGACTATCTTCCTGTTTATCTCGTTTAAGCCCTCTTCATCTGTGATGCCACTCTTCTCATCCGAAAGCATAAAGCGGTTATTACCATTCGGCTGTATTTCGAGATAGTCATAGAAAGAGACTATTCGTGAAATCTCGGCCTCGTCCTTACCCAAGAGCACAGCCTGATACAGCTCACCTGCCTCGCAGGCGCTTCCGATGATAAGGCCCTCTCTGTGCTTTAAGACTTCACTTTTTGGAACCCTCGGGTATCTCCTGTAGTAGTGAAGATGAGAAAGCGAAACCAGCCTGTAGAGGTTTATACGTCCGACATCGTTTTTAGCAAGAACTATGCAATGGTGAGGCTTGGCCTTCATTATGGCCTCAGCGTCCATTTTTCCCTGCTCATTTATCTCAGCAAGAGTCTCGATACCCTTAGCCCTAAGCTTCTTTGAAAGCTCGATGAAAATAAGCGCTGTGCACTCTGCATCATCTACTGCTCTGTGGTGGTGACCGAGGTGCACATCGAGAGCCTTTGCGACATTATCGAGAGTAAGCTTTCCTATGCCAGGGATTAAGTATCTCGCCATTGGCATTGTATCTGCAAATGTAAAGTCCCAGTCTATACCAAGCTTTCTCGCCTTGTTATGGATAAATCCAGTATCGAAATCAGCATTGTGAGCTACGAGTACAGCATCGCCTATGAATTCCTTAAACTTCGGCAGAATCACATCTATTCCAGGTGCATCAGCTACATCAGAATCAGTGATACTTGTAAGCTCAGTGATTCTGAAAGGAATAGGAACTCCTGGATTTACGAATTCAGAGAAGCGGTCGAGAATCTGGCCGTCTTTTACTTTTACAGCACCTATTTCTATGATCTCGCAGTTTTCAGCGTTAAGACCTGTAGTCTCTATATCAAAGACCACAAAGGTATCGTCGAGAGTCTGGTCCTTTACGTTCGTGCATATAGTCTTCGTATCGTCTACGAGGTAAATTTCGCAGCCGTAGATGACCTTGAAATCCTCGTGTCCCTCGACGGCAGCTGCTGCGTCAGGGAAGGCCTGAACCACACCGTGATCTGTGATAGCGATAGCCTTGTGTCCCCACTTTATGGCCTGCTTAATGATGTCTCCTACATCACTTACGCCGTCCATATCGCTCATCTTTGTGTGGCAGTGCAGCTCTACACGCTTCTCTATGGCGTTATCCATTCGCTTGATACGGAAGTCGTTAATCTTCATAATACCGCGGATTCGGCCAATAGAAATCTCGTGGTCAAACGAATCCTCAGAGGCATCGCCCTTGATTTTAATAAAAGCACCTGCGTTTATTTTTTCCTTAATAAGGTCAGCCTGCTCCTTCGATAGGAAAAGCTTTGCCCTTATTGTATCTGTAAAGTCAGTAAGAGTGATAATGAAAAGAACCTTGCCATTCTTAAGCTCTCTGTCCTCTGTAACTCTTACCTGACCGTGAATTACCACTTCACCCATCGCACCATTGATGTCTTTGATATCAATACTGCTGTCATCAAAATCACGGCCATAGATGGTATCAGGATTTTTGGACTTGGTCAGATAGACCTTCTTCTCGAAGGCAGGCTTCTCACCCTTTTCAGCTGGCTTCTCTTCTGAAGGCTTATCGTAAGGATTTTCAGTTGGAATATTTTCCTGATTTTTATCATCGGTTTTCTCAGAATCTTCCTTGCCGCTGTTTTCGGCCTTATCCCAGATCTCTTCTATCTGTTTCTGGATAGCCTGCTCCTTAAGCTCGTCCTGCTCAGGATGTCCGACCGGCGGCACAAAATCAGTGTCGATAATTACCTTGGCACCAAGCCTCTCACAGAAGATTTTATCGAGGATTGAGACAATCTCCTCCTCATGACTTCTCGCCAGATACGTATCCTCAAGAGTTAAAATGAGTTTCCCCTCATCGAAGCGGAAGCTGCTTTTCTCAAGTATCTGAAAAAGCAGCGGCGAATACCTGTAAAACTCTTCTAAAATGCTGTCTCTGTATGAATTATATAAATCCTCTGCAGAATACGAATCCGGCAGATTGAAGGACTCATAGATTTTTACCTTCGTTTTCTTCGAACCAAAATACTGGTCCTTTATCCTGTCCTCAAGCTTCCAGATTGCGCGCTTTGGAATTATAGTATCGGATTTCAAAAAGACTCTCAGGACAGTCTCATCCCTGTCTGTTGAGAGTCTCTCTATAGAGCAGTTTTCGAGTACAAAACCGCCCTTATTTTCATCCTTTAATTTTCCAAAGACATCAAAGAATTTTCTCTCCATAAAATTCCCCTGTAAAAAATCCTATTTGCCAGCCCTTATTTGATCCAGTTCATTTCTGAGTGCCCCGAGAAGCTCATTCTCCGGGTACTTCTTAGACTCCCCATTCTTTATAAGGAGTCCTACTCCCTTTCCGCCAGCTATGCCAAGGTCTGCCTCTCTGGCTTCTCCCGGTCCGTTAACTACACAGCCCATAACTGCGATTTTAAGATCCAGGTCATCGTATTCAGCGGCTATTTTTTCAACCTGTTCAGCAAGACCGATAAGGTCTATCTGCGTTCTGCCGCAGGTAGGACAGGAAACAACCTCGATTCCGCCCCTTCTTAAGCCTAAGGTCTTTAAAATTTCCTTTGCGGCGTAGACCTCCTCAACAGGGTCAGCCGTAAGAGATACTCTTATTGTATCACCAATTCCCTGAGAAAGTATAAGTCCAAGGCCAATTGATGATTTTATAAGTCCTCTCTTTAAGGTTCCAGCCTCTGTGATACCTACATGGAGAGGATGGTCGGTCTTTTTTGCGATAAGCTCGTGAGCCTTTACAGCCGTCAGCACATCTGAAGATTTGATTGATATGACGAGATTGTCGTATCCAATGTCCTCGATTACAGCAGCCTCTTTCAAGGCACTTTCAACTAAGGCTTCAGCAGTTACTCCGCCGTATTTTTCGAGGAGATCCTTCTCGAGAGAGCCAGAGTTTACTCCTACTCTAATCGGGATATTCCTCTCCCTCGCGCAGTCAACCACAGCCTTTACCCTGTCCCTGCTTCCGATATTTCCAGGATTTATACGGATCTTATCAGCGCCGTTTTCAATTGAAGCGATAGCAAGCTTATAGTCAAAATGAATGTCTGCGACAAGCGGGATATGTATCTGTTTTTTTATCTCACCTATTGCCTTTGCTGCCTCCATGGTTGGAGCTGTGCAGCGGATTATATCACAGCCTGCCTTTTCGAGCTTTAAGATCTGTGCGACAGTGGATGCTACATCCTCTGTCTTTGTATTTGTCATTGATTGAATAAGGACAGGATTACCGCCTCCGATAACCCTGTCACCTATATGAACTTCTTTTGTTTTCATATCAGCTTCCTACAATAATCTTTCTGATGTCGTTACCCATGATAACAACCATCAGCACCATAAGCAAAATGAAACCAACAGCGTTTATATACGCCTCGACCTTCTCAGGAATCTTCTTCCTCGAGATACCCTCTATGATAAAAATCAACAGCCTTCCGCCATCGAGTGCCGGGAACGGAAGCAGATTCATGACTCCGAGGTTTGCCGTAAGAAGTATAGCGATATTTATCATGTTCATGACCAAGTAGTAAACGCCGTCGATAAGCGATGCCTTATAAGTATCACCAATCGTCTTTACGATGCCTACCGGACCTGACATATCGTTTATCGTTACATGCCCTAAGAAAAGCTCCTTTAAGCTTTGAATCACTACGTAGATCTGGTACTTAATCTCATAGAAGCTGTACTGCACAGTTCCTACTATTCCAGGGTGAGTTCTGTCTGAAGAACCTACAACTCCTAATAGATATCTGCCAAGCTTCTTATCATACTTCGGAGTTATTGTAGTATTCTTTAACTCTCCATCGTGCCTGTAGACTACGTCGTAGCTGCTTCTCTTATGAAAGAAAGTATAGATACTTATCTCATTGTAAAAATGAATCGGATAGCTATCGATAGAAACTATCTCATCACCAGCTGCAATGCCAGCCTTCTCAGCCGGATAGCCTTCTGTAACCTCTCCAACTGTCGGCGCGTAGTAACCAGCTGATCCTATCATAATCAGGGATAAAATAAACGCCAGAACGAAGTTAAAGAACGGCCCGGCAAAGACTATAAGAAACTTCTGCCAGAGCGGCTTTTTGTTAAAGGCTCTGTCATCGTCACTTTCTGAATCCTCACCCTCCATGACGCAGCTTCCGCCGAACGGAAGAAGCTTAAGACAGTACTTCGTCTCGCCCTTTCCAAACGAAACAAGCGTTGGTCCGAGGCCAAGGGTGAATTCATTAACCCGGACGTTGCAGGCCTTTGCGGTCAGAAAATGTCCCAGCTCATGAAATATAATTATAAATCCGAATATGAGTATCGCTATTATAATGTGCAAATCAGTTTCCTCACAATTTCTCTTACGTCGTGCTCTGTCTGAAGTATGTCGTCCACATCCGGATCATCCTCGAAATCAGCCTCCATCATAGCTGTCTGGATTATCTCCGGAATCTGAATAAAGCGGATCTTTTCATCTAAAAATGCAGCTACTGCCTCTTCATTTGCGGCATTAAATACGCAAGGCATATTGCCTCCGGCAAGTGACGCGTCAAACGCGAGCTGAAGCCCAAAGAAGGTCTCCATATCAGGATGATAGAAATGAAGAGTCTGAATCTCGAAAAGGTCTAAAGGCTCTACGTCGAGCTCACCGCGCTTCGGATAAGTGAAGGCATAGTGAATAGGTATCTTCATATCAGGCACACCCATCTGTCCGATCACTGCTCCATCATCAAACTCTACAGCAGAGTGCAGAATGCTTTCAGGATGAACCAGTACCTGAATATGATTTACCGGTACATCGAAAAGCCAGTGAGCCTCCATAACCTCGAGGCCTTTATTTACCATTGAAGCAGAGTCGACAGTAACCTTTTTACCCATCGACCAGTTCGGATTCTTAAGAGCATCCTGTAAAGTCACATTCTCGAGGTCCTCATAGCTCATTCCACGGAACGGACCGCCTGAAGCAGTAAGCAGGATTCTCTTAATATCCTCTCCACGATTTCCTTTTATGCTTTGAAAAATAGCCGAATGCTCGGAGTCTACCGGCAGAATTTTTACACCGTACTCCTTTGCAAGAGGCATGATGATATGTCCGGCAGCTACAAGAGTCTCCTTGTTTGCAAGGGCTATCGTTTTATTTTTCTTAATGGCCTTAATAGTCGGTACTATGCCCTTCATGCCAACTATGGCATTAAGAAGCATCTCAGACTCAGAGTCCTCTGCTACGGCAGCAAGTCCCTCCTCGCCCCAGAGAACCTCTATCGGAAGCTCTTTTAAGTCTTCCTTTAAAAAATCAGCGTCCTCCTTCAGCTCACATGATATCAGATGTGGCATGTACTTTCTGGCCTGCTCCAAAAGAAGCTTGACATTGCGGCCGGCAGAAAGCGAGGTTACTTTTACATCGCTCATCTGGTCTATGACTTCAAGTGCCTGTGTGCCGATTGAACCAGTGGAGCCGATTATAGCTATTTTTTTCATAAAAAATCCTTATACGATGATTGTCACCAGATAATAGATGACAGGTGCTGTGATAAGTATCGAATCGAAGCGGTCGAGTATTCCGCCGTGTCCAGGGATCAGCTTTCCGTAATCCTTTATACCGACGTTTCTCTTTATTGCAGACGCAGCTAAGTCTCCGACCATAGAGATCAGCGCTCCTATCATAGAAAGCAGCGAGAGAATTACGATCTCTGTCATTCCCATTGAGGTAAGCCTTCCCCTAAAAATCATCATGTAGATGAGGTTTAAAAGAAACGCTCCAGCTACTCCGCCTATCGCGCCCTCTACCGTCTTCTTAGGTGAGAGAACAGGTGACATCTTATGCTTACCGAATAGTCTTCCGGCGCAGTAGGCACAGGTATCGCAGCCCCAGGCTGTAAGGAAAATAAGCCATACGAGGTATTTCCCGTGGGTGTACATTCTGGCCTGATAGATGTATGAAAGCATCACTGACACATATACAGGCCCGAAAAACAGCTCTGTTATCTGCTTTATATCGTACTTCGGATAGGAAAGCACATAGAAGAAAAGCAGGGCAATAAGCATTATCACGATGAGCATTTCGAAAGGCACGCCCTTCCAGATATAAAGCGACACAGCTTTCTTTGGCATCGAAAAGAGGGCGTTTCTACTAAAATACAGGTTCAGATAATAAACTGCAGTAAACAGGTATCCAGCCCAGGCGGCCGGTTTCTTCTGAAGATCCAATGCCCTGTAATACTCAAACAATCCAATAAGAGAAATAACACAGGTGGATATCAGAAGTACGATTCCTCCCGGAATTATAAGTAAAAGCGCGAGTATAACAAGAACTACTCCGCTTAAAAGTCTGGTCCAAAACATAATCAAACCTTTCCGTATCTGCGGTTTCTGTGTCTGTAGGTATCTACTGCTTTCTTAAGCTCTTCCTCTGTAAAGTCTGGCCAGTCTACAGGTGTGAAATAAAACTCTGCGTAAGCGAGCTGCCACAGAAAAAAGTTCGAAAGCCTCTGCTCGCCACTCGTCCTGATAAGAAGGTCAGGATCCGGGATATCAGCTGTATCCAGATACTCACTGAATTTCTCCTCTGTAATCTCAGATGGATCAGATACATCTGAATACATCCTTCTCATCGCGCGGACCATCTCATCACGGCTTCCATAGTTGATGCAGATGCACAGACACATACCGGTATTTTTCTCAGTAGCCTTCTCAAGCTCTGTTGCCTCTCTTAAAAGGTCATCAGGCAGGCCGCTCTTATCTCCTATAATCCGAGCTCTCATGCCCTGCTCTGTGCAGAGCTTCTGGCAGATCTTCATGTATTTGGCCAGAAGCTTCATAAGAGTTGAGACTTCGTCAGCCGGGCGGTTCCAGTTCTCAGTAGAGAATGCATAGAGAGACAAATATTTAATCCCAAGCTCATCTGCAGCCTTTGTAATTGGCTCAACTCTCTTTGCTCCCTGAATGTGTCCGTAAGTACGCGGCATTCCCTTTGCCTTGGCCCAGCGTCCGTTTCCATCAAGTATTATAGCTACATGCCTTGGAACAGGCAGCAGTTCTTCTTCCATATCCAAACTTCACCTTTAATAAAAAATGGGGACCAAATAGTCCCCTTTGCTTTTTAAACTGTCATTATCTCTTTAGTCTTGTCCTCGATTGCGACATCGACCTTTTTACTGTACTCATCTGTGAGCTTCTGGATCTGATCCTCTAAGTCCTTTGTCTCATCCTCTGAAAGAGCCTCTGCCTTTCCGGTCTTTTTGACGAAATCATTCGCATCACGGCGGACGTTTCTTAAAGCGACCTTGGCATTTTCACCCATCTTCTTTACCTCCTTCGCAAGCTCCTTACGGCGCTCCTCTGTGAGGTCTGGGAAGACAAGGCGGATATTCTTACCATCGTTTGTAGGATTGATGCCTAAGTCAGAAACCATGATAGCCTTTTCAATCTCTTTAACCATTGAAGGCTCCCAAGGAGTGATCTGAATGACTCTGGCCTCTGGTACAGAAACATTTGCTACCTGCTGAATAGGAGTAGGTGCTCCATAGTAGTCAACAGTAAGCTTGTCTAATATATGTGGGTTAGCTCTTCCTGCACGGATAGATGAGTAATCCTTCTGAAGTGACTCAAGGGATTTCTGCATCTTGTCCTTGAATTCATTTAATCTCTTATCCATATGAATTTCCTTATACTGTAACTGTGGTACCGTTAAAGTCTCCGCTGATAGCCTTTAGGATACTGTCCTTCTCATCGAGAGCAAAAATACGCATCGGCATCTTATTCTCCATGCACATGATGGAAGCTGTAAGGTCCATAACACCGAGCTTCTGATCGATCACATCAGAGATAGAGATTGTATCGTATCTCTTCGCGTTTGGATTGACCTTCGGATCAGAATCATATACACCGTCAACTGCCTTCGCAAGGAGGATCATATCAGCCTCAATCTCTATGGCACGAAGTGCTGTAGCTGTATCCGTTGAAAAATACGGATGGCCTGTTCCACCTGCAAAAAATACGATGTGACCTGCATTCAGATACTTCTCTGCCCTGTCCTTTGAGTAGAGCTTTGTAAATGAGCCGCACTCAAAAGGTGTAAGGATATTTGTCATAAGGCCGGTATTTCTTACTGCCTCAGACATATAGATACAGTTCATGACTGTGGCAAGCATACCGATCTGGTCTGCCTGTGAGCGGCCCATATCACCTGAGGTACGGCCTCTCCAGAAATTACCACCACCGATAACTATACCAATCTGAACTCCTGAATCAGCTACTTTTTTAATCTGAGCTGCTACAGAGGCTGCATTGGCTTCATCAAAGCCGAAGCCCTTATCACCTGAAAGAGCCTCTCCTGAGAGTTTTAATAAGATACGTTTCATTGAGCGTCAGCCTCGTCACCAAATACTGCACTTACATCGACATCAGCATAAGCCTGTGAGCAGAAGCCCTCGATGATAGCACCATTGTTTATCTGTACGCTCTTTGACTTGATATTACCCATGACTACAGCTGAAGTATCAACAACAACTGGTCCCTGAACATCGATATCGCCCTTTACAGCTCCAGCAACAACAGCTGATGAAGCGCTGACATTTCCTACTACAACTGAACCTACACCAATCTTTACAGTTCCGTCTGAAACAACCTCACCCTGAATGTGAGCCTGATCTGCAAGGAACTCAGAAGCCTGTGAATTACCATTGATTGCTCCTGAAACAGTGAGCTTTCCGTTACATCTGACATTACCATTGATAGTTCCCTCTACACTGATAGATCCTGTAGAATCAAGGTCACCAGTAATAGTCATTCCAGAGGTGATAACAGCGTTCTCATTTGAAGCTGATGGACGTGTATTTAAAGTGTCGAGTGAATCGTTTGCAGGTGTCTGGTAATCCATTGTATTTGTCTCCTTCTCTTCTGGTGCTGGGGCTGGTATATTCTCTTCAGTGCTTGCTGGCTGAGCTTCTTCAACTGCTGCCTGAGGTGTGCTTCCTAAAATGTCTGCTACAGATTCAGCTTTCGGTGTGCTGTTACCTGCTCCACCTAAAAGCTCAGCTGCAGTAACCTTGTGTGCTGCCTCAGCAGGCTTTTCCTCATCAGAATCAACCTTCTTTGAAACCTTCTCTAAAAGACCATCAAGCTTAGAAAGCTCTGAGTCGACATCGATGTTTGAATCATCGATAGAAGCTGCAGATGAGCCTGTGTCTTTCTCATCTGTCTTTTCATTTGACATCTCATCCACTGCACTTGAGAAGTCGTCCTTAAAATCCTTGAAGAAACCCATTTGTTTACCTCCATAAACTTTATTTAGTGGAAAGACTGACATGCTGAATCAGTCTGGTATCATCATCTATCGGCAGTATCAGATCCCCCTCGCCTTGAATCTTCTGAATAAGCTTTGGTAAAGCCTTTACAGTAGTATCCTTTGTCGCGGCATCATGCATTAGAACAACCGACGTCTTATATTTTACCACATCTTTCATAACGTTTTCAATAATTTCATCAGAACTCTCTTCATTTGTTGTGGCATCTCCGCTTGACACGTTCCAATCAAAGTAGCGGACATTTTCTTTATTCAGAAAACGTATAAGGGTCGACATATCTGTGGCAGAAACCTGATTCGAACTGCCCCCTGGAAAACGGTACAGATTACACTTTACCCCGGTATAATCGTAGATAAGCTGCTGAATCCTGAAAAAATCACTCTTAAACGACGAAAGGGATGCATAGACCTGACTGTAATTATGAGTGTAGGAATGCATCCCAATAGTGTGACCCTCGTCCACTATCCGCTTATACATTTTTTTAGAATGATCATCTGTACGTCCATTTACAAAAAATGTAGCCTTAACATTATAGTCATCGAGAATATCAAGGATTTTCCCGGTGTTTTTGCTCGGCCCATCATCAAAAGTCAGATAAACTTTTCTGACATCTGCCTCGTCCGCAAGATTCTCTACATCTGAAGTTACATCATTTGTCTTCAGGTCAGAATCAGTCGAAGCTTTGCTTTTATTTTTTGAAGAAGAGCTCTCTTTCTCGAGCATCGTTCGGACAGTGAGATTTAGATCTTTAACCTCTTTATACAGATGATATGAAAAAATACCGAGCAGGATCACAGCTATTATTGAAAAAATAGTCCAGAAAACCAGAAAGCCTGTGATGAATTTCTTCATCCTGTGGACTCTGCCAACTTTCTGTCTCTGCTTAATTATCTGCTCTGAGTTATCAGTCTCGTTCATCAGTACCTATAAAAAAAGCACTGATACTACTGTTTATGTAATACCAGTGCCGTTGCTTCAAAAATTACTGCATCTGCTTTGCTACTTCTTCAGCAAAGTTCTCATTTCTCTTCTCAAGTCCTTCGCCTGTCTCAAAACGTACGAACTCCTTGATTGTAAGATCAGTTCCGGCTGCCTTAGCTACCTGGTCTAAGTACTTGGCTACAGACTGCTTTCCATCCTCAGCCTTTACATAAACCTGATCCATAAGGCAGACTTCCTTGAGCTCCTTATTAAGACGACCCTTAACGATACCAGTCTTAACCTTATCCGGCTTAGCTGCTTCCTTAGGATCATTCTCGATCTGAGCCTTGATGATCTCTGTCTCGTGATCTAAGTACTCCTTATCTACATCAGCATCTCTGATGTACTTAGGATTTAAAGCTGCGATCTGCATAGCAACGTTATGAAGAGCTTCCTTAACATCATCGTTAGCGTTAGAGCACTCAGCGTTGATTACAACACCGATTCTTCCGCCGCCATGGATGTAAGAAACTACGATACCATTATCAGCTGTAACCTTCTTGAAACGTCTGATAGAAAGCTTCTCACCGATAACAGCGATCTCCTCATCAAGAGCTTCCTTTACAGTCTTTGAAGGATCTGAAATCCACTTGTCAGCAAGGAAAGCATCGATATCAGCTGCATTTGTCTTAAGAGCTGCGTTTGCAACCTCTCTTACATATGCCTTGAACTTATCGTTATTAGCAACGAAATCTGTCTCTGAGTTAACCTCAACGATAGCTGCTGTGTTGCCCTCAGATACAACATCTACTAGGCCCTCTGCTGCGATACGGTCTGCCTTCTTCTCAGCCTTTGCCTGGCCATTCTTACGAAGATACTCAACGGCAGCATCCATATCACCATTTGTCTCACTAAGTGCCTTCTTGCAGTCCATCATTCCTGCACCGGTCTGCTCACGAAGGTCTTTTACCATTTTTGCTGTAACAGCCATTTTATCTCCTTTATGTATACGCTAATTAATAAAAATTACTCTGCAGCCTCTGTTGTCTCCTCAGAAGCATCCTCAGCTGGAGCCTGAGCTTCCTCACCCTGCTTAGCCTCGATAACAGCATCAGCCATCTTTGAAACTATAAGCTTAACAGCACGGATAGCGTCGTCGTTACCAGGGATTACATAGTCGAGCTGATCAGGATCGCAGTTAGTATCAGCGATACCGATAACTGTAAGTCCAAGAGTGTTGGCTTCCTTTACGCAGAGAGCTTCCTTCTTAGGATCAACTACGAATACAGCGTCAGGAATTCTCTCCATATCCTTGATTCCGCCAAGGTTTCTTGTGAGCTTCTCCTGCTCCTTCTTGAGGTTAGCTACTTCCTTCTTAGGAAGAACGTCGAAGGTGCCATCCTCAGCCATCTTCTCGATCTTCTTGAGGCGCTCGATTCTAGAACGGATTGTGCGGAAGTTTGTAAGCATACCGCCGAGCCATCTCTCGTTTACATAGTACATACCGCAACGTGTAGCTTCCTCAGCGATTGTCTCAGAAGCCTGCTTCTTTGTACCTACGAAGAGAATAGTTCCGCCCTGGGCTACGATATCAAAAATAGCCTTGTAAGCCTCATCAACCATTCCTACAGTCTTCTGAAGGTCGATGATGTGGATTCCGTTTCTCTCAGTGTAGATGTAAGGAGCCATCTTAGGATCCCATCTACGTGTCTGGTGACCAAAATGGACACCTGCCTCGAGTAACTGTTTCATTGAAATAACGCTCATTTTTTACCTCCTATGGTTAAACATCCAGCCGCCTCACCTACATCGGAAACCTCTGCATAAAAGGCACCATCCTCTGCATTAACGGCTGTGCAAAATAAAAGAGGCCACCCTGGCCTCTCAACTGAGCCTATGGTATTATACTACAGGCTTAAATAAAATGCAATAGAAAATTTATCTGCCAGTTATAGCTTTTGCGATTTCTTTGTAGGAACTTCCCTTTGATATAGAATAAGTTCCTGTATGGATCACATGATCATAGCCATTCTGTTCCAGATAATCGTTAAAAGCACTGGCTGATGAAACAAGTCCAGCACTCTGAAGCTTCTTACCTACACTAAGAGAAGTATCTCCTCCCTGGATAGTAATCGAAACATTTTTTGTCTGTGCTGAATCCTTAGTGTTCTTAGATGATTTAGAGCTGTTTTCTGACTTAGAAGTATCAGAATCAGTTTTTGATGATTTTGAATCAGACTTATCATCATTTGAGTTCTCAGACGACTTCTGATCTGTTGATGAATTCTTACCGTCATCTTTTTTCTGTGTAGGATCAGCAATCTTCGTAGTTGTTGTAGTTACATCCCCGTCAGAATTTGTAGTTGTAGTCGTTTTTGCGTCAGAGCCGGTCTTTTTCTGTTTTTCTTCCTGAAGCTCTTTTATCGTTCGACTGGCTGCATCACCTGATGCTTCAGCGGAGTCCACCATTCCCAGCGCTCTTGCCCTTTTCTTTATAGCTGCATCTGTCATTGGAACACCAGAAAAGAAAAGTCCAAGTATAAGAATCAGAGCTGTAGCTATAATACCGACTCCGAGTCCTCTCATATAGTACTTCTTTTTCATTCTGAGGCTTTCTCCTCCTTTTCATCGAAAAGTTCAAGGATAAGTGTGACCTCACCAATCCCTTTTCCTGTCTCTTTTGCTATGTCGAGAAGTGAGTAGCCCTGATGATACATAGAGATTATTTTTTCACGAATTTTTTTAGTATCTGCCTGATTTGAAGCCTTGCCCTCTTCTTTCTTCTCGACTTTTTTGGCATCAGGTATATTATCTTCAGAATTATCGTCGGCCTGAGCCTTAAGGTCAGAGAGTGCTTCAGCTGCCTCCTCCTTTTTCAAGTCTGGTTCATCACTGCTCTGAGCTTCTGTTTTTACCTGAGGAAGAGGTGGAAAAACCGAATTATCTGTCTGATTTGTTTCTTTTATGCTGTCATCAACCTGAACAGCTGGATTGACATTATTCTGTTCGATAATCAGATTCTTCTGTTTTTCAGACTCTGATAGAAGCTCTCTAACATGAGACTCTGCCTCACCGAGAGACTTTGTAAGCTTAGTCATGGTCTCCTGTTTGTCATTCAGCATCTGGTACATAAATAGGATTTCATCATGAGTCTTATTCATTGAATCATAGACAGAATCCGCATATTCACCTATGGACATTATCCGGTTGTTTGTCTCTTTATCAGCTCCTGCTATAAATTCCTCAGACTTCTCATCAACCTTATCTGAAATAGCTTTGTCTATTCTATCATCTGCATCATTTAACTGCTTTTCTACAAGTGCCTTGATCTGGTCTTCACTAAGGCCACTTATTTCATTCATATCTGATGGAGAAATTTTTTCAGATATAAAAAAACTCCCAATAAAAAATACAGCTCCTATGATAAGTAGACCAATCTCCAGTCCTGTCATCTGTTCACACCTTTACATCAAAAGAGGCAATAGTTCCTTTTTTTATAACCTTGCCATCTGAATCATCTTCAATAGCTTCTTTTTTTCTTTTTCTTTTTCCATTATCAGAAAAAGCAGCACCACTGCCCTCTGCATCTGGATCCAAGGCACTCTCCTTAGCACTTTCACTTTTTGCAGTAACAGTTCGTTGAGCCTGCTCGGCATCTTTTGTAACTGTAACCGCCAGGTTCTGCTGATTAATAGCGGGTTTTGTATCGTCAGCGCCTTTCTGCGCAGATACTGCCTGAGTATTCTGGATAGTGGCCTGATAAGTAACTGGCGCTATAGCCATAAACTACTCCTTTCAGTCTGATACTGGACCTGAGACAATTTCTCCGTTTTTCTTCTCAAACTGCACATAGGAACTTTCTTCCTTTACGGTGAAAGAAAGCTCTGAGATAGTTATCGTAACTCCAGGAAAAATCTGTCTATGTACTACAACCTTAGAATGCTTGCTGGTAAGGAGCTCCTGATGGAGAGCATTAAACTCCTCACGATGCGTCTTAAGAGAAGTCCTTAAGACATCAATCTTCTGCAAAACCGTAGTCAGATAAGCCATATTTTTGCTGTCGAGTTTTTTACCGCTCTTTACGAACTGATCATAGCTGGCAATAACAGGACGTGCTTTCTCTATCTGCTGAGATTCGTCAACAATCTGACGCTGAAGCAGATTATAGCGGGCCTTTTTCTCCGGATCAATACCAACCTCTATTCTGGTGGCTGCTCCCATTTCAGAGCCTATAGTTACAGACTCAACCTTTCCTCCGGCCCTTACAGATGAACCGGCGATAAAACCCTTTTTATTCATAACGCGAACGTCATCCTTTGCGTTAACATCACTGTAAAGGATAGAACCTGTCTCGACATAATTCTCAGTAGACACTCTTGCACTCTCTATAAATTGAGCAATCAGAGCACCTCTGCACTTTATCATACCCTTGTTCATACCATGGATACCCTGACGGACAATGATCTGTCCACCGGCATCTAAGTAAGCTCCCTCTACAACACCATCTACTACGATATCACCACCGGCTTTTACTGTAAACCCAGATCTAACGGAACCTATAATATGAACATTACCACCATAGGTAATATTTCCAGTAGAGTTGTCCACATCGGATTTAACCAGGAATTCATCTTGAACTATAACCTTGCCATTCTCTAACGTCGCATGTCCATAGATTTCGGAGTAGATAGCTGTACCGTCATCAGAGAGCCTGATATGATCACCATATACCAGCTTTGCATCATTAATCTCCCTGACAGGGATTTCTTTTCCATATACGTCTTTTCCTGGTTTACCAGGATCAGCCGGTATAAGAGTTGCTAACAAGTCTCCTTCATTTACGATTGAGACAGTATTAAGATTCTTGAAATCTACAGAACCATCAGGTAATATCTTTGGTTTTAAGCTTGGATTGGTATTAAAATTATAGATAATCCTGGCATCGTGACCTATGACAGGGCGGTCTCCATTGGCTATCACATAAGGAACATAGTAAATTCTGTTGTTTATGAAATCTAAAATGGCATCCTGACTTATGCCATATATGATTCCTTTACTGTTAAGTCCTGCAATGATATCTCCAGCACCCAACAAATCTCCTCCGGCTGAAGGCGGCTCAAATATGGCTGTCACCTTCATATGATCGAGAGAAATCTTTATCGTCATCTTCTCATCAAAGTCACTGAGCAGACATTTGTTGGATATAAGAACCTCTGAGGCTTTTTTCTCAGACATCTGCTGCGTAAGAGCAGCCATATCATCTATCTGAACCCCATGATTTTTTATATACTCATACGCTTTAGAGATCTCAACATCTTCTCCACCATCAGTTGGCGGGATATATTTTGAATAGGCCTTGCCATCTTTAAATACGAGCTGTATATATGCATTAGCCATATGAACCTGCTTTCGTCAGAAAAATTCCATGTAATTCCCCATTATTTTGCGCATTTTTTTAAGTGCCTTGGTATGTAGCTGAGAGACTCTTGATTCAGACACTTCCATAACCTCACTGATTTCCTTTAAGGTAAGATCTTCATAATAATAGAGAAGAATAACTTTCTTTTCCTTATCAGTAAGAACCTCCAGAGCATCTTTAAGCTTTGCAGCTAACTCTTCCCTTGTAACCTTTTCCTCAGGCTGTTCAAAATAAGAGTTTTTCTTTGTGTCCATTGCAGGCTCATTGCCACCTGCCTCCATGAACTCATTGAGGGAAACAAGGTTTGTAATCTTTAATGAAGAAATGAATGAATAGTAATCGTCAAGGGACAACTCCATCTCTTCTGCCAGTTCTTCATCAGTAGGCTCTCTGCCTGTACGTGCCATAACCTCTTTAGTAGCAGCTTCCAGTTCTCTCTGCCTCTGTCTGATGGTACGCGGTATCCAGTCCATTTTTCTGATCTGATCAAGAATCGAGCCCTTTATACGAAGTGAGGCATACGTTTCGAATTTAACATCCTTATGAACATCGAATTTATCAATAGCATCTATAAGACCAAAAACACCGTATCCTACGAGATCATCGTATTCAACGTTGTTGCCTAAGTACATGCTCATCTTCCCAGCAACAATTTTGACCAGGGGAGAATATTCGATTATAAGCTTTTCTCTCAGGGCTGGCGTAGGATCAGCAGCGTATTTCTCCCAGAGAGAAGAATCAAAGGTCACTGCCATAGAAAATCATTACTCCTGTGTCTGCTCTTCATCAGACTCTTTATCTGAAGATTCTTCATCCTGATCGGCCTTTTCATCCTCAGATTCCATATTTTTCTTCTCTTCTTCTTTTTTGTCGACTTTAAAACCCATATCAAGGAATACCCGTACTAGACTTCCAAATATTCCAAAAATAATTACTGTAATAAGCAGGTTAACGACAAATCTTCCGAAAGATACATCTTTTAAAATACTGACAACACTGGAAATTCCAGCAGCAGCCAGAGTTATAAGAATGGGAATCGGCCTTGTATCTGGTTTCTTGTATTCTTGTTCTTCTTGTTTTTTTTTCATATCTTATAAGGGGTTTTTCCAACTGCCTTGATAAGAAAATCCCCATTCTCACTATAGAGCTCTACAGTACGTCCAAAATTCTTACCACAATCCTCAGCAATAAGCGGAATGCCAAGTTTCTTGAGCATATCACGGCATGCGGCAGCATTTCTGTCACCGACATTCATGGTAGAATTATTTCCCATATCGAACATCTTGGCTCCTCCGGCTATTTTGGCACGAAGACGAGTCTTAGATGCTCCCATCTTTATCATATCGTCAATAAGCTTTTTTATTCCGGTGTCAGCAAATTTGGCGATATTTGAATTATTCCTGATTGTAGTGCTGTCCGGTAGCATTATATGTGCAAGCCCGGTTATTTTGGTCACAGGATCATAGACAGCTATTCCGATACAGGAACCAAGACCTATAGTTGTAAGATTATCGGGAGCACGACAGACCTTTAAGTCTGCCATTCCCACTTTTATCATTTCACCCAAGTCATCTGCTCCTTATACCGGCAGCCCGAGGGCCTTTAATATCTTCTGATATGAATCTCCCTCCGGCATCAGAATATAGTACCCTGATATATCCAGATCATCACCCATCTCAGTCTTTATCATCAGGGCATTGTCTCCAACCATTCCAAACTGAATAGCCGGAACCGAAAGAATGGCACCTGCCATATCTATAGCTACATAAGGAACAGTCGGTGTGATCTTCAAATTTGTAAGTCCGGATAACGCGGACAGATAGGAACCTGCGATGATATTTCCAATCTCCCTAATAGCAGACATATCCATCTCATCGAAATCCTTATCATAATCTGCGTCTCTCATCATAAGACGGTTAACCAGATGATGGGCCGATGGAAGATCCATAAGAAACATCATAGAACCAGTTATATCATTCTCGACACCGAGCATGATACCTACGACAACCTCATCCTCTGAACCTATAGCTCCGGTTATCTGCTCAACCGGCATCAGCTCGACATGAGGAACGCTCATGTTTATCTTCAGGTTCAGCATATTGGCAATGGCAGTCGTGGCATTTCCTGCACCGATATTTCCGATTTCGGTCAGCACATCCGGATACATCTTGTTGATCTGGTCTAATGTCATTTTACCCATAAAAACTACTTTCTAGAAAGTCAGGCTTTTGGATCATCTACCACTGCAGAGATATCAAAAATAGAAATCAGATCATCTCCATGCTTTCCGATACCATTTATAAAGATATTATCCTGTCTCTTTGATTTGACATTTCTGTTTATCTCAGACTCGCCTAACGCAATAACTTCCTTAACTTCGTCAACAAGCACTCCGACATATCCTATCTCATCAAGTTTCAGGATAACTATACGGGACTTGTTTGTTACCTCGTCCTCGCCAAGGCCCATTTTTCTTCTGATAGACATAACAGGTACTACTTCACCACGAAGGTTAATTATACCTATGTAGTAGAACTGAACCTTAGGAACACGAGTGATTTTCTGCATGCGGACAATATTATCGACATATGAAATATCGAGTCCGTACTGTTCATCACCTATACGGCAGATAATATACTGTTTTTTTTCTTCTTCTGCGACGCCTGAATCCTTGCGTCTGATTTCGTTCTTTTTATCCATTTAGTACCCCCTTAGAACATAGCATTTGCATCGAGGATAAGTGCGACCTCACCATCTCCAAGGATAGTAGCACCGCTTATCATCTTATTAGTATCCATGACCTTACCCATGGACTTGATAACGATTTCCTGCTGTCCTATCAGGCTGTCTACAACGAGACCGGCGTAATTGTCGCCCTTCTTTACTATAACTACGATCAGATTATCCGGTTTCTCATCTGTAGGCGGGCAGTCAAGAAGCTCATCCAGATGGATAAGAGGGATAACAAGACCTCTTAAGTAAATAACCTCTTTAGCCTGTACATACTTGATATCTGATACAGGAATGTTCTCGATATTCATGATAGAAGCAAGCGCAATGGCATACTTCTCGTCTCTTACCTCTACCATAAGAGCCTGGATGATAGCAAGTGTAAGTGGAAGTCTTATTGTAAAAGTAGATCCCTGGCCAAGCTCGGTCTTTACCTCAACATCTCCGCCTAAGGCCTCGATGTTGCTCTTTACGACATCAAGTCCAACACCACGTCCTGAGATATCAGTTACAACCTTTGACATAGAGAATGATGGCATAAACAGGAAATCGATGATTTCCTTCTTGGTCAGGTTCTCTGCGTCTTCCTCAGAAACAAGGCCTCTTTCAATAGCCTTCTGTTTAACAGCCTCTGTATCAATTCCTGCACCATCATCTCCTACCTGGATGATGACGTTGTTTCCTTCCTGATAAGCATTCAGGAAGATATTACCAGTCTCAGGCTTTCCTGCAGCCTTACGTGTCTCAGGATCTTCGATACCATGGTCAGCTGAATTACGGAGCAGATGCTGCAGCGGATCACCGATCTGGTCTACAACTGTACGATCAAGCTCTGTATCCTCACCTGTCATAACAAGCTCCATCGGCTTTTTCAGACGACGGGACAGGTCTCTAATCATTCGTGGGAATTTATTTACTGTATTCTCAATAGGTACCATTCGAACCTTCATGACTGACTCATGAAGTGTAGTCGTGATACGCTCTAAGTATTCTATCTGTTCCTGGAAGTTCTGCCTGTTGCTGTTTGAATCTCCCGAAGCCTGAGCTGCCTCAGATGCCTGTGCAGAAAGAGCAACAAGGGAGTTCTTTGCAATAATAAGCTCTGATACCTGATTCATAAGAGCATCGAGCTTTTCGATATCCACACGGACTGTACGCGCTGTAACAGGCTTATTAATAGTCTGCTTCTTATTCGAATCCTTCTTTGCAGGAGCTGCCGATTTAGCTGCAGGAGCTGCTGGCTTTGCTGGTGCAGCAGGTGCGGCACTTTCCGCAGGAGCTGGAGCTGGTGCAGCGGAAGCAGCTGAGTCGATTTTAAACATGTCTGGTGTGACCTTATCACAGTCTACAGACTCAATCTCAGAAACGTTCTCAGCTGCCTTCTTAATAGGATCAAGCTCACCTGAAGCAGCCATAATAAATGAAAACGCAAGGTCAAACTTCTCATCCTCTACATCCTGTGAGCTTGGTGAGTAAATAAGAATCTGACCAAATTCCTCTACAGCCTTAAATACAAGGAATGCTCTGGCAGCCTTCAACAGGCAGTCACTCTTAATATGCACAGTAAATCCATAGAGGTTAAGTCCTGAATCCTGTGACTGCTTTAAAGTGGCTATGTCATTTTCCTCAAGCTTAATCTGCTTGAATGCATCCTTGGCGTCTGAAGCAGCTTCCTTTGATTCATCAGCTGCCGGTGCTGGCGCTGTCTCCTCTGCAGGCTTTTCACCCTTTGCCTCGGCGAGGAAATCGTTAAGTCTCTTAATAAGAGCCGCATTATCCTCGTCGCCCTCGTTAGATGTCTGCTTGATAGTGTCTACATATGCCTCTATGGCATCAAGGCAGTCAAACAGGATATCAATGAGGTTAGAGTTTACTTTTACGGTGTCGTTTCTAATCTCTGAGAATACATCCTCCATATCATGGGTCAAGTGCTGCATCTTCTTGAATCCCATGGTACCGGCCATTCCCTTAAGAGAGTGAGCAGCTCTGAAAATCTCGTTAATAACGTCCTTGTTCTCAGGCTCCTTCTCTAAGATCATGATGTTGTCTGAAAGAGCCTGTATGTGCTCGTTCGACTCATCGATGAAAATGTCAAGATACTGTCCTACATCCATGTGTCTAAACCCCCAGTTCTCTACTGATAGCCTTTGCTATTTCTGTAATAGGTTTCACTTCATCCGACAGGCCTTTGTCGTACACCGACTTCGGCATGCCATATACTACACAGGACTTCTCGTCCTGAGAGATTGTATAAATATGCTTGCAGTCTCTTAATCTGCTGATACCCTCTGTACCATCCGCTCCCATTCCTGTGAGAACTACGCAGAGAATATTATTCGCTCTGACCCTGCAGAGGGATTCATACATCACATCTGCGCAGGGGCGAAGATTGTGGACAGGTGGGCCATCATAGACATGAGCAATAAGATTTCCCATTCTATCCTCAGCAACTGCAAAATGTCTTCCGCCCGGAGCTATATAAACTGTATCCGGTTTTAAAATCTCCTGATCTGAAGCTTCACGTACACTAATCTGTGAATCCTGATCAATTCTCTCGGCAAGTGATGCTGTAAATCCAGCTGGCATATGCTGCACAATGACCATCGGTACACCTATATGTGCAGGAAGCATAGGAATCATCCTGTGCAGAGCCTGCGGTCCTCCAGTCGAACATGCCAGGGCAACAAGAGAATAATTGACTTTTCTTTTTCTTATACTCATATCACCCAGACTTGCCTGGTCATTAAAGAGTGATGCCGTATTACTGTCGGGTATAGCCTTTAGTGCTGAGATAAGAGACATCCTGAATTTTTCATTCGATGCCTTATCTCCAAATGAATAAGGCCTTACGACCATATCGACAATACCAGCTTCAAGAGCCTGGACTGTTCGCTCTCTATCCTCACTTACAGCCGATGTAATGGCGATGATAGGAATATGGCACTTCAAATCCTTCAGGGATTTGAAAAGTGAAACTGTGCTCATTCCCTCCAGATAGATATTCATCACTATGCAGTCACACGACTTCTCTGATATAGCTTTTAACGCACTTTTGCCATCCCGGCATATTGATGTAACTTCAAATCCAGGAACTGAATTAATTATATCACACAAGGTTTTTCTCATGAGTGCAGAGTCATCTGCTACCAGGACTTTTTTTCTCATGGTTCCTGCTCCTTTTTTCTCTGCCTTCTCTGCTCATCAAAGACATACTTAATGATACGCTCACGGAATCTAGGATTTTTGAAGACAAACATCAGACGATATGAGTATTTCTTCGAATTCTCGTTATAAGTCTTCTCAAGGATCTTTGCTAAGAGTTCCATAGTATCATCCTCAGCATTATGATGTTCCTCATCGTCATCAGAATAAAAAATAACTCTCATGAGAATATACTTTGCATCTCTGAAATCTTCATTTGTAAGAAGCAATGCTCCGCCACCGCTGATATTCGAAATAGTGCCATGTGCTACCTGATATCCGTCTCTGATGTGATCAAGTAAGAATTGTCCGGCATCTATAATCTGCTTAGGATCGAAATCATCGCCAAGTGCAACACCTATGCTTTTAAGTGAGCATTCAAGCCTGTAATATTCTCTTCTCTGGAATTTCTTTAACGGAACTGAGAGCCGCGCATCCATCAGAAAGAAATTACCCTGATGGTAACGGTTGGTAATCTCCCCCTCAGATATATAAAAGCTCTTATCGTGGCTTCTGTCTTCAACCGTAAAAATAAACGTATAACGAAGTCCTGTCGAAAGCGTAACAAGTCTCCTCTGAAGCACAGGTATATCCATGACTAAAGTACCATCTTCCTTGACATCATAGATGGAAGAAAGATATCTCTGAGCCTTTTCGCCACCGTTCTGTTCCTGAGCATACTGCTGAGTTATGATGATTGTAACCTTGTCGCCGGTAGAAAGAATACCTTCTGTGTAATTAAGAGCCATAGCACACCTATTTTTTCAATAAACTGTCTAAAAGAGATCTGATGGAAAATCCCCACGGTTTACCACCATCATCATAATCCATAATCTTTTTTGCTATATCTTCGAATGAACGCGAACTTTTTGAGGCCGGATAAGCCATGCTTACGATTTTCTGTGCACGGACAGCCTTTTCAAGGTTCGGATCCTGTGGGACACCACCAGCAAAACTGATATGTGATTCCAAAAACTGATACACAACACCATCAAGCTTTGTGTAAACACTTTCAGCTTCGGATTCATTTTTCACACGGTTAGCCACAAGGCTGATCCTGGTTACTTTTTTATTAAATACCGGATTTAACAAAATAGCCTTAAGCAGTGAATAAGAATCCGTAATAGAGCTCGGTTCAGGAGTGGCCACGAGAAGTATCTCAGGTGATGCCAGCGCAAAATCAATAACGTGTGATGAAATACCTGCTCCGGTATCCACTATAATAACATCACAAAGTCCCGAAAGCTGGTTTAATGAACGTACCAGCAGATGAATCTGCTCTTCAGTCAAATCATTCAGAGAAAGAACACCTATTCCTGCAGAAATAAACTCTATTCCCATAGGACCTTCTGTAATGATATCTGAAAGAGGAATCCCCTTAAAAATGACATCTGAGAGATTATGCTTCGGCAGGGTATTGAACATGACCTCGACATTAGCGAGACCAAAATCAGCATCGAAGATGATGACCTTCTTTCCCATTTTGCGGAACTGAACCGCAAGATTTACCGCAAGATTTGATTTTCCTACTCCACCTTTACCGCTTGTAATAGTTATAACCCTCGCAGAAGAAACATTCCTCTGGTTTTGGGATCTAATAACTTTTCTCAATCCTTCCGCCTGATCCATTATGCTCCTCCAAGAAGATTTTTAACCAGTTTCTGTGTATCTAAAACCGCTATATCCTCCGGAACCTTCTGTCCATTGGTTATATACGATAGGTTCTTGCCACTGTATTGACGGATATTGTAGATATTACCATAATTAGCCGTCTCATCGAGCTTTGTAAAAATAATCGAAAAATCAGTGAATGCCTTATAAGAATCCACTATCTGCTTTAAGTCATTGTACTTGGTTGTAGCTGAAAGTACGAGATAGACCTGCTTTAAATACTTCGCTGGAACAAGTGACAGAAGCTTTGAGAGATTCTCCTGCTGTTCCTTGTTATTATGCGAAAATCCGACAGTATCCACAAAGATAATGTCATTTTCTTTTTCTTCATTCAGAGCCGATACAATATCCTCAGGCACCATAAGTACAGTAGACTTTACATCGAGAATATCAGCGTAGGTGGAAAGCTGTTGAGCTGCAGCGATTCTGAATGTATCGGCAGTTAAAAAAGAGACCTTTTTCTTTAAAGAAACTCTATAGTGGCTGGCAAGTTTCGCCAAAGTCGTAGTTTTCCCTACACCAGTTGGTCCTACAAGGAACACAACAGATGGCGCTCCACTTTCTTTAAGCTTTATCTGATTTGGAACACCAATCTTTAATACCATCTTCTGGTAGATATTGCTCAGGAGATAGTCCATGCTGTTTCCAGCTTTTATCATAGAATCCATATCAGAAAGGATGCTGTTCACATATCTCTCATCAACTTCGTGGTCTACCATTTTATTGTAGAGCATTCTGGTAAAACCTAAGTAAGAGCCGGTTCCTTTTCCAGAAAAACCAGTCTCAACAGAATTCTGGATTTTATCAGCCTTTAGCGTCTCAGATTCCGCTTTCTTTACAGTCTCCTGTGTAATCTTCTTTTCCTGCTTTGGAGAAAAAGGCACAAATTCCTTTTCAGGCTCTTTTTTTGGTTCATCGGTTTCAGCCGGCTTATCAGGAACAGGTGCTGGTGCAGGCTCAGACGGCTGTTCGATAACACGGCTTACGGCCTCAAAAGCACTCTTAAGCTCATCTGCATCCAGCTGAGGCTTATCTGCTGAAGCCTTTTCCCCGGTATTTACTTGAACAGGATTCGGGGCTTTCTTTTTATAATGACTAATAGCTGAATCATCAATCGGAGCATTGAGATTGATTTTTTCATCTGCTACTGCTGAAAAATTAGACGTTTTTCCGGCAGTCTTGGCACTCTCAACCTTGTAAGGAGGTGTCTTAAGACTCTGGTCAGAAGACTTGTAGTCATCCTCTATCGCTGCCGTCACCTCAAATGTGCTTTTTTTGAATATGCCAAAAATACCTCCAGGACGGACTTCCCGGACGTTCATAATAACAGCAGCCGGACCTAAGTCCTGCTTTGCTGCATCAATAGCTTCTTCCTTTGTCTTACCTGAATACTTATTTATAGTCATGAGTCACTTACCATTCCTACTGACTGAAGCTCTATGTCAGACTCGATCTCGTTATATGATACCACAATAAGGTCTGAATAGTAATCCTCTGATATCTTCTTGAAATACATACGGACGATAGGTGAAAGAACAACTATAGGAGTCTTTCCCTGATCCTCCATCTTCTTTATCTCTGTTCCCAGGGAATCCATTATGGCTTTTATTTTTTCAGGATCAAGAGTTATATAAGCTCCCTGCTCAGTCTGCTTGACTGAGCCCATAATCTCCTGTTCCACCTTTGGATCAACAGTAATTACCTGGTTAGGAACGCCCTTATCAAAGAACTTCGCAGAGATGGCAGGCTTTAACCCTGCACGTACATACTCTGTGAGTACATCCGTATCTTTTGTATTCCCGGCATGATCTGCAAGAATTTCAAAAATAGAAAGCAGGTCTCTGATAGAAATACCCTCTGCAAGGAGATTCTTAAGTACCTTCTCGATATCTCCAAGAGACATCTCCGCAGGAGTAAGCTCGTCGACAAGTGCAGGGTTTGTCTCCTTGAGATTATTGACAAGGTTCTGTACATCCTGTCTCGTAAGAAGCTCTGCGATATGGTTCCTGATCACCTCAGTAAGATGTGTAGCAATAATAGAAGGCGGGTCAACTACAGTATAGCCTAAGGACTCTGCACGCTCTCTCTGTCCCTCTGTAATCCAGAGCGCAGGCAGATGGAACGAAGGCTCAGTAGTAGGGATACCTGTGATCTCCTCTTCTACATATCCTGGGTTCATGGCCATATAGTGATCAAAAAGAATCTCTCCTTCAGCCACCTGGACACCTTTGATTTTTATTATATACTGATTTGGGTTCAGCTGGATATTATCCCTGAGTCTTATAATAGGGACAACGGTTCCAAGCTCAAGGGCAATCTGACGCCTTATCATAACGACTCGATCAAGAAGATCTCCTCCCTGATTTACATCGGCGAGAGGAATTATTCCATAACCAAACTCAAGCTCGATAGGATCGACATTCAAAAGAGAGACAACATTCTCAGGCTTCCTGATCTCTTCTGCCTGTGTTTCCTCTTCCTGTACCTGCGTCTTGATATCTTCTTTTCCAATCGTCTTTGACATCTGAAATCCAACAATGAAAAATATGGCTGCAAATCCAAGAAAAAGTACAGTATTAAGAGGGGTGAAAAGTCCAAGCAGCGCAAGTACGGTTCCAACCACATATAAAACTCGTGGCATACCGAACAGCTGCTTCATCATGACACCAGAGAAGTCAGCAGTCTTTGTACCCTTTGTTACAAGAAGACCTGTAGCCAGTGAGATCAGAAGTGAAGGAATAGATGAAGAAATACCATCACCGATAGTAAGTACACCATATTTATTAAGAGCAGACTGAATATCAAGTCCCTGTCTGGCTACTCCCATTATGGTACCACCAACGATATTTATTACAGTAATGATAAGACCGGCAGTGGCGTCTCCTTTTACATACTTCGTGGCACCATCCATAGAACCGAAGAAAGACGATTCTTCCTGGAGCTTATCACGCTGTCTCTTTGCTTCTTTTTCATCTATAGAGCCGGACGAAACATCAGCCTCGATAGCCATCTGTTTACCTGGCATAGCATCGAGAGTGAATCTGGCAGTAACCTCAGAAACACGCTCAGTACCTTTATTGATAACAACGAACTGTACGACAAGAATAATAATAAAGACAATGGTACCTACGATCAGGTCACCACCACCTACGAAGGAACCGAAGGTCTCTACGACATTACCAGGAGAACCTGTGGTAAGAATTAGTCTGGTAGACGATACGTTGAGGGAAATTCTAAAAAGTGTGGTAAGAAGCAGCAATGTCGGATAGAACGACATATCCAAAGGCTCTACAACAAACAGCGAATTGATAAGTACTGTAAGTGCTACTGCAATGTTTAGCGCAAGACAGATATCAAGTAGCCATGAAGGAATAGGCACAATAAAGAAAACGACTGCAGCGAGCAGGTAAGCTGCAACCGCAATATCGGTCTTTTTCAGCCCAGTCTTTTTCTCAATGACATTATCCAAGCTGCTTCTCCTTTCCTTTCATACTATCTCCTTTTATGCTTTTTATTATAAATCACAGCAAGAACTTCCGCAACTGCCTGATACAATTCAGGTGGAATTTCTGCGCCGATATCTACTGTAGTATAAAGAGCCCTGGCGAGAGGCTTATTCTCCACGATATCGACATTATTTTCGCGGGCAACCTCTTTGATTCTCTGTGCCACCAGTTCTTCACCCTTTGCTGTAACACGCGGAGCTTCTGAATGTTCTGAATCATACTGAATAGCCACAGCGATATGCGTTGGGTTCGTTATAACAACATCGGCCTTTGGAACCTGCTGCATCATACGCCTCTGAGAAACCTCACGCATTTTCTGTCTCTGACGCCCTTTAATCTCAGGATCTCCCTCAGTATCCTTATACTCATCCTTTACTTCCTGTTTTGTCATCTTAATATCATTTTTGAATTTCCTCTTCTGATAAAAGAAATCCAGAAAACCAAGAATGACATAAACTACGCTGATACGGATACCTACGTCCATCACAAGGTTTACAACAAGAGATACAGCCTGCATCAGATCCAGTTCATACAGAATAAATATCTCATTCATATGACCTTTAATAACTGAATAGGCCACGAAAAAAATAATAGCAATCTTTGCTATAGATATAAGCAGGTTCACAAGAGCCTGCTTCGAAAACATTCTCTTGAACCCATTTACAGGATTAAACTTATCAAGCTTTGGTTTTAACGGCTCAGTAGAAACCTTAAAAGAGAACTGAAGTCCTGTGCCTAAAAGCGCTGACAGAAAACCTGCAGCCATAAACGGTATCATTACCACAAGCATCTGTTTGTAAACGTCGCTTAAAAGCGTACTCATCGACGCTACCGTGGGAATCCTGCGCTCTGAATTAATATAATCCGGCAGAGCAGAGCTTAATGACCACCTGTAGATTTCTAAGAGCTTCCCTACAGCCCACTTACCAAAAGCCTTTAGAGCTATAAAAAGTACCAGAAGCTCTATTGCCATAGAAAGCTCCTGGCTTCTTGCAACCGAACCTTTTTTACGAGTATCGGAAATCTTCTTGGCAGTAGGCTCCTCAGTCTTATCTGAGAAAAATGTCAGGTCAAGCTTCAAAAGAAGTGACTTCTGACATACGTCTTTTGTCAATAGTGCAGTCCTCCTGCAACGTTACGCAAATTAAGTTTCATCTGCTCGGTAATCATATCTACAACCTCCGGGAAAAGGAATACCATAAGATACATTACTGCGAACGCAACAAGTATTTTTATCTGGACACCAACAGAGAACATATTCATCTGCGGTGCCACCTTTGCCATGATACCTAAGATCACATTCATGGTAAGCATGACAGCAAATACCGGAAGCATGATCCTAAATCCCAGTACAAAGAGATTTCTCATGTATACTATCATGGACTGGAGCAGGACATCTCGCCTGAACACTGCTCCACCAAGCGGTATAAGAGAAAATGAATCTGCCAGAGCCCTGATAAGGAATCTGTGCATTCCTCCTACCAGCAAAAGAAGGAGCGTGAAATAATAGTACATATTCGCTGTGATAGTCACCTGAGAATTCGATGATATATCAAACTCAGTAACCATAGCAAAGCCGATATCCATATCCATGACATTACCGGCGAACATAACGATATAGTTTGCGATACTTGCTGAAAATCCAAGTAACAAACCAGTTATGGCTTCTCTGAACACAAGAACAGCATAACCTATAACACTGGTATAATCCGCCTCATTAGGTGTCATGGTACCCATCATAAGCATAGACAGGATAGCCGATAAACCGATCTTTGTGATATTAGGAACTCCTCTCATCGAAAAGAAAGGAGCTGTAAACACAAAACAGCTTATACGCACGAGTATCAGCAAAAAATACTCGATGTTGTACAGGTCAAAAGTATAATTTACCATAGATAAACTACTTTATGTAAACGTCAAAATTTGACCAGAGATCCGTGATGAAGTTCACAAGAGTCCCCATTATAAAAGAGCCAAATATCAGTAAAGCGATAAAAATAGATATAATCTTTGGAACAAAAGTAAGTGTCTGCTCCTGAATCGATGTAACCGTCTGGAAAATACTTATTACAAGACCAACAACAAGTGAAATAATGAGCATTGGAGCCGAACAGATAATGACGTTATAGAAAGCATCACGCATTACATCTAAGACCTGACCTTCTGTCATTTTTCCTCCTTACTGGAATGTCTTTACAAGACTTCCGATAACCAGATTCCATCCATCTGCCATGATAAACAATAGAATCTTAAACGGCAGCGATATCGTTGTAGGTGGCAGCATCATCATACCCATTGACATGAGTACAGATGCCACTACCATATCGATTACGATAAAAGGTATATAGATAAGGAATCCCATGATAAATGCTGTACGAAGCTCACTTAAGATGAAGCTTGGTATAAGCACATGCATCGGCACATCATCATAGTCCTCATAGGTAATACCTGCGATATCACAGAAGAGGTTTAAGTCCTTCGACTGTGTCTGCCCATACATGAATTCTCTGATAGGTTCCTTTCCACGCTGGTAAGCCTGTTCCTGCGTGATTTCTCCCTTATCAAACGGCACAATCGCATTGTTGTAAACTGATGAGAATGTCGGCCACATGATAAAGAGCGTCAGGAAAAGCGCAAGACCTATAATTACCTGATTTGGAGGTGAAGTCTGCGTACCAAGTGCAAGGCGGATAAAATGAAGCACGATAATGACACGCGTAAAGCTCGTCATCATAACAAGTATAGCCGGAGAAAGAGAAAGGACAGTAAGTACAAGAAGTATCCTTACTGTAGCACTTAATGATCCCGAATCCCCATTAAAGTTCAGACTGAACCCACCAGCACCTGAACCTGTAGACTCATTTGTAGTGTTAGGAGCTTCAGAAGTACCACCATACTGTTCGTTCACCTGAGCTCTTCCATCATCTCTGGCTCTCTCGTTTGTAGTGTTATTAGAGGTAGTCGTATCTGTCGTAGACGTAGCATTTGCAGCCTGAGAGGTACATAGTAAAAATACAGCCGAAGAGAATAATACGAGTCCCAGACTTATAAGAACAGTAATGATTATTTTCTTAAAACGCTTCATCAGTCGTCTGTCTTATCCTTTCCGCGTCCAGCGTATTTCATAAACATCTGCTTAAACCTGTCAAAATCGGGATTCTTTCCAGGAATGCCTGAACCAGAATCAGATTTGAAACTGATGTCATCTTTATCTAATTTGTCGATAAAAGTGATTTCGTCTTTTCCTACTCCAATCAGATAATAGTTATCCTTGCCTGCTTTTACTATAGCCAGGAATTTGTTATTTGCAATCTTCATGGTGTCGACTACAGCAAAATTACCGACTGAAAGTCGTTTTTTCTGATAGCCTGCAATAAAATGGGTGGTAAAGTAGCACAATGCTACTACCACCACAAACATTAGAATCGCAACTAATAATTGTCCCAGGCTTTCAAGACCGGACGACAAAAACATTATCCAATAACCTTTTTAACAGCTTCGAGCACTCGCTCAGCCTGGAAAGGCTTTACGATGAAATCCTTGGCACCGGACTGGATTGCCTCGATAACCATGGCCTGCTGTCCCATTGCTGAACACATGATAACACTTGCATTAGGATCCTTTGCACGGATGCCCTTTAATGCTCCAATTCCATCCATCTCAGGCATGGTGATATCCATAAGGACGAGGTCTGGCTTTGTCTCTGTGTACATCTCAATGGCCTTTACACCATTCTCAGCCTCACCAACTACATTATAGCCATTTTTTGTAAGGATATCCTTTATCATCATCCTCATAAATGCTGCGTCGTCACAGATAAGAATATTCTTTCCCATTGTTGTTCATCTCCTTATTTCTATAATTATTTAACGATTTCGGTAATACGAACACCGAACGACTCCTCGATGACGACTACCTCGCCTTTTGCAACGTATTTTCCATTAACTAAAACATCTACTGGCTCACCGGCTATTTTATTCAGCTCAATGATAGTACCTGGAGCAAACTCAAGTATATCATGAATTGATTTATGAGTTCTTCCGAGCTCAACAGTAACCTCAAGAGGTACATCCATGATGAGGTCAATATTCTCATTAGCCAGCTGAGGAGTGATATTTGAAACAAACGGTGTAAATTGTGCCCCCTGGACATCCACTGTACTGTTTACAACAGGCTGTGAAGGTGGTGGTGGCATAGAACCCGGATTCTGCATATATGGCACTCCATTGTTTGCCGGAGCCTGCTGAACAGGCTGCGGTTGTGACTGCTGTGGCTGTGGTGCTGCTGATGGATTGTAGTTGAGGTCCTCAGTTGTTGCATTGGAATCTTCCTGCATGTTATTTGCCACGAGTGAACACATTTCCTTTGCAAGACTGATAGGATACAGCTGCATCATCTTTGAGTCCACCAGATCACCGATCAGCATTTTAAAATCAATCAGGACAAATGTCCCGTTCAGGAAGGCATCTATATCGCCTCCATTGACCTGTTCCTGAAGATCAATAAGATCTGACTGCGGTGGCGATATATCAACCACCATGTTCAGCATTGATGAAAGCGCTGTAGAAGCTGATCCCATCATCTGATTCATGGCCTCAGAAATAGCTGAAAGATGAAGCTCTGTGATCTCTCCATCCACATTTGAGCCATCACCACCCATCATAAGGTCAGTGATAATTTTTACATCATTTTCTTTCAGAATAAGGATATTACTTCCGTTAAGACCCTTTGTATAGCTGATCTTTACCATGACACATGGGCGCTCGTACATGTTTACAATGTCATCCCAGCGTGCCAGAGAAACTACAGGTGTAGAAATCTCGACCTTTTTATTCACAAGGGAGAATAAAGTGGTTGCAGCCGTCCCCATGCTGATGTTGGCGACTTCACCTATGGTATCCTTTTCTTCATCGGTAAGATCTTCTCCTCCGTCCGCAGCAGGTGCAGCCGTACCTCCTCCGCTATTAGAAGCTTTAAGGAGTGCATCGATCTCATCCTGAGATATCGTAGTATCTCCCATCCTAACCTTCTTCCTCTCGAATCACATTTGTAACCCGGACTGCATACTTGTTATCGTAGGTACCGGGCAACGCATTGAATTTCTTGATAGCCCCGACATAGACATCCAGCTCATCATCGGCCTTTCTGTCAAGTCTAATAATATCACCATTCTGGAGTGAAATAAAGTCATTCACGCTGATGGTGGAATTACCAAGTATTGCTGTAACAGGAACCTGAGTTTTCTTAATCAGCGACTCCATCTCATCAGATGAAACGTGTTCATCATGTTCCTGCATATTAGAAAACCAATATTTCGTATTCAGCTTGTCCATTACAGGCTCGAGCGTTAAATACGGAAGGCAGATATTCATAAGTCCTTCTACATCGCCTATTTTAATGTTCAGAGTGACTATGGAAATCATCTCTGACGGCGAAATAATCTGCGCAAACTGTGGATTGGTTTCTATCCTGTTCAGCTTCGGATGAAGATCTGTTACATTTTCCCAAGGCTCACGCAGAAGGTCAACGCACATATTCATTACTCGCTGAATTATAAGTATTTCTATCTCGGAAAAATCTCTTGTTTTTTCAAGAGGTTCTCCCTCTCCGCCAAGCATACGGTCTACTATCGCAAACCCAAGCTTGGTAGCCATTTCCATTATGATATTGCCTTTTAGAGGCTCGACATCAACGATGCCAAGGAGCACCGGATTTGAAAGAGCGTTTGTAAACTCTTGATATGTAACAGCCTCTGAGTTCATTACTTCGACCTGAACGTTCTTGCGCAGATACACAGGAAGGTTCGTCGATAAGAGTCTGCCATAATGTTCAAATATAATCTCAAGTGTCCTCAGGTGTTCCTTAGAGAATTTTGACGGTCTCGAGAAGTCATAATCCTTTACAGGGACTTCCTTAGGTGCCGTCATCTCTTCGACATCGACCTCACCCTTGCTCATCGCATTGAGGAGGTTATCGATTTCTGCCTGGGAGAGGACATCACTCATGATACCACCCCAATCTCTTTACTGGTAGATAACATTCGTAAACGAAACACCTACTACAAAATCCTTATCAAAAATATTCTGAACGGCCTTTGTGCAGGCATCAATTACAGTCTGCTGGTCATTCTGCATCTGATCTACGGTATACTGAGATACAGTCTGCTGAATAGCCTGTGAAACCTGACCGGCAGCTGCGCCAGACTCATTAGTAAGAGCAGCGTAGTTGGTCTTATAGCTGTCAGCCTTGGAGTTCATCACCAGCTGAGCATGAACGACAGCAATATGTGTATCACCATCACTCGACTTCAGGTTAATCGTAAGACCGTCATCTCCACCAATGGCTATCATAGTCTGGTCTGAGATAGGTACGCTTGAACTGCCATCACTTCCATCTTCAGTTGACGCACCGTTCTGATTCAAGTCAATAGCAGCAGCTACTTTTGAAACAAGAGAATTAACATTCTTCACTTCTGGCACAATAGCTATCGCTATGATTGCAGTGAGAAGAAGATTAATCAGCACAAGTGCAAGTGTGATCATCGTAAGTAAGCTTTTCTTCATCCGAGGTCTCTCTTTCTTCCTTCCTATAATGTCAAGCCCCAAATTACGATTTTTAGGGATTTCTTTGACAGGTTACCTCAAAAAATAAGAGTCAACGGTGATGGATATCGTTGCA
>ONBW01000074.1 GCA_900316165.1 uncultured Lachnospiraceae bacterium | reverse complement strand
CATATGGTAAGGGATGAAGTCAATTCCTGTTCTCCCTTTCAGTCGTTCGAGGATAAGAAAGCCGTCCGGATCTATATCACCAAAGTGATACCATCTGTGAGTATTCTTTTCTGATATGAGAGAGAAAAAGAGCTCCTTTATCGCCCGACGCAACGATAATATTGTAAGCTTTATAAATATGAGGAATCAACATCTAATGCAAATTTAAGACATATAATGCTTTTAAAAAATCAATCTGTGGCAGCTATACGTTTCTCCAAGCTCTCCTGTCTATAATAGTTCCTGTCACCTCTTCCGGAACTACCGTCATAATGGTATCTCCAATAATCCCGATTTCGTTTATTTGTCTGATGTTGAGCCTGTTGTTTCTTCTGATGGCTTTTCCGCCATTTACCCAAAACCTCTTTTCTTGCTACGTTGACCTTATGGTTGATATAATTGCCCTGTCTTACTGTAAGAGCCTGCGCATAGGCTATCTGTATGCGAACCCAGATTCTGCACTGGCGATAGACCTTCTGCGCTGAATCCCAGTCTGTAGCATTATAAATTTCATGCTGAAAAGCTTTTATCGCTCTATATGTTTCTTCTACATTCATTTACTCTAATCTCCACTGATTTCAGATATTTTCTGGATTTTCTGCAAGTACCTCAAGAGCCTGATCAAACATATCCCTTGGAATAAAGACTGCATTCGGTCTGACCTTGTCCTTGCTGTTATCGTAAATTTTAAAGTCCCAGCTTACTATTGAGATTTTCAGCATCAACATCTGTTGCGAATACTACTATCGAATTTTTTACAGGCCAATTCCTTGTCTGTTTCCTATATGACAGAGATGAGCCTCCCTTCATAATACAATATGGTGATGAATCAGAGAATCCATCTATTTTCTCATTGAATACGATGCCCTTCTCTTTTGAATAATCTACCAGTCTCTTCACAATCTGCTCACTTCTTTTTGTTTCATCAAGTACTATCATCCTGTTTCCTCCTGTTCTTAGTCCGCATTTTCATCAATGCCATTTTGTATTGGTGTATTTACCAAATCTACCGTTCCTGCCTTTTACGATATGTTCTTTATACTCCATAAGAGATGTCACCATCTCATATGACCATCTTAACGGGCGACCCTTTACATGTTCGAGCTGAACCGGACGAGGAAGATATTCCTCATCCACAATCTGCTCTGAAAGTTCCTTTCGTTCCCACTTATACCAGTTAGTGAGGGTAAAAGTCGATATTCCTAGCATCTCACATACATCGTTTCTTGAATAAATACAGCCCTTTGTCTCCATAATCTTTACTCCTCGTCAAACATTCTCGCAAGCTCATCTTCTTCGCTTCTCAGCTGCGTGTGTAATAATTCCATTTCCTCAACGATTTCCTTTGCCCTGGCCTCCATTGCTTTCTGTTTCTTCTCTTCATAAACAGGGATTCTGATCTTAGGCACATCCGAAATCCTCAATATTGGTGTCCCAGAACCTACGGCAAGCCTTCTCATCTCTTCCTGTCCTTTTTTACTGCTTAGAAAGCACTTGATGTACTCCGGAGTCACTTTTTTTTGATCCACACCAAGTATATAAATATTTCCGATTACTAGATAAGCATCATATACATTAAATACAGCCGCCTTAAATGGCGATCCAGTTTTACTTAAAAGAATATCTCCATAAAAGCAATCATTTTTCTGATTGCGGGTTTCAGCATGATAATAATACTGATCTTCAACAACACCATTTGATATCTGTGATGGAATAATACATTTCTTATAGGCCACATCTTTGGAAATGTTTTTATCCATCTCAGAAGCTTTCAATGTCATCCCACGTTTTATACTTGTCAACAGCTCACCTAATTCGACTGTTTCAAGTGATGATTCCTCTTTTTCAACATATCTGATTGGATTAAGATTATAGCCCGTTTCCGATATTTCATTTACCGCCTTCACTATCGCATCAGATGAATTTTTATATCTGTTATAAATCTCATCCATCATATCTTCGGTAAGAGTGTTTACGCGTCTACCGCCCACACGAATTGGATGGTATATATCAGTTGCATCAATGAATCTGATTTTTTTATTATCATGACTAAATATCACCAGGAAGGAGTTGACCCATGTACTAACAAACATCTTATCAGGTAGAGCTATAACACCCTCCACATATCCATTCTCACATAGAAAAGATCTATATATCTCATTGGATTTATTTGTAAGTGCTCCAGCTGTCATTACACTTACTACCCTGCCTCTATAGTTTGTCATCGCTATTGCCCATGCAGATAGATCCCACTGATACAGATAGCTGTATTCGTCGTCAGGAAATTCCTCCCACAAATCTCTTGCAGAATGTTCAGATTGGACAGGTTCTCTTTTCCCGGATACATTAAACGAGTCAACAAACACCTTATCTATATTCCTATCAGCTCCCGTGTCATAACTTATATTATCATAACCACAGACTACCGAATAAATATTAGCATAGGCTATTTCCATCATATAGTCCAAGCTGGCAATATTTACGTATTCACCCATACCAGTATTTCTCATACTCCTTAATGCAAAAGACCCTAGTATTGGATTAGCATCCATAATCCTGTCATCACCACTAATCTCAAGCATTCTGTCTGCAAGATCAATAATAGATTCCGGAACCTCTTCGCGCACTGAAAGATTCGGATCTGTCTTTAAAACACATGCTTTTAGATCATCGATAGTATATTCATCGGCTATTAAATAAAATCTTTTCCAGACCTCTTGGACATCCAGCTCTACTAAAAGGTTTTCGACTATAGCAGCCAGATAATTATTCACATGAGCTGAATATGCTTTATATAGCTCATCTGCTGTCTTAATAGAAGGATTTTTCTTTATTTCCCATAAGAGATAACATGCTGATATATGACTGACTTCTCTAAAGGATGTATCTTCGTCAGAATCTTTTTTCTCCGGAAATATTTTTTCCCAGATATCCTCAGTCATATTCTCCGCCTCAGCTGTAGATATATCTTCAAATTTCTTATGCATAATATAACTCCTTTTTCGGTTTTTGTTTTCCAAATTGTTCTGCTGAGAACATAATAATCTCTCGCATAAGAATTGTCAAGAGTTTTTTTGGAAAGTATTTTCCAAAAATTATTACTGTATAATAAATGCCATCAACACCATTGTTGTTGACAGCATATATTCTAAACTCTATCTGCTTCCTATAAAAGCACTGAGAACATCATCCCAGTGTTCGTATTTCTTTACCTGATACATGTACTCAAAGCAAAGCTTCTTCTGCGTCGTTTTCTTTCCAGGTGCGTTTTCTTCCAGTGCTGATTCTTTTTCAGATTTCTTTACAGATGAAGCCTGCGCCTTCACTTCCTTTGCATGATCCACGAGACTGCCAGGGACTCCTGGATGAACTGGATGTTATCGAATGCTTCACTGAGCCATGAAAAACACCAATTCAGGGCGAAGTCCTGAAAAAGCTTCTGCAATGCATGGGATTCCCATCAAATTGGGAAACGTTTACCAGGTATAGACTATAATTTATCATATAAAGTATAATGTCTATATATGGTTTAATTCAAAAAGCATAGAGACTAAATGTAGAATAAACACTTGACAAAATGATAATATGCTGTTAATATATGTTCGCAGGAAAAAGGAGATTTACAGGAGGTAGGCATGATGGAGCAGATAGGAGAAAGGATTAAAGCGTTGTTAAGCAGGAAAGGAATGACACAGAAGGAACTTGCTATTAGGACAGGATGTACTGAAGCAGCGATATCTCACTATATAAAGGGAGACAGAACACCAAGATCAAGCGTCCTTGCGAAGATGGCGATTGCACTTGATACTACGTCAGAATATCTTCTTGAGGGTATACCTGCGGATAAACAGTCAGAGCTGGGATATGCGAAGAAGCTGATAGCCAGAAATGTGAATCAGATGTCTTCGAGGGATAAAAAAGAGTTTATTGATATTCTAATGGGAGATGACGATGAATAAGGAAGTATGGAAGCTTTCCGATGAGAAGTATGAATTTATCAAAGGGGAGGTCGTGCATATATTTGAGATGTATGAGATCAGATGCATACCTGCATCAGGCTTTGAGATTGCCATAAAAATGGGGATAACTCTGATCCCTTATTCAGGATTATCCAGGAGAAAATTAAAAGCGGCACGGGCGATAAGTGAAGACGGTTTCTTTTGTGAGAATGGTGGTAAGGAGATCATTTATTATAATGATATGGACTATAAATATGACAGGCAGAACTTTACGATTCTGCATGAAATAGGTCATATAGTCCTTGATCATACCGGGCGTGGAGAGCATGAGGAGGATGAAGCAAATTTTTTTGCAAAATATGCAATAGCTCCTCCGATACTTGTAGACAAGATCAATCCCAGAAGCTGGCTGGATATTTATGACCGGTTCGATATTAGTGAAACTGCTGCCGCATATGCATATCGGTACTATCTGAAGTGGAAAGGACACCACAAGCTGCAGAAGACCTATACCGATTATGAAAACAGGCTGCTTCAATACTACGACAGATATAGTGGAGGTGATGCCTATGAGCGTGTGATCTGAGAATAAAAAACACTTCTTAAATTGCTACCAACAATTTAGGAAGTGTCATAGGCGGAACAAGCACGAATGCTAGTCCTTTTTGAATGTATATAGCATTTTAGCACAGATTTTCCACCTATACAAGAGAAACTTTTTGATTTTGTTAAAGCTATATAATTGGCGGAGAGGAAGGCGTAATGCTTCTGTTTATTTTTTGTTGCATCGAATCTTCCTGTCATAGTTTGACAGGAGGCTTCATAGATGGAAACTACTAAGACAGGAAGGATTCTTAATACTAAAGGTGCTGCTGGTGTTGCAAGTCAGTTTGCTGTTGTACATTCTAACGAGGGAACGTATACACACCCGATGCCAGGTGACCATATACGTCTTGTAAGTGGTGGACATGGCCAGACTGGTATGAATGAACTTGATAAATACGGGATAGAATATCACATCGTGAAGACCTATCCGAACGGAGTGAGAGTTGGAAATGTTCCAAATCACAGAAATCCCCGGAAACGGAAAGGAACAGGCCAGGCATGGTTTCCAAGAAATTGGACAAGCAGAGATATACGGCACGCAGGAGAGCATGTTGCCAATTTGCGAGGGAATCGAAACAGTAAGAATGGAGAAGCCGTATACGGAATCTGGAAAGGAGTCCGTGTCGGTGTTATCAGGACAAATGGCAAGATTGCTACCATTTTTCCAGATTCAAAACAACCATACAGGAAAGGGAAAAAATAATGGATATAAAAAAATTTAGAGAAGTAATCGCCAGGAGAGAGTATGCAGAGAAAATAAGTCAGGGTGAGTGGTATGATGAGATTGCCAGGTGTAATAAACTGGAAACGGATATCCTTTCAGAAGATATTCCTTCTACCATTGATTTTCTCAGAAATGACTGTACCCCAGATGAATATTCATGGATTAGTGAGGTTATAGATGACATCGCGGAGAAGACTAACAGTCGCGAGCTGGTTGACTGCTATAAAAATCTTATGAGCAAATTCCCGGAGGAATGTGAAAAGTATAATATAGCAGGCAGCATTGAATCTGCAGATGAAATTCTTGACTGGAGGAAAAAACATGGCAAAAATTGAGAATCTTGTTGATGAAGGCTTCAGGGTGTCTCTTGTTGAAACTGCCTTCTTCGATGGAGATCTCGAGATTCCCCATATAGATGCTCCGAAGGAGATCATAATCCCATCGGGTATGGTTCCGTTCTCCAAAAGGAATAGAGGCGTCCCGACAGATTTTGTGTGTTTCTATGAAAATGATATCAATTTCAGGGATGTGCTTACGAAGACAGAAGAACTCAAAGATGATCTCGGTAGATTTGCTGGAATTATATCTCCGGATTGTTCACTGTATATTGATGCACCGTTGATAGTGCAGTTAGCTGATATTTACCTGAATCGTGCTGTTGGATATTATTACAGCAATCAGGGGTTATATGTTGTGCCAAATGTACGCTGGGGTGATGAGAGAACGTATACTGATGAAATATTCGGTGAACCACCTGCATTTCTTGGCGTTGAAAAGAATAGTATTGTTTCAATTGGTACATATGGGCAGATAAAGGCTGCAGAATCAAAGAAATATTTCAGAGAAGGCCTGATATCCATGCTTGATTTTCTTAGCCCACAGGTTGTGCTAGTGTATGGTCCGATGAATAGAAAAATCTTTGAAGGTTTGAGTGGAAGAACTTGTTTTGTGCAGTTTGACGATTGGACTACAAGACAGCATATAAAAGCAAATTTTATAGCATGAGATGCATATAATGAGGACGTGCAACCGAGGGGTGTTACCTCTAACCTAACAAACACAGCGATAAGAGACCGCCATGAAAAGTATATCAAATCTTTCAGAACTCAACAATATCTGCTTTTAAAAATCCAGGCCTCCTCCATTGACGATGAAACCCATAGTATTCATCGTCAAAAGAGGCAATAATGGACTTTTTAAAGCATTTTCAGAAAGAGATTGCGAAACGCGGCCTTTCCTGTACGTTCGTATTATTTCTCAGCTTCATAAATAGTGTCTGCTGATTAGCAAAAAATCTTTAAAAATTGCCTAAAATACGCGATTTCTGGCTCAATATAGGGTATAATAGATGCATGGATTTTTGAT
>ONBW01000072.1 GCA_900316165.1 uncultured Lachnospiraceae bacterium | reverse complement strand
ATAATAGGGTCAATACTTGATTGGATTATACCATAGAAAAATCATAATGTCATCATTTTGTTAAACTATTGATAACGATTTTCTTGCATTCTTTCAAAAGTAAGCGTATTATAGAGCTGGGCTATTTATTATGAGCGCCTTCCTGTAAACTTTGTTTAGAAAACAGAAGTCTGCAGGGAGGTGTTTTTTATGCTGCCTAAGGATATAAAGTCCTCAAAAGTGACCAAGAAGTGGCTCGCTATTATCAGATCATACGTTGAAGCAGAGCGTTCAACTTATATCTCTGCAACAAGCTGGTGTAAACAGAACAACATCAATTACTACATGTTTATAAGATGGCGTGGACGATTCAGGAATGAGGGTATGCTCAATCCGGATGATCTGGAAAGTTCAGCCGAAGTCAGATCACAGTCTGAAGCCTTTGTCGATGTCACATCAATAGTAAAAGAATCAAATCTGCCAGACAGCGGCTCAGATGTAAACAATAATGGTTCTCCGACAGGCATTCCATCTGTTATGCTCCAGGTGAACAACATAAAAATCTATGTAAACAGTGGCATTGATGCAGATACGCTTGCTACTGTTCTGCAGGCGGTGCGCAATGCTTAAAGACGGTGTCGGTTTCAAAAAAATATATCTATGCCTGGAGCCGATCGACATGCGCCGTGGTATAGATACTCTTGCAGCAAGTCTGATCTATGAGTACAGGCTGAATCTCTATGAGAATAAAGGATGCCTGTATCTCTTTCACGGAAAAGGCACAAGAACTATCAAGGGCATCTGTTTTGAAGGGATCGGCATCGGAATCTATAAACTCAGGCTTTCGGAAGGCAACCATTTCCGATGGCCAAAGTCAAAGGCTGAGGCAATGGCACTTCCGTCTGAGCAGTATCAGATGCTGATGTCCGGCATCTCTCTAACAGGCACGATTACAGAACGGTATCCAAAGGTGAAAAAGCCTCCGGAAACATCCAATTGAAGCGGGTCTGGGATAAAGTATAAATGAAAATCAATTATCTAACTATCATTTAGATGTAATGCTTGACATTCATCTAAATAAAAAGTATAATAGATAATAAAGAGGACATATGTTATACTTTATCTCAGGAGGATACCGCTATGCCTAGAAAGAAACAACCTTACACGTATTTCACGCGGAAAGACCTTGGCATTACGTATGTCTATGCCAACGAGGATGTATGGGACGAGAAGGCCCATAAGTATGTAAGAAAACGCCACATGATCGGAAAGCTGGATCCTGAGACAAATGAGATAATTCCAAACGCCGGCCGTGGTGGCTATCATGGAAGAAAACACACAAAATCTGCAGATGACAGGTCTCTGAATGAGACCTCTGTAACAGTCTCTTCGTCTGATGAAGAATCGGGATCTGTAAATAAAACACAGGCTGCTGTGGAAGAAAAGACCAGGAACAGATACGAGGAAGAAAAAGCAGCTTTTGAAGAATACCAGAAAGCTACAGATGTAAAGTTCCGTGAGCTTAAACTGAAGATCGATCAGCTTACGGTGATCAACGAGGAACTTCAGCGCAGAAATAACGAACTCAGCAGCAAAGTAACCGAATACTGCTCTGATCTGCTCGCCATTGCAAAGGATAAACAGTAATGACGAACGAAGAGCTGAGGAAGATGCTGGCCGAAGCTGGCAGCATGAAAAAAAGCGAACTCATACAGAGCCTTGTCATTGTCATCAACAAATGCATCGAAATGAATAATGCCGCATCTGAAAGAGTAAAAGCTGATCTTGCTGAACATGACAATGTAACACGCCTGAAGAAAAAGTATTCAGAGCTTAAGAAAGACTACAAGTCTCTTAAAAAGGACTATACTGTCGTGTACCAGCAGTTTCGGCTGGCTCAAAACATGCTCTTCGGCACTTCCTCAGAAAAGACGGGCAGACTCGGGCAGATCCTGCTCAAAGCAGCAAAAAAATATATGAAAGAACAGGGATCCGGACAGAATGATGAAACATCAGACAGTGACAGCAGCGCTGACACAGATGACAGGGACTCCATAAGCATATGTGTGGGAGCTCCACAGGATCCTGTAGACGAAGATGCAGATCCTGATGTTCAGCCGTATGAAACAGCTGCTTCATCTGCGTCCGGAGATCATTCGAGATCGCATACGGGCAGTCATATCAGGTCCTTTGCAGAGCATACTGCTTCCGGCAAAGAAAAGAAAGCACACAGCGGACGGTCGGCCGGCTCCAATGACTGGACAGACAGTCTCGAGCACTATTCTCATTTTTACCTTGATGATCAAAAATACAACAGGATGTTTGGCGAAGGCAAATGGCACATATCAGACTGGGTTCCAAGTGATACGCTGGCGCTCATTCCTGCCCGCCTGTATGTCGATACCACTTTTTATCCGGTTATTACGCCGAACGATCTATCAAAAGAAAAGTATTATGACAGGGCCGGTGATCATCCCGGAGAATCAGGAAAACTTATACCGGGGTCAATGGCATCAGGCTCACTTCTGGCACATCTTATCGATAAGAAATTCGAAAACAGTGTGGCAACATACTCCACTGAAAAGTATTTACTGTCAAGAAGTCTGGGACTTTCCCGCAGCTGGATCACCAGATGGATCAACAGAACCTCACATACATACCTGGCTCAGCCGGTTCTGTACATGCAGAAAGCTCTTCTGAAACAGGGCTGCAGCCAAAGTGACGAAACGCCATGGATCGTAACTCAGTACTGTCATGGAACCGGTTCAAAGAACTATTTCTGGGTTCATACGAGTTCCGAACTGAGCACAGATCCAAGGATGATTCTTTTTACTTTTGAAAGAGGCAGAGCAACAGATCATCTCCTGCATTTCTATGGGCGTGATTATGATGGCGTACTTGAAGATGATGCATTTGTTGCCTACTATACTTTCGAGAAGGAACTGCAGGGCAAGGTAACAATTGCAAACTGTTTCATGCACCTGAGAAGGAGGTTTGTAAAAGCATTTCTGGTCCTTGACAACAAAGGGCTGACGGTGGAGCAGCTGGAAAATACCATCGAAGGCAGGATCATCCGGCTGATCGGAGAGATCTACCGGGCTGACAATCCACTGAAAAAGCTTTCACCTGAAGAAAGGCTTAAACAGCGGCAGGAAAAGATCAAGCCTCTGGTTGATGAGCTGTTTGATATCCTGCACGGGGTCGATGTGAAGGATCCAACCTACAGCAGCTACCTTGTTACTGCGGTGAACTATGCCCTGAACCATGAACCGCATTTCAAAGTATTCCTGTCAGATCCGATGGTACCTTTAGACAACGGGTTCTGTGAAAGGTCACTTCGCGTCATCAGCAGAGCTCGCTCAAGTTTTCTGTTCTCAACCAGTGCCTATGGAGCTGAGGCAAATGCCATCTGCTACTCGCTGATACGGACAGCACAGGAGAACAAGGCCATACCGGATATCTATCTGAACTATCTTCTGAGTGAAATGCCGAAATACGTTGATGATAAAGGCGGTCTTATTAATCGGGAAGTCAGCATCACGGAAGACATGTCTGATGATGAGAAGGAAAAAGCATGGGATACGAACTGGGCCTTTCTGTCGAAAATGATGCCGTGGTCTGACGAATACAAAGCATATGAGAAAAAGTATCTTGAAGATCAGCGAAACTTCAAGCTGGATGACACAGTGAAAATGCCACATGTCAGAAAAGGAAAAATCGTATATACAGAAATCACACAGGAAGAGGCGGCGCGTTACCATCGAAAACGAATGAAACGTATTCAAACAAGGAAGGCCTCTGCATAACCTGATCAAAATGAGAAACTTAAAAGTCCCTCACGAATGACTCCACCATCTAATGGAATCAGACTCGTGAGGGACTTTTTATACTCAAAAACCAGCTCAGAATGGGATTAGCCCATCTCTTTAATACGCTTACTTTGAAATTTAGCGCTTATTAATCGTTTAGCATAAAATTCACAGGCAGAGGAGGTTTTCAGTTAAGAACGCATATGAGAAATGTAGAAGTCACGTGTAAAAACTGTAATCAAATATTTGTAATAAGACAATCCGAGCAGGAATATTTTTCTGTAAGAAAGCGTCCTTTACCGAAGTATTGTCCGATATGCCGTAAGGTACACTATGCGAAACAAGCGCAGGAACGGAAACAGAAGGAGAATCAAGAATGGCAGAGGAAAAAGGCTGAGGATGTTAAGCGGTATGATAGTGCTCTTAAGGACTTGGAAGGGCAGTTTGACATCATTCCGTTGGAGCATGTAGTTCCGGATTCGAAGGGAAAAATTCTCTATATCATTGGAAATGGATTTGATCTGATGCATGGAGTGAGGTCAAGCTATTATGATTTTGGAAATACGATTGGGAAGCACAGTCGTATTCGCTTTGTTTTAGAAAACTATCTTGAGTCTGATGACTTATGGGCCGATTTTGAAGGCGCTTTGGCAACAATTAACGTTGAAGCAATGAGTCAGCCAATTGTTCTGGATACGTTGTTGGATGCCATGGATGCTTATGATGAGAATGCGCAGGCAGCAGATTTTTTTGCCGCAGCTGAGATGGCAGCAGCACCGGCAACGGAACTTTCGGTGGAATTGATGGATAGGTTTACGAAGTGGATTAATTCTTTACAGGTTCATACGGATTGTCGTCCGCTCAAAAGTATTATTCAGACAGGCAATTTTCTTGAACGGAAGTTTCTTGATTTTAATTATACAGAGTTCATAGAGGAATTATATGGAGTTCCGGGAAGTGATGTCTGTTACATACATGGATGTCGGAGAAAAAACAAGGGAAAGCCAGCGGACAAGCTGGTTTTGGGACATCAACCGCAAGCAAGTGATTCACAATTTGACTTCGAGGATAATTGGAAGGGAATTAATTTGTCCGGAAACCGTATGCAGATGATCTATGATGCGCAGCAAGTTGCTCTTCGAGAAATTGCAGAAGCGGATGATAGTTTGACGAAACATTGCGACAAAACTATTGATGCACATAAGAATTTCTTTGAAGGTCTTTCGGAAATCGATAAGGTTATTACGATAGGACATTCCTTGTATCCGGTGGATTGGGATTATTTTGCGGAGGTTATAAGGCAAAATAAAGATGGCAAGAGGTTGCATTGGTATTTTGGATGTTTTGGGAATGGCGATTTGGAACGCATTCAGAATTTTATTCTGCATTTTGATATATCTGCTGACAGAGTTCACATTTTCCGAACGGACACAATCTCCATTATATTGAATCAGGAAAATGCTGGCGCGGTAAAAACGTATGGACAGCAAAATAAATCGATAACCCCGGAAAAGCAGAGTGAACGAGGGAAGGTAATTGGAGTATCAGAAAATGGACGGTGGAGAGTGTGCACTTGTGGCAATATAGTCCAACTTAAAGATGATAAGGAAACTGTTATCTTGAGCAGAATATTTTCTCATGCTATGAATGGGGCCGTATTTGTGGATGACCAAATTTGTTTTTGGGTGATGCCTGGCATAGATAAAGGTGTTTTCCTTCTTCGCCAAATTGATGGGGAGTGGACTTACTTGGGAGAATTGGAAGGGATTCCGCATCAGGGAGTTATTACCAAGCGACTGCATAGAATTTTGATAGATGAAGGAAGAGCCGTGTTTGTGTACCAGAGCAGGGTGAGGGTGTATAGTCTGCTAGATGGTGCACTGGTGTCTAATATGGCGGTGCGTCGTGCTCCGGAGCAGAGATATATAGGAAGGGATTTTACACAAAAGTTTCAAAGGATATATAAAGGGAATTTTTATTAAGTATGTAATTGACATCGACACCGGAAAGAGTAACTGGATTTATCAAAATGCGCACGAACAAGAGCATACAGCTCATAGAGCTGATGTATGAGATGGAGGCGAACGAGTACATGGAGTCTGTGGTGGAAAATTTACACAACAAATAGGAATAGTCGAATTTGACCAATCATAACCTTGATATTGTATCTTAACTTAAAATAAGTTATAATACAGAAAAAGAGTTATAAATGGAGGCGATAGAGTGGAATACCTTAAGCGGGTTTTAGGAATTGAAGTGCTGTATGAATATCAAGCTTTAGAGCATTTGCCAAACTTCATCAGTACAAGGTATGATTCACAGAAGGTATCTCTGAGTGGTCAAAAAGCCGTTTTTTTGTACCCTAAAACCGAATTGGAACAGGTGGAAACATTAAAAAAGCATTTGGAACGTGTGAAAAAGGTAGCAGATCGCCCTGTGGTTTTAGTACTGGAACAAATCACTACACGGCAGAAAGAGTATTTACTTCGGGAAAAGATAGCATTTATTGTGGATGGAAAGCAAATTTATCTGCCTTTTATGGGGGCATATTTGCAGGAACGTTGTGATGCAGAAAAGAGCGACAGAGAAGAAATCTTGCCATCAGCCCAGATGCTGTTGCTTTATTTTATTTATGAGGGAGCAAAGGAACTGTCCACAAGTCAAGCTGCAAAAGATTTGGATCTGACACCAACATCTATTTCCAGAGCGTCCAAACAACTTGAAGAAATGGGAACGCTGCAATCGAAAAAAATCGGAGTACAAAAGATACTGTTTTCGGAAAACTCACCCAAAGAGTTGTTTTATAAAGCAGAAAAAGTTCTGCTCAATCCTGTGAAAAGGACTGTCTACGTTCCATGCGAGGAAGTAAAGAGTGAACTGTTGGAGAGCGGATATTCTGCATTGGCGGAGTATTCGATGCTCAATGCGCCTGGTGTTTGGTGCTACGCTTCAGAAAGAATATCTCAGTGGAATGATTGTTTGACAAAGGATTTACAGGACTCAAATTCACAGGTGGCTGTTGAAATGTGGAGATATGACCCACGAAAATTATCGAAGAAAAAAATGGTCGATGAACTTT
>ONBW01000095.1 GCA_900316165.1 uncultured Lachnospiraceae bacterium | reverse complement strand
TTATACGACGTTTTTTATTATCCGCATCCTTTTTGAAAACAGTTGATTTATATGGATTGTTCTGAAAAAAGATGCGGATAAAAATTTACATCAATCCAAATGTTCTAAGGATTTCTTCTTCATTTCCTTCCCACAGCTTTTCAAGGTATTCCTCTTCAGGCTGTCCTCTGGCAATGGCCTCTCTAAGCTGTTCTACCGAAGGGGTTGCGTAAATTTTTGTTGTTTCAGTTTTTTCGTGACCAAGTATAGCAGAGATCATCTCCAAGGGGACTCCGTCCCGATATAGCCCTGTGGCACGTGTCCTTCTTAGAAGATGCGGGTAAATTTTTTCTGGCATATTTGGATATGCTATCCTGATATGATCCCCATATTTCTTTACTATACGTTCTACATTTCTCTGTGACATATGATTCTTTTTTCCATGTATGACTGTATAGAACAGTGGTGTATCAGAAGGCGCATCCCTGTCATGATAGTGGTGCACATAATCCTTCAGGTGTTTTGCGCATTTTTCGTTTAGCATTACAGATCTCATTTTTCGCCCCTTCCCATGGATCATGATTGATGGTTGTTTTATATCTGTTGAAACATCTCCCAAAACAATGGATGTTAGTTCAGAAACCCTTATTGCAGAGTCAAACAACAGGATCAGTATAACCTTATCCCTTCTCCCGAACCTTGTATCCTTAGGTTCCGCAAGAAATGCTTCCAATTCATCCTTCTCCATTATCGGCTTCTGGAGCTTAGGAATCCTTAAGAGCGGAACCTTTTGAACACTCAGATATACCTGCATCAGCCCGATATCTCCATCAGACACATACTTGAGATATGATTTTATAGCTGCCAGACGTTGGTTCACCGTACTGTTAGCCAGTCTTTTTACTTCCTGGAGGTACTGTGAATAGTCAAGCATAAGCTCATATGTGCATTCTGAAAACCTGAAATTCATGGCTTTCATGTGTTTCTGATCTGTTACATATCTATAAAACTGTGTGAGTGAAATACGGTAGGCTTTCACAGTATCCTTGCTTCTTTGCTCCTGTCTGAGGAGAAAGATATCCAGAAAGTCTTTCGTTCTTGAAAAGAACAGTTCCGAGAAAGATGGTTTTTTACTCATAGGACACCACCTCCGGAATCACTGCATCAGCTACAGTATCTTTCTTTCTAATGGTTTTGTAAGCATCATAAACAAGATAGTAATAATACAGAGTCTCACTTGTACTTTTATGACCGAGGTAACGACTCAGGTACGGCAGCATAACCTGTAAATCACGATTGTTTTCAGCCCACAGGTTCATCCTCATTACAACAAAGGTGAATCGAAAATCATGAACTGTTGGCTTGTTACTGCAGCCACCGTATTTAGTACTGCTCCAAAATCGCGAAAAAACGTTATCAACAGTTGTATTCGGAAGAGCCTTCTCCGTATTTTTCCCGGGGAAGAACCATTTGGGAACGTATCCCAACTCATCTTTAAGATAGTCAAAGTATCTTCTTGAGGATTCCCTAAGATCGTCCGGAAGATAAACAAGCCTGTCTTTACTGCCTTTTGAATCGAGGATAGTAAGTATGCCATTATCGAGGTCAACATTTTCAACAGCTATTCCGGCGGCTTCATTATTCCTCAGACCACAACAGCAATACCATCTGAATAACAGGCTGTATTCATTTGCCAGTCGTCTTTCAGATCTACAGTGATGCATAGCGGTCTGATATGAATCAACAACACAAAAAAATTCTGCGATTTCATCTGGATCAAATATATGAGGCAGAGCCTTCTTAAAATGACAGAAATCATGTGGTATGTATACATGAATCCCGCACGAAGCCATGAAAAGTAGTAGCTGTCTGACACAAGATATCCTTTTCCCACGGTTGAATTCGCCTTCTGTTTCACTGCGTCCCATCCATTCTGAGAGGAATTCCTTAGATATTTCCAGAGTATCGAGCTTGTTTTTTACGCAGTATTCATCAAACCTGTTGAGAACCAGTTCTTCGCTTTCGTAAGAGTATCCGAGAGAATGCTTTTCATTTATCACTCCTTCTATGTAGGGTGCCACTATGCTTTTTCTGGAGATGTTATCTGTCATGATTCCAACCTCCGATCCCGCATTCTGCCAAGCTAAGAGGACACAACCGCATGCGGTCAGTATCCAATGAAAGGTATCTGTGAACTGCGGTTGTTCCACGTTGTCCTAGAGCTTCAGCAACCAATGGGGCACCTACTCCGCCCCGCAATAACTGTGTTGCATATGTCTTTCTCATAACATGAAAACCGGAGCCTTCTACATTTCTGTTAGGCAGTGCTGACTTTAACGCACGGTTGCAGCTTGCTCTTTTTATAGGTTTATGCGGTGCTCTTTCACTAAGGAAGATGTTCCTTTCGCCCTTTTTATGACGTTCTTCAGTGATATATCTGAACAGAGCATTTCCTACTTCTGTTGGCATTGGGAGTTCAATCTCAACTACCGTTTTCTGCTGGATAAACCTGATGGATGCCTTGTCCCAGTTAATGTCATCTATTGAAAGGTTCACAACATCCGAGGCTCTGAGTCCCATTTTGAGTCCAAGCAACAGCATTGCCTTTTTCCTCAGAGAGAGCCTGCTGTCATCAGAATCTATCTGCTTTTTAAGTTCTGCCATTTCTTCTTCATTAAGTACAACTATGATCGCCTCCCTTGGAGCGCTTGTGCATGTAAGCGAGACAAAGAGCATAGGATTTAAAACATAACCATTCTCCCCAAGATATATGAGAAACTTTCTGATCCGGGTGTTGTATGCATTCTTGCCGTAAGGTGTTTTGTGCCTGTCGTTTACATTGAACTGTTTTATGTGTGCTACTGTCAGTTCCATGAAAGAACGGACTCCAACACTGTCAAGATAATTGCAGAACCTGGTTATACTTGACCGGATCATATCCATTGTGGATCGTGCCCATCCTTCTTTCTTCTTTGACTCAACATATTTCACGGCTGCTTCTTTACACCATTCTGGGATCAGGTAAAATGCTCCTGGTTTTCTGCGGTGCACAGTAACCAAATCTATGCACGAAGCAGTATGGTACTCGGCAACCATGCACAACGATCTGTACATGGTATCCTGTTCTTTACCAAAGTAATGACATATGCTGTTAAACCAGACAATAGCAATCTCAGGATTATATCTATGACCATTCATTTCCAGGAATAGGATGAGGAGGTCTATAGCCCTTTTATGCGCAGAAGAAACAGATTTGCTATACCCGTTTTCATGATGCAGCTGCATGGAATAATCCCTATACTCCCGAAGCCTGTCAGTACTAACAGTAGGGGAGGATTTCATGAATTCAGCAATGCTTTCATGGATCGAAGTCGGAACATCATTCCAGTAGCATCCCTGATTTCTTTTCCCGTGAGACAGATAGTGGATAATAATCGTAAATCCGTACGGGACAAGTCCTTCTGACCAGAAATACGCCATCATTGAGGATATCGCTGCATTTGTATGACTCTTTTCAAAATGCCCACGATGCATATCTATACGGTAAAACTGACAGATGGCCTCATAAGTGATGTCAGTAATAGTGTAGATTCCGTTTTTCTGGATATAGATCAGGAACCTTGCGCATGGATGCTTGTGACCATCGATAGTTTCTTCTGAAAACCTGCCCTTGAGGCTTTCGAGATAACTGTCCAGGCTATTTCTCAGACCTTCATAAAGAACCGTATACGACATAAGATGGCGTGTATCATGTTCTGTCAATATCTCTCCATGTTCATAAATATCTTTTAGTCTGACAAGAGCCATCTTCCAATGAGGTCTGTCTGTAGATGATGCATAATAATCAGGATCTTCAATCCATTTTTTCGCTATTTCAGGGGAATAATCAACTCCTTTCTCTTTCAGGTATGCCTCAAGGCTGCGGAAGCATCTTTCGTTTGCCTTGATAAGTGAATGGCAGTAGTGGTTTTCTGATAAATAGAACCTAACCTGCCGGGTTACATCATCAAATATCTTCACGGCGCCACCTCCTTTATCTGGTGGCTTTATTGTATAATGCTGTATCTTTTATCCGCATCTTTTTTCAGAACAATCCATATAAATCAACTGTTTTCAAAAAGGATGCGGATAATAAAAAACGTCGTATAA
>ONBW01000071.1 GCA_900316165.1 uncultured Lachnospiraceae bacterium | reverse complement strand
CTGTCGGAAACCTGAAACAGTTATATCAGCTGGTTTGGCAACTCACCAGCTTAACTGTCCTCTAAGTGGCGGATCAACACTTTATATCCTGCGGGGTATCTAGCGAGTCTGCTGTATCTGGATAAGTTGTGGTATGCGATCATGTATCTTAAGTACTTGAGCCACACCCCACAAGCTCCCGACATTAGTCGGGGCGTAGTTGACTAGTAATCAATCATAACGAAGTAGATGGAGACCATATGAAATCAGATGACCTAAGAAAAAAATACAAAGATTATAGAGACAGCATCCCTGCTGATGAGCGGGAAAAGGCCTCACAGCTTATAGTTCGGAACATTTTAAACAACTGGGAGCTGTTTTTTGGTGCGTATGAAAAGTTCCTCATATACTATCCGCTGGGTAGTGAAGTGGATTTGCTTTCATTGGCAGGCTGGATTCTGATGAAGGGGAAGAGTCTGTATTTTCCGGTTACAGAAGGCAGTGACATTAATTTTTACAGGGTAAAAAACCTGAATGGTTTCAAGAAGGGGACTTTCGGAGTCATGGAGCCTGTCGACTGGTCCGAGCCGTACTCTGGCGGAAAAGCCGTTTCATTTACGCCGGGACTCGTCTTTGATAAAAAGCACAATCGCCTTGGATATGGAAAAGGCTATTATGACAGATTCTTTACCAAATATCCTGAAGTCATGCGTATCGGCACCTGCTTTTCAGCCTGCACAGCTGATGAAATCCCGACACATGATGGCGATGTGCCGATGATTTTTACCTGCACGGAGAAAGGCATTTTGATATGATCCTGGTTATGTCCGGCAGGTATCAGGGGGAGAGAGAATTCGCGGAGAGTCAGTTCCCAGGAAAGAGTATTCTTCCCCAAAATGTCAGCGAGATAGCAAATCAATTTCTTAAAAAACAGTTTAAATCAAATACCCAGAAAGACAAACCATGTATCGTTTCATCTGATGACCAGCTTTTTACTTATATCAATTCTGATGAAAATGCTCCTAAAACAGATATAGATACCGCAGCTGAGGTACTTTCTTCTCAAATCTTTTTAGAGAAAAATGATATAATCCTCTGCCATATAGTTGGCTGCGGAGTAGTGCCCATCGATGAAAAGCAGCGCATTCATGCCGAGCTAGTAGGCCGCACATCCTGCCTCTTAGCAAAGCAGGCCGAAGAAGTCTGGGTAGTCCGCGCAGGAATTGGAAAAAGGATAAAATGATAAGAGAGGATTTTATGACAGATGCAGAGCAGAGAGAAGCTGCCAGACAGTTCGTTAATAAATAGCGTGATTTGCAGAATACTCAAAGACCGACTATAATAAAATTACACTTTGAATTAGTCGGAGGATTGGTATGGCTTATATAGAAAGAGTCTTCAGTTTTAGAGGAAATCAAGCAGATAGTAGACAATTCGCAGAATAGGGGACAGTTTATACTGACTGGTTCTGCAAAACTGGAACTGATGAAAGGTGTAAGCGAGTCTCTGGCTGGCAGAGTTTCAATATGTGAGTTGGGTGGTTTGTCGCTCCGTGAGATATATCAGGTTCCTTTTAACGGACATTTTGTTCCTACAGAGCAGTATATCTGTGAGCGTGAAAAGGAATTAAGGCATTATGAAGACATCTGGGAAATCATTCATAAGGGATCTTATCCAGAAATTTATGACGTTGATCGTGACTGGTTGGATTTTTATTCTTCCTATGTCGCTACCTATCTCGAGAGAGATATCAATGGCCTGATTTCAGCAGACAGCATTACATTTACGAAATTTCTGACTGCGGTTGCAGCAAGGACAGGTGAAATGCTTAATTATAACAATATAGCATCAGAAATCGGCGTAAGTGAGCCAACAGTTAAAAGCTGGATTTCCATATTGGAAAGAACCGGAATTATATATATTCTCCAGCCATATAGTGCAAGCGCTTTGAATCGAGCCATAAAAACCCCAAAGATTTATTTTCGTGATACCGGGCTTGCCTGCTATCTTACGAAATGGCTTACAGCGGATGCACTGAAGAATTCAGCTGTCGCAGGCAGTATGTTTGAAACCTTTGTTGTTTCGGAAATTTTGAAATCCTATTCAAATGAAGGCAGGGATTATCAATTTCAGATTTTTTACTATAGAGGAAAAGACAAAAGTACAACTGGTGAAAATGAGATAGATTTGATTATTGAAGAAAATGGTGTTTTATATCCTGTTGAAATTAAAATGACAGGTAATCCTAAGGCATCCATGGGCTCTGCTAATTCCATATTGGATAAGATACCTGAAAAGAAAAGAGGCATGGGCGTAATTTTATGCATGGTCAGCCAAAAAACATACCTTAGAGAAAACTTAGTAGCTCTTCCAATAGAATACATTTAATGAAACTGAGGCAATGAAGATGGCGTTCAAGAAATACTAATAATTGTGGGAGGACTTTTATGACAGACGCGGAGCAGAGAGAAGCAGCCAGACAGTTCGTTAATAAATGGCGTGGTAATGGAAACGAGGACGAGGATGGCCGGTCTTACTGGATCGACCTGCTTCAGAACGTTCTTGGCATGGAAAAAGTAACCGACCGCGTTGATTTTGAGAAAAAAGTATACGTCGATGGAAACAAGAAAAGAATCGATGTCTATATACCGGAGACACGTGTAATAATAGAGCAGAAGAGTCTTGGAATAGCCTTGGACCAGAAGATTCATAACTCAGGGGATGTCGATTTGACACCATATGAGCAGGCCAAACGGTATAACGATAATCTTTCATTCAGTGAGAAGGCGCGTTGGATCATCACCTCAAATTTCGCGCAGATCTGGATTTATGATATGGATCAGGCGAATTCGAAGGATTTTGCCCCTGTAAAAATAGAACTCACCGACCTTCAGAGCAAATATCCGCTTCTGGATTTCCTGATTAAAAAAGAAGTAAAAGAGATCTCACATGAGATGGAGATTTCCATCCAGGCCGGTGACATAGTCGGAAAGCTCTATGATGCGCTTATCAAGCAGTACAAGGATTCTACAAATGAGCACTCGTTGAAGAGCCTCAACGCGCTCTGCGTCCGTCTCGTGTTCTGCCTGTATGCTGAGGATGCCGGTATTTTTGGCAGGCGCAATATGTTCCACGATTATCTGGTTAACTATGACGCCGAACACACCCGCTCAGCACTTATCGATCTGTTTCAGGTACTTGACCAGAAAGAGGAGTAGAGAGATCCATATCTCCGCGAAGACCTTGCTGAATTCCCGTATGTCAACGGCGGGCTTTTTTCTGATGAAAGTATTGAGATTCCGCGGATTACAGAGGAAATCCGTGATATTATTCTTAAGGACGCAAGCGAAGGCTTTGACTGGTCAGATATTTCGCCGACGATTTTTGGCGCGGTATTTGAGTCGACTTTGAACCCTGAAACCAGACGAAGCGGCGGAATGCACTACACCTCGATTGAGAATATTCATAAAGTCATCGATCCACTTTTTCTCGATGATCTGAAGGCCGAGCTCGACTCCCTTGAAAAAATAAACGTAAACAACACCAGAACGAAGAAGCTTCATCAATTCCAGGATAAACTTGCTTCTCTTACTTTTCTTGATCCAGCCTGTGGAAGTGGTAATTTCCTTACAGAGACCTACCTCTCTCTGCGCCGTCTTGAAAATCGTGTGATTAAAGACCTGACAGGCGGGCAGATGGTATTTGGTGAAGCAATCAACCCAATCAAGGTATCCATCACTCAGTTTTTCGGTATAGAAATCAATGATTTCGCAGTAACTGTCGCAAAGACAGCTCTCTGGATCGCCGAGAGCCAGATGATGAAAGAGACAGAAGAAATCATAGTTCAGCAGCTGGACTTCCTTCCACTTACTACGAACGCAAATATAGTCGAGGCGAACGCACTACGAATAGACTGGAATGAAGTCGTACCGGCAGAAAAGCTGAATTATATCATGGGGAACCCGCCGTTTGTGGGTGCACGATTAATGTCAATTTTGCAAAAACAGGATGTGAGTCGTATTTTTAATGGTTGGAAAAATGCTGGTAATCTAGATTATGTTGCTTGTTGGTATAAAAAGGCAGCGGACTATATTACTGGAACTTCAATTAAAGTAGCATTAGTTTCAACAAATTCTGTTTCACAGGGTGATGCAGTTCCTACTTTATGGAAACCACTATTTAAAGAGAATATAAATATTAATTTTGCATATCAAACTTTTGTCTGGGATAGTGAAGCTTCAGCAAAAGCTCATGTACATTGTGTAATTATTGGTTTTAGTAAAACCAAAACGAAAGATGAAACAACAGGGTGTAAAAAGATATTTTCTAATGGAAGTGTTATTTCCGCTGAACATATTAACGCATATTTATTAAATGCTGATGATGTATTTATTGAAAACAGAAGTAATCCGCTTTGCGATGTTCCGAAAATGGGTATTGGTAGTCAACCAATAGATGATGGCAATTTTTTATTTGATTCAAAGAATGATATGGATGCATTTATTAAAGAGGAACCAAAATCAGAAAAATATTTTCATCTATGGTATGGTTCACGAGAGTTTATTTCTCAGAAGCCTCGATATTGTTTGTATTTAGGAGATTGTTCACCTGCGGAGTTAAGAAGTATGCCAAAGTGCTTAGAACGTGTGAAGAATGTACGCTTATTTAGAGAGAAGAGTAATCGTACTAGTACAAGAAAAAGTGCAGATGTTCCATCAAAATTCGGAGCTACAAATATTCCAAATACTAACTATATTGTGATTCCAAAAGTATCTTCACAGCGTAGACGTTATATACCAATGGGTTTTATGTCACCTGATATATTATGCAGTGATTTGGTTTTTTTACTTCCCAATGCAAGTCTGTATCATTTTGGCATTCTCGAATCTAATGTACATATGGCATGGATGCGTGTTGTTTGTGGAAGATTAAAAAGTGATTACAGGTACTCAAATACGCTTGTTTATAACAACTTCCCATGGCCATTACCAACCGATGAGCAGAAGGCGCGAATCGAACATACCGCACAGGGAATTCTAGATGCCAGAGCGCTATATCCTGACAGCTCGCTAGCAGATTTCTATGATCCGCTTACTATGCCTCAGGAACTGCGGAAAGCTCACATCGCAAATGACCGCGCAGTAATGGCCGCCTACGGATTTTCTACAAAGATGTCTGAAGCTGACTGTGTCGCAGAGCTTATGAAGATGTATGTTGAGCTTGTAGATAAAACCAGTAAATCCTAGCTAAGGAGGCATTTATATGTTATCTATATATCCCGCATGTTTTTTCAAAGATGAGACAGGATACTCAGTTGTATTTCCTGATTTAAACTGGCTAGCCACCTGTGGAAGTAATGAAACTGAGGCAATGAATATGGCTGTAGACTGCCTGGCAGGATATCTTTATTCTTTAAAGAAAGATGGCGAACAGGCACCTGTTGCATCTTCTATGAGTGATATTTCACTGAATGATATTGCTAAAGAATTGGATGTCGATACAAAAGGTGCATTCGTTAATATGGTATCTGTGGATGTGGCGGAATATGCCAAAGATCATTTTGAAAAGTCTGTTCGAAAGACTCTAACTATACCTGCCTGGCTAAATGCAGCTGCTCAGGAGAAAAACATTAACTTCTCACAAACTTTACAGGAAGCATTGCTGAAAAAAATCCGAGCATAGTTTATATATCAAACATATTTTTTTTGCTATTATTGGCTATTTAATATATTATACGGATATTAAAGTGGTAAGGCTTACAGGAGGAGGAAAGATTTTTTTAATGAAAAAAGCGGTATCAATTCTTATTTTTGCCAGGCATCATAAAAATGATGCTCCATAATCTTTAGCTGATGTGTGATTCTAATTATTTAAAGAAGACTAGGAAAATACGGACTGGAATGGTAAAATAGATTCTAGTCCGTCATTTTTTGTCTGGATATTCTTTGATCCATGACAGAATGATGAAGGACACAATTCCATTCAGGAGTATGCAACACATGAAAAAACCTTTGATACATCTGATCACGAATTATGTGACCGTAAATGATGTGGTAAATATCATCTTGTCCTGTGGCGGGAGTGCAATCTGCGCTGATGCACCGGAGGAGGTCGAAGAAATAACAGGTATAGCTGACTCGCTTGTCCTAAATATCGGAACACCTTCCAAATCCAGGTTTGAAGCTATGCTTAAAGCAGGCAGAGTGGCAAATCAAAGGAATATCCCTGTAGTCTTAGATCCTGTCGGAGCTGGCGCGTCGAGATTTCGGGATGAATTACTAAAAAAGCTTTTAAGCGAGGTAAAAATAACCTGTATCCGAGGAAATTACACAGAGATTACTGCCTTAGCCAGACTTATATCAGAAAATAATTCTGAGACAGAAACAGGACAGATGTCTTCGGCAAAAACAGCAGGCGGGCAGAGCTTAGTACAAGAAACAAACAGTAATTTCAGAAATGCCGATACTGCCTTAAATACCGGAGGTGTAGACAGTAGAGACATCTCTTTAGATACAGCAAAAAATGCTGCAAAATCCCTTGCACTTGTTACGAAGTCTGTAGTGGTAACTACAGGAAGTACGGACTTTGTCACTGATGGTAAAAAGAGCAGAGAGTGGTCGAACAACGGCTCATATATGCAGAGACTTATAACCGGAAGTGGCTGTATGCTCTCAGGTCTTTTAGGACTTGAACTCGCCAAGAATCCGGAAGAAGCTTTAGATACTGTCACACACTGCGTAAACCTCTATGGCACTGCGGCGCATGAAGCTGAAGAGCAGATGAACAGCAGGAACCTCTACGGGACAGCTACTTTCAGGCAGTATCTGATTGATGTGACTGGATTGACATTTAACAATTGATAATCAGATATTTGTGTTAGAAAGCCTCCTGTATAATATAAAGTGTCAGGGGGTTGACATATAAAAATACCTCAAGTAGATTTGAATCATTACTGACCTGGACGTTAGTAAAATTC
>ONBW01000070.1 GCA_900316165.1 uncultured Lachnospiraceae bacterium | reverse complement strand
CTTTGTTTTTATTTAAGTATGAATAGGCCTGCATACAGTAAAATGCAGGCTTTTCTTAGCGTGCACTGCTTCTGAGGGCACACCGTGAACAGTAACTTTTTCCTAGCATATTAGTTGAAAACACATGTGGCAAAGAATATAATTTTACTAACAAGGTTTATATGGAATGAGGTTAGGATTTACATGACGGATGTTCTTACGAAGGTGCAGAGACATAAGAATATGCAGCATATACGAGGGAAAGATACTCATATAGAAATTATTCTTCGTAAGGCACTCTGGAACGAGGGAATACGATACAGAAAGAATTATAAAGCAATTCCAGGGTCACCTGATATAGCGATTACAAAATACAGAATAGCGATATTCTGTGATGGTGAGTTCTTTCATGGATATGACTGGGATGTGCAAAAAGCACGGATTCTCAGAGGAGATCATGGACTGTACTGGGTAGATAAGATTGAAAATAATATGGAACGTGATAAAGAAAAGGACAACGAACTTAAACTTATGGGATGGACAGTGCTTCATTTCTGGGGACATGATATAAAAAAAGACCTGAATGGATGCGTAGAAGCTGTTAAAGAAACTATCAATGACATTATTGCTGGTTAAAATGTCGCTTGACGGGCGACCATGCTTACGATGATGTTAACTGTCAAGTAAAAATGAACAAAAGGGGGGTTGCGGAAATGATTTACAATTTGGCATGGTAAAAATAATAATGAATGAAATGATACTATCCGACGAGCGCTCTAGGCTCCACGAAGAAATAAAGCGTCTCCGTACTCAGCTTGCAGCTCTTATACAGACAAAGGAACAGCTGGAATATTACATCTGTCCTGAGCTTGAGGCCAGATGGGCAGGCGAGTTCGGAGAGATGAAGAACAGAATCTACCATCAGCAGCTGTCAATCCTTGAGCTCAAGCGCAGGATTGAAATTATGCGTGCTGCCCTCAACAGGGAGAAAACTGTCTCACAGAAAGATGTGGATCAGCAGGTTGATCAGGAGTATCAGGAATATGAGCAGAAGGTAGATGAGGAGTACCAGAAAGCTAAAGATGCTGAGGAAAAGCAGAAGCAGCGTGAAGCGGACAGAAGGCAGTATCGGAATCAGTGGAACCAGCAGTTCTCTACAGAAGGCGAAGGTCAGGAGTCATCAGAAAGAAAAAATCAGAGTGATGGTTCTGACCAACAGGAGAAGGAATATCAGGAAGATGATCCTTTTGGCGGTCAGGAATCTGATGATAGTTCGGACAGTGGCAACGGTGAAGGTAATTCTGATGGTCAGGAGACCGAAAAGAAAGATAAGCCAACCACAGCGAAGTCCCTGTTCCGTTCGATTGTAAAAAGACTTCATCCTGATATGAATCCAAACCAGACGCAGCATGAGAAGGATCTGTTCAATAAGGCTGTGGAAGCGTATCAAAATGGAGACATGGTGACGCTCCAGAATATTTATGATGAGATCACTGTTGGTAAAGAAGATTCTGGCGAAGCCGACGAGTCCAATCTTTCTATTGAGGAACTGATAAAGATAAGGGACAGACTTGCGAAGAGAATCGACGAACTTTCTTCTGAACTGGATGAGATCAGGTCTGTTGAGCCGTATACTTATAAGGAAATCCTCGATGATCCTGACAGGCTGGCTGCAGCGAAGTCAGAGCTTGAAGCAGAATTCAATGATAATGAGGCTGAGATTGAGCGCCTGAGTCAGCTCCTTTCAGAGGTGGAGCAGGAGATGGAAGACCTGAAGAATAAGAAAGGCAGGAAATGAGCAACAAGAATTTGCCAGGGAAAATTTCAGATGATATTCTTAAGGTAAATTACCTCACGACTTCGACAGGAGAGAAACTGCGGCCTTTTTCAAGGGAAATCCATCTGCTGCATACTAAGATCAATGGTACAATGCACGTCAGGTCGATAAGGAAAAGGGCAAGTGAGCTGAAAAAGGGAGACAAGCTGAAGCTTGTTCTGCAGCCAAAGAACCAGTTTGATCCTAGGGCGATTCTTGTAGAGACTATGAGCGGAAAGAAGCTCGGATATATCCCCAGGGTTGCGAATGAGATACTTTTCAATCTGATGGATGCAGGAAAATCGCTTTATGCTGTGGTTGATGACGGTGTGCTTGGAAAGAAGGCACTGGATAGTGGGATTGATTTCATTACAATCCTGATAGACGTTTATATGATAGATTGATGGAGAATTGTATATGAAATTTGAAGACTATCTGGAGCAGATTTTTTCTGATGAAGCATTCAGCATATATGACAGGGACTTCATGCAGGACAGGCTTGATGAGTACGAGAATGATGAGAATACATTGCATCCGAATCTTATCATGATAGCGTATGATTCAGGGATTCTTGATGATATATCGCATCAGGAGAAGATCGGAAAGGCTTTTTTCAACAGCTATGTAAAAATCCTGGTAGAAAAATACGGCCTGTCTATTGAAAATGCGAACTGGGCTGTAAGGACATGCTGCTGTATATACGGGAATAAGGTTCTGTCAATTCCATGCAGGCTGCCTAAAGATGCTATCGTGGTAGCCGATGTGGATGCAAAGCTCCCTTACAGACTTCAGGAGATTGAAGATGCTATCAGGGATAATTCGGAACTCGGACAACAGAATGAAGGAATAGAACGAACGGATCTTATGGACACTGTTGATGCGGTGTCTGAAGTCCTGAATAGTTTCCTGAAACTGCTGAATCTATATACAGAGGGCGTGGAAGTGCTGAAAGCAGATCTCGCTCACTTCATTATGTATGTGGCCTTTGTTGACGGTGAGATAGATCATATAGCAGAAAGAGAGATCAGAAGATATCTTGCTATTTCAGATTCTGCAGGCAATATTGAAGACTACATCATGACGCACAACATAGATTCTGCTGACTTCGGAAATGATGTCCCAGCTTCAATCATGACCGTAGTGACCGCTGACAATCTGCTTAAGACTGCCGGCTCAATGGACAGATGCAGTGCTGATATAGTCCTTAAAGTATTTGTGGCTGTAGGAATAGAGCTTTTTGAGGATGATAAGAATATATCTCCGCATAAACTGAGAAATTACAATCAATACATTCAGACACTTACAGAGTATATCTGTGAGAATGATGACTTTAAGAAGGATGAAGGCTGACCGATGCTGAATAAGAATGTGAAGGCCATTGTTGTCGGTATCGGCGACTATTCTTCCTATGAAAATGTGCCGGATCTGCCATATAGTGGATATGATGTCCTTGCCATTTTGCATGGTCTTATCAATGGGCTTCATATCGATGGGATGAATATCTGGGGCAAGACCAGAAATTCAGGCACGATGACGAAGGAGAGCTTTCTTGAAGGGGTAAAACTTTTCCTCTCAGATACGACGCCTGCTGATACAGTAATCTTTTACTTTACCGGTCATGGCGCAACGATAGACGGAAGGCACTGCCTGGCATTCAGCGATGGATATCTGGAAACACAGTCGGTCATAGATCTTTTTGAACAGATGCATGTCAGAAAGAGGCTTCTGTTGTTGGATTGCTGTATGTCCGGCAATTTTCAGATTGAGAAATGGACAGATTCGCTGGCAGATGAAGGTACGGCTGTCCTTGCATCCAGTCAGCCGTATGAACTCGCAGGATATGACAAGGATGTCACGGTCAGCAAGTTCACGCTCTTTCTATGTGTCGCTATGCTTAATACAAATCATATCGAAAATGGCAGGCTGTCTCTGTACTGGATTAGTTGTGATGTTGCATATCAGGCAGAGCAGTACAATAAGACAGATCCAGGTATTCCGCAGCATCCTGTGCTCAAGAGCAATCTCAAAGAAGATATCATATTTGAAGTCAGATAAGCGGTGCATTCACAGCTGCTATCGCAGCACCGCTCATTTAATACGCGTAAAAATGTCGCTTTTCAGGCGACCATTCCAGTTTTTCTTTGTAGTATTATGTGTCTATCAGCTGATAGATACAAGTAAATCTGCAAATGAAAGGCGGAAATTTTATGAAACAGTTTAAAAGGATTCTGGCATCGATAGTTCTTGCAATGGCTATGGTGGTGACTGCAACACCTGCTGTAAATGTGCAGACAGTAGTAGCGGCTCAGAAGCTGAGCTTTCCAAAGAAAATCAGGATAACAGAGGATACTGATAAGCACACACTTAAAGTCAAGGGCCTGAGAAAAAATCAGTCAGTAAAGCTCAAAACAAAAGTCGGAATATCAATGACAGATCTTGGTTTTACAAATCTATTGAAGTAATGACGAGAAGGTGAATTGATCATGAATGAAAATCTGACAGAACTTGTAATGATAATAGACAAGAGTGGTTCTATGAGTGGACTTGAATCTGATACTATTGGTGGATTCAACAGCATGATCGCGAAGCAGAAGAAAAAAGACTCCGACTGCTATGTGTCGGTTGTTCTGTTTGACGACAGATCAGAAGTGATATACGATAGAGTCGATCTGAAAAAGATAGAGCCGATGAATGACAATCAATATGTGCCGGGCGGATGCACGGCACTGCTGGATGCGATAGGTGGCGCGATTCACCATATTAGGAATGTCCATAAGTATGCCAGGGAAGAGGACAGGCCTGCTAAGACTCTCTTCATCATCACGACGGATGGAATGGAGAATGCCAGCCGTCAGTACACCTATGAAAAGGTGAAACAGATGATCGAGAGGCAGAAGGAGAGGAACGGATGGGAATTTCTTTTCCTGGGAGCCAATATGGATGCAGTAGAGGTTGCAGGACGGTTTGGAATTGGCAGCAACCGCGCAGTTACTTACGAGAATGACTCCGAGGGTAACAGGGTCAAATACGATGCCATAAGTGATGCTGTATGCTACTGCATGGAAGTTCCATCTGTGGATTTTGGCAAAGCACTTGATGAATCGGACGCACTTGATAAAGTAAGAGAAGATTACAAAAAGAGGCACAGAGCCTGAGAGAGGACAGTTATGCAGGAGAAGCATATTACGGAAGATCTGCTGCAGGAGTTAGAAGATTTTCTTGATGAAAATTATACGGGCATAAGAGTTGAGGATTCATCTAAAATGATGACTCCTGATGAAATAGCAGCTCTTTTTTCATCGCAGGAAGAAACGAAGAACGCTGATGAAAAAGAAAGGTCATCTGTAAGCAGGATAGAATTTAACGAAAATGAGGAACCAGTACTTCAGGATGAACAAGTGGCGGATGAATCGGGCTTCATTGATCTGTGTGATTCAAAGATTCCTGACTTGGAAGCACCAGCTGAAGATGAAGATCTATTCATAATCGGCGAATCGTTCCATGATATGCTTTTTCGACTGATCAATGAGAAGAGTTTAAAGGATTCCGATGTTTACAATAAGGCTGGTATCGACAGACGACTTTTCTCAAAGATCAGGAATAATGAGGATTACAGGCCTGCAAAGAAGACAATAATGGCTCTAGCCCTGGCTATGTGTCTGAACGAAGATGAGACAACGGACCTGCTGATGTCAGCTGGATTTGCATTTTCTCCAGCCAGCAGGTCTGATCTCATCATTCAGTTCTGTATCAGGAATGGGATAAGTGACATTGATGAAGTGGATGAGCTTCTCGATAAATATCATGAGGAGACTTTTTTCTAGGAGGCATTATGGGTATCTGGAAAGATGGTATATTCGGTGTTGTGACAGGCGATGCGCTTGGCTGTCCGGTGGAGTTCCGGGAAAGAGAAGAACTTGCAGTAAGCCCTGTTTCTGGAATGAGAGGTCATGGCACTTTTGACCAGCCGGCAGGGACGTGGACTGATGACAGCAGTATGACGCTTGCTACGCTTGACAGTATTCTTACAGTCGAAGGTATTGATCTGAAGGATATAATGCGGGACTTTATGGGATGGTATTATGAAGGAAGCTATACGCCTTTCGGAACCGCATTCGATATAGGTGGTACATGCAGCAACGCTATCACACAATTTGCACGGACTCGTGATCCAAAGACCTGTGGGGATACTACAGAGGACTGCAATGGTAATGGCTCTCTTATGAGGATTATGCCGGCGTGCCTGTATTGCTATAGCAAAAAGATGTATGATGACGAAGCGGTAAAAATCATTCATGATGTGTCGGCGCTTACTCATGCTCATCTGCGCTCAAAGATGGCCTGTGGCATCTATTATTTCTGTGTCAAGGCTATACTGGACGAGGATAAAGACCTGATCGATGAGCTTCAGGATGGGATTGATAATGCTGTCGCCTATTACAAGCAGGATCTCGACAGCACAGTAGAACTTGCCAGTTTTGCAAGGCTTACGAACCTCTACAGTTTCAGGAATGTACCTTCAAATGAGATAAAGTCATCAGGATATGTCATAGATACGATCGAGGCATCTATCTGGTCTCTGATCACGACAACGACGCTTAAACAGGCACTTCTCAAGGCTGTAAATCTAGGTGAAGATACGGATACGGTTGCTGCAATTGCTGGTGGCCTTGCAGGTCTGTATTATGGTTATGGCGATATACCTTCTGCGTGGCTATCAGTGATCCAGAGGAGAGAATGGATAGAAGGCCTGTGTGACGAGGCTGAGAAAGAATTTTAATTCGCAGAATTGGCGAATTAAGGGATGCTATTTCACCGGAATGGGAGTATAATTTCTTGGGCAAAAGAATTGTCATGTATCTATACAGGATGATCCAGATGGCGTGAAGCCTGGAGGTAAGGACTATACACCATATCACGACAGGGAGTATTAACGGAGGCGGCCTATGTCTTTCAGTGATTTTTCAAACAGAGATGTCCATAATTCGACTGACAGCATGTTTGACTATAATAGGGATGGACAGATAGATCCTAATGAGCAGGCAAATATCAACAATTACAATGAGCAGATGTCGAAACAGACCGGTCGTTCGTCATTCAATCCTGGCTGCTCTGGAATTTTCATCTTTATCGTAGTTATCATTATGTTCATCAGCGCTGTCAATTCATGCGCTGATTACATGGCAGACTCCGATGACAGGAAACGTGACCGTGACGATGCTAAGAGAGAAGAAGAATTTGATAAGGCTCAAACTGTCAATTACTTCTATGATGATGGTACTGAGAGTGACCCGGATAACAGCTACGATGACAAGTATGATATCGAGTTTGATAAGTATTATCGCTGGGAATATGAATATCAGGACTCTGAGGATGACTGAGAGGGCAGCATATGGAAAACAATGGTTCTCAGGCAAAAACTGAAAAGAAAAAAATTGATAAGCGAAAGTTGGTCACAAAAATAGTGACTGCTGCTGCTCTTGCGTTTATAGCCATTTTGCTGTGGTTATCAATAGCTGCCGTAGATCCCTTTGACTATGTGACAATTGCGTTTGATGGTGCAAGGCCATTTCTGATCCCAAGGGTAGAAGTGTCTAAGAAGGCTCCTAAATCCATAAAGGCATCTGATTTTACTTTTTCTTCAGAATACAGCAGGAAGAACAAGAAGAATATGACCATACTAGCTGATGAGGGACAGGTCTTTACGGTAAAGTACAAGGGTAGGAGCAACCCCTTTAAGAATCGATTTTTCAACAGAAGAAAGAAGCTGTATAAAGTAGGAAACACTCCGCAATATATACACGACTCAGATGACCTTGATGATCCGAATGACGGTCAGATCTCGGCACGAGAGGATTTGCAGCAGCTTGGACAGAAAGTGCTCGATGATAGTGACGATGCCAAGAAATATAAGAACTATACATACAGAGGACTTTTTACGCAGCTTAACAATACATACGATTGCGATAGCAGGATTCAGCAGACTACATATCTGATATATACCAAGGACGCTGATGTCATGAATGCAGATCATGTAGTTG
>ONBW01000065.1 GCA_900316165.1 uncultured Lachnospiraceae bacterium | reverse complement strand
CTCTATATCACTTAACCCCACTACATCGATATCTGTAGGCTCTTTTTTGACTGGATCCGAGCCGCGCCATTTTCCTATTCGAGTGACAAAAAAGCCATAACTGCCGGTCATGCCGCAAAGTGCTATATAATCCTGACAGATGGTCTCAAATACAGCTCCCATGTATTCATGTAAAAATGGACGGACCGCGCTTTCATAATACTGCTTTCCAAACCCACGCTCAATAGCATTTATACCTCTTGGAACAAATCTAAACCAAAAACGGAACATGCCATCACGAAGCACATACTGACTGAGCTTTTTATTTTTCTCATTCAATATTGGAACATCTCTTTTGACTATTCTTACTGCCTCAAGGCGATGCAGCGCCTGCACCACTTTTTCCGATCCAAACCCTGTCCTGCCCGAAATCTCACTCACCTGAGTGCTGCCACTTCCTATTGCATGGAGTATTGCAAAGTACAGCGACGTGTCCCTGAATTCCTGTCGGAGCATATTTTCAGGCTCCTCGTAAAAATAACCGGCCGAGTCAAAAAACTGTTCAATAAGATTTTCATCAAGAGATTTCTGCGGATCAAACATCGACAGATATTTTGCCACACCACCTGTTACACCATAACAGACAGCCTTATCCTCTGATGAATACTGTGGGACAAAACGTGCCGATACCCGGTAATCAAACGGCATCAGGTCCATCTGCGCTGTCCGTCTTCCAAAAAGCGGCGACTTGGCACCGAGGACATCTTCCTCCATAAAAGTAATTGAGGAGCCGCATAATATCAACATGATATTCATATGACTCCATTCATGATCGATAATGCGCTGCAGCTCAGAGGACAGCTCCTTTGCGCTTGCTGCCATATATGGATACTCGTCCAAAATTATCAGTTGGCGTTTATCATTTCCTCTCTTCTGAATCTCTGTCGTCATGTAATCAAAGATGTCGCTGTATGAAGAAAATGCCATGCCAGCGCTGCTCCCCGTATAATAAGCGAATGCCGTTCTTCCAAGTCCCTTAAGATTCTCCTCATCCTTACTTTCCACCCCAGTATAGTAAATAGGATCCTTATCTTTGGAAAATTCATTTAACAGAGTGGTCTTCCCTATTCTTCTCCTGCCGTACAGAACAAGCATCTGGAAATCTTTTGATGCATACATACTGTTTAATTTTTTCAGTTCTGTCTCACGTCCAATAAACACAATCATGCACCTCCAGGACATTTATTAATCTTAACATTAGTAATGTATGTATTAGTATAAGAAATTTTTGCGCGGAAGTCAATATTTCTCCCAGCTAATAATTACGCGAATAATAATCTATAAATAGTGAAAACTAAACCACTGTATGATGTCTTCGTATTTTTCCGATGCCCTACATAGAAATTATCATCATGAACATTGTTCAGTCCACCGCGTCCCTTATAATTGGCTCTATTTTATAAATCATATCTCCAGAATTCCAGATGTTCATAATTCCAAATAGCGGTTCTGATTCTTCATCCCATATCCAACCCTGATAACTTGTATCGTATCCATTATAGCCTTCCGTAATTATTTCGAATTCTGCATTTGGATACTTTTCTTTATACTCACCAAGCGAATAACTTCTTCCGGTAAATGACTTTTCGCCTTCAAATCCATAAGGATTATCAAATACCATGATTTTGCATTCATCAATATCTGTCTTTGTAAATTCGATTACCCCATGATAGCTTGTTTCTTTGCCATTTCTATACTGGTATATTTTATCCATCGTTAACTGCAGCGAATCATTTATAACATCAATCTTCTGAATTTTGCTATCATGCAAACTTAATGGTACATTATTTACTCTGTCCTTGATATATATTTTGTAATGAGAATCAATTCCAATGTCAGAAATCATCTTAGCATATCCTTTTCCATTTATCAGTCTTACATTATTATCTTTTGCAAGCTGTTTAGCATTATCATCAAATTCATCAGCTGATGAGGAACCTTTTGCCGTAAGCTTGGAGCCATCGTAGCAGATCATGAACTTCTGCTGATTAACAGCTGTAGGTGAGAGCATTGCAGCTTCCATTCCTGTCTGAAACCAGTCCGGAACATTACCAGAAACAGATGACAATTCTTCTGCCGGGCGGCTTTTGTGGGCGACTCCTTGTGATGCCCCATAACCGATGGATATCAGTATAACCTGTTTTTCGCCGTCCGTCACAATAGATTTGCGGATATTCTCCGGGATTGGGTCAGCTTTATACTGCCTGACACTGTGTCTTTGCTTCATGATCTCAAGATAATCCATTTTTAGCCTCCTATTTCGACTCATTTGTTTATACTGTTTAAGTGAACGAACAGAGTATATCATATTGGGTGAGAAATAGATTATCCGTAAAGAAAATCAAGATCGATGAATCGGAAGGTTTGCGCCGGAAGGTGGACGGAAGCATACCAGCCGTTATAGGTGGCCTCACCCGTCTCGGAAGAGGTGTCAGCCTTTACGATGCTGGCATCGAGGTCCTTGTTGTAGAATCGGGGGTCCGGCGATTAACACGGCATTTCTCGAAGCAGAACTTCTTGACGAAGTGGATATTCTGATCGGATTCTCGGTGTCAGGCACACATGAATTTTTTGCACTTGTCCGGAATCCCGTTAATATATCGGCGAAAGTATGTCGATAAATTAATCATGTATTTCCTGCGTTTTCGCCAAAGCCTCTATCTCCGGTTTGAATTCAGAACTCATTTCATCCTCAGTGATACCACAAATTCCAGAATATTCATCATCCATGGATATGTCGCTCAGCTGATTCAGGTCAGAGAAAATCGATACCTTTGTGAACTTTGTAACTCCTGTAAAAAATACGAACCGCAGATAACCATCCATATCCTTTAATACAGAGAAAAACCCCTTATACAGCTCGCGGTTTTTCTCCTCCTGCTCCGGATTGGTAATCATCGTAGACAGCAGAGGCTTGTCATATTCATCTACAAGCACTACCACCTTATGACCAGTTTTTTCATACAGTTGTTTGATGATATCAGAAAATCGACTTGATAAATCAGAGTCCAGATATTCGAGACCATATTTTTCCTGTACGCTATTTAATGTCTGACTCAGTTTATTCTTGAGTCCATAGGGTTCATTGAACTGCCCGCCCGACAGATAGAAAGGAATTACCGGATATTCAGTCCACGCATCCTCACCGCGAGCATTTTCCTTTTCCTCGATATAGAGCCCTTTGAAGAGATCCTTTTCCCCAGAAAAATAGCTCTCGAACGTAGAAACGAGCAGGCTTTTTCCAAAGCGTCTCGGGCGTGAAAGAAAGTATGACAGTCCAGTCCTGGCAAGTTCCCATACATATCTGGTTTTATCCACATATACATAGCCATTCTGCCGTATTTCTCTAAAATTCTGTTTGCCAACAGGCAATATACGATCTTCCATAAAACCTCCATTCTCTCATACACCTAATTGATTGAAAATTAGCTTGTTGGAAGCCGTCTTTCCATAATATCAGACATCCTTTCAGATGAACAATATCTAATTACATTCTAACATAATAACGGCAGACATGACAGGGATTATTTTATTTCAACAGCTCTCTGGCATGTTCCTCCTGATTTTTTTGACTTCAAAGTAAAAAACGGTATCACTTCTTCTCATTCAGAATGTCTATCGTTCTCTGGTCCCGCTTCCCTGAATAAAACTTCTCCAGGACCTTTGTGAAAACATCTGTATTGGCGATTTCTCCATCTGCCTCTTTAGCTGCTATCTCAAATAATGTCATTGAAGAGCAGAGCTTCAGAGATTGTACTTCACATATATGGAATCTGTCCATTTTCGTAATCAGTTGACTGGAGATCAGAATCGCCACTACCTTATCTCCCATACCACCGTAACTGTATCGGTAACGTCGATATCCTCCGGTTCGATGTCCATGTTATAAGAGCCATAGGAAGGTGCTGACTCTGCAAGCATCATCTTTTTTTCCATCGGCGCAATCGAAAAATCTACTTCACCCCAGGAATAGTCAATTGTCTGTATCTCTCCCAGTGTGACTCCGGCAGCTTTCGTCAGAACTTCAGCCTTCGCCCTTGAATCAGCTACGGCTTTTGCAAGCAGCTCATTTTTTGAAGCTTCGATGTCTTTTACCGTATATTCAATACGAAATTCTGGCCTGATCTGTGATTTTGAAAGTGCATAAAGCACCTTTCCAAGTAACTCATTATCAGCATCAAACTCAATCTTTAGATTATGAGTAAACTCATACCCAACGAATCTCTTCTTCCATGCTTTATCCGGAGTCTGATATGATTCGTAGTTTGTATCGATGTCAAAATGAACGGTCTTTAGATCAGACCTGGCAAAACCAAGTCCCTCAAAGATATCCTTAAGAGCCTCTACCTGTTCCGATGAGATCCTGACAGTATCCTCATACGAAGGCATGCTCCCCGTCAAATCAAGCCTCAGACGTATCTGATCCGGCTTAACTGAAAGTGCCCCTTTTCCTGTAACTTTTACTGTTCTGTCTGACATATGACGAAGCCTCCTTAAATAATGATTTCCTGCAGATGAATCTTATCATCTATCCTGTCATTTTTTATTCTATCTTATAAAGCACCATCAGCGGTGCTTTGGTGCTTTGGTATTTTACGCTGATTTATTATCAGTCAGATTCAGCTCACTGTTCCGGAATACTTCCACACATGGCGAAAGCAGTAAATAATCTGTATCGAGATTTTTTACATCACGATTGTTATCATACATCACCCTGGCTTTTTCAGAAGATATTGAGGCATACAGAGTCGACTGCCGGCATAAAGCTTCTTCCTGAGTGTTCTCCCCATAAAAATACAATCCACCCGGCTGCCTTGCATCTGCGAAATTCAAAACGCAGTCAGATGGAGCCGTTAAGCTGTCCTCATCGAGAACTTTTATTTTTTCAAGGACAGAAGACTGTCCAGAGCTCTGGTATTTCTCAATGAGACCTTTCAGTTGGTCCGGAGAATAAACCAAAACATTCTGATGATCCTGCAGCGAATGGTCGAAATGAACCCTCACTCCGTCATATACGCTGTACACGTATTCATTGTTTTTAATGATTTCACCATTTTCATGACAGATCTCAATGTAAAAATGTCTGGTTGTCATAAGAGTTCCTAGCAATTAAATCCCATGGTCATATCTTTAAAAATTAGAACCGTTCCATCCCCAGTTTGTACATGGACTATACTTTACATATATGTGATCCGGTGATATGCCAAGCACTTCGTGGTAGATCCGGCATATCGCCTCTGTCATTTTGGAAAAAGCCTCCCTGTCTTCTCCGCCATAGATGCTGACATCAATAAAAGCAATGTCCTCAGAATTATCACCTTGAAAATACATCCTCTGTTCCGGCTCAAAATTCAGCATCAACCACTGTTCCGACTTTCCTGGAATGAGTTCTATCGCTTTACCGAGCTCAGTCTTGAGCTTCTGTTCCTGCTCTGTTGAAATCTTCGTTGTAACCTTTGAATTGATAAATGGCATGTATCTTCTCCGTTTCTGCTTGCTGTGTTTTTCGCTCTTCTGCTTACTGTTCACCTACATCCAAACGTCGCGTCCTCTGCTTGATCCGAGTTCAAAATGGTACTTTATAATTCCAAGATCCATTTTCGTATAAAAACCGAGTCCGGCCGTTTTTGCACTGACTTTGTCACCATTTCTTGTAATCATGAACTTTTGCTGGTTTATGGCAGTTGGAGCCAGAAGTGCAGCTTCAAGACCGGCTTTATACCAGTCAGGATCACCCGCTTTGTAATCACTGATATCCGATAAGGACTTCATTTTATGAGTCGTTCCATACGTCTTTCCGTAGCCAAGGGCAATAACCACATATCGTTTCTCACCAGGAGCAATCTCCCCATGAGACTTTCCCTTTTTATAGGTCATGGCGACCCAACAGGAATTAATGCCTAATGTCTGTGCCAAAAGCACAAGCTGCTCACCGTAATATCCGATCTCCTCATCCTTTCCTTTCGGCCCGATCATTGAAAAATAATTGCGGCACCCTTGAAAGTTTCCATATGATGGTGCACCCGCATTGAAGGCATCCGGCTCATTCGTTATAAGCTGGATATGAAGTCCACTCTCTTTATTAATCCGTTCTGTTTCCTTCTGAAGAGTTGCAACAGCTGTCTCTTCAAGTGGTTGGTCGGTAAACTGTCTTACAGAATGTCTGTTTTTTATTGCTTCATTTAGATTCATTGTTAATCCGTTTCAAAAAATCAGGCAAAAATATCTAATATCCAGCTATCGCGACACCTGTTTTTGTGAATCATCAAGCTTTATATATACATTATCCTTATCAACAAAAATCTCCATCGGAGAGTTATACTGCCTGCTTATATTTTTTATACCATTTTCAAATTGTTTAGCACCACTGTCATTCTTTTCACTGAATTTTTCAAGAAGTTTAGTTGTATGCTTCTTGTTGTAATCTCCTACCTTCTTACCAGCATCAGTCAGGAACTCATCAACCGGACCTTTTTCTATAACCGGTATACCATGAATAAATTTTCCAGCATTTGCTGCAGCTTCAGATATACCCTTAAGCGCTTTTGATTCTATCGTGCTTGTCGATGAATGCTCCATCTCGCTATAACATTCATCATAGAACTTTTTATATTCTTGCTCGATCTTTGCGATATCCATATTGACAGACGCAAGATATTCCTTATCGAAATTTCCATGCAGAAGGACTTCGAGAAAAGTTGCAAATGAATACATGAAAACGCCAAGCCGATAATAGTAAAAATCACTTTGAACCTTTTCCACCATATCCTTAGTCTGTTGTTCAAAATGAAAAAAGTCGTGTTTATCCATTGTTTTTTCAATTTGAGAATGCAATTGTTTTATCTGAGCAGAAGATTCTCTTCGTATATTCTGAACTTCATTATATTTAAGCATCTGCCAATTTATATCTGTCAGATTATATTTGAACTTATTATAGACATCCAGAAGTTCTTCGTAATTTGCTTTCTGTATTGCTCTATCCTTTTCCTGCAGATAATTAAGAATATCCTCAGCGGTCTTTTGAATATTATCCAGCTTATGATTTATCTCTATTAATGCAGCAGCCATAAACATACTTACAGGGCTGATCGGTGCTACTATGCTCTGGGTTGCCGATACAGGTCCAGCCGGATTCCACCTTGCCTGCCCTGCTATCCCATTATTCATTATCGTTCCTAGGTAACCACTACCATCTTTAAACTGAGCCAACGTTCCTTTCACACCATCTGGAAACGTACATTTCCAAAGTCCTTCTACATTGGCTGTAGTTGTAGTCGTTACAGTCCTTAAAGATGGCACCATCTCAGCAAACATCGAACCAAGCCCCGAAATCTCTGTAAGAGGTATTTTTTTGTATCCTTTATAAGCTTTATCCTGATTCATGACCTCCACAGGATGAAACTCCATACTCGTAGCCGCCTTTATTATTTCTTCTTTTTTCTTGTCATCTGATTCCATAGTTCATAGCACCTTCTGTATCAACATCAACATTTTCTTTATTGTATCATATTACATCGGAATATTTTCATCATTTACAAAACACTCCCACACCAAAAGGTATGGGAGTTGAAATTATAAGGCAGTATTTGAAAAACGATTATCTTTTTTTCGTTTTGCGACTTTCTACAATAATGCCATTTTTATCTGTTTTGTATTTCTTGCCGCCTAATGTCACCCAGGTATTTGTGTAAAGAGTTCCATCAGACTTCGTGATGTATCTCTTTCCACCGACTCTTACAACACGTTTGACATGACTGATGTGGCCGTTCTTGTTGGCATATACCAGGCCGTCTTTAGTTTTTACGATTGTCTGTCTTGCCAAAAGGCCATTTGCTTTGGCTGTATATGTATGTCCATCGATCGTTACGACTTCACTCTTTGCGACTTCACCATTATCATTTTTGATTACAAATGTCTTTGTAACTTTAGAACCATCTTCTCTTGTCTGCTTTATCTTTGCAAGGCCCTTCTTATAAAGAGTACCATCTTTAGAGGCGACATATTTTTTGCCATCAATCTTTACTGATTCATTTACAGCAATGGATCCATCTGATTTGGCAGCGTAATTTTTACCGGTCTCAGTTGTGATGATTGCATTCTTATATGCTTTTCCATCAGCATCGGTAATGACAGTTACCTTCTTGCCATCATCATTTGTCGTTGATACAAGAGTATTTTTTGCAATATCACCATTTTCGGTACGATAAACTCCATCATCTCCGGAGGTTGCTTTTACTTTTGTATCACTGATTACTGGCTTTTCAGGAGCCTTCGTATTACCACCATCAGATGGAGTGTCTGGTACCTTCGTATCATCTCCTGTAGATGGAGTTATAGGAGTTTCGCCTGACGTGTTGCCACTACCGGAAGTGCCACCAGATGTATTACCTGATGAATTACCACCACCAGAAACATTTTCTCCAGATGTACTGCCTCCACCTGAACTGTGTGAAGCATCACCACTTGCTGATTGATTGGATTTAATTTCTTTATATTTTTCTTCAGCAGTAGTAAGTGTACTATAATTAGTTACAAGATTCTTTTGATCTGGTGTCAACGCATCATAAGCTTTTCTTGCCCTATTTATACTATATGAAGAGCCACGTGTTACTTCGCCAATATTGTTGATAAGCCAGATTACATTTTCAGCTCTATCTTTATTATTCTTCTCTACCAGTTCTTTATATTTGCTCTCAGATTCTTCAAGAATCTTTAAATTAGTAACTAGAGCTTTCTGCTCATCAGTAAGATTCTCATAGTGTGCTCTTGCATCTGCGATTTCTTCACCTGATCCAAGTGTTACATTTCCGATGTCAAAAATGTCATCCATGACATCATTTGCTATGGTCTGGTCTGTACTGCCATATTTGACTTCTACATCGCTCAACGCACTATTGCCGGCACTTATGATGGTGATTTCATCCCACTGAGTCTCGGTACCTGTAAAATAAACAGTAGTGAGTTTATCACAAGCTTTGAAAGCATTGGCATCTATCTGGTCGACTGTGAATGGGATTGTGATTGAATCAAGACTGGAGCAGCCTGAAAATGCTGATTCTCCAATTTCTTTTAACCCCGCTGATATTGTTACTGACGCCAGGTCAACACAATCTTCAAATGTATATTCTCTGATTGTTTTTACAT
>ONBW01000025.1 GCA_900316165.1 uncultured Lachnospiraceae bacterium | reverse complement strand
TGCATCATAACCGTCATTCTCAACGGTCTTAATCTGGGTAACTGCACATGGACCTGCGAGTAATACGGTAACCGGGATAAGATCGCCGTTCTCGTCAAAGACCTGGGTCATTCCGACCTTTGTAGCTAAAATAGCTTTCTTCATAAAAAATCCTTTCTACAGCGGAACACCTAAAGAATTTTCTCTAAATGTTCATTCTAGATTATTAGTTGCTATCAAAATGAAAAACAGCTGATCTTTACTTGTTCTTCATTTTGATATCGATATATACACCTGCCGGCATCTCAAGACGTGATAATGAATCAACGATCTTCTGTGTCGGTGTCAGGATATCGATCAGTCTCTTGTGTGTTCTCTGCTCGAACTGCTCTCTGGAGTCCTTATACTTGTGGACTGCACGAAGAATTGTAACTACTTCCTTCTTTGTAGGAAGTGGAACTGGTCCTGAAACCTGTGCTCCGTTCTTCTTTACAGTGTCGATGATCTTTCTGGCTGACTGATCCACGAGCTCGTGGTCATAAGCCTTCAGAGTAATACGCATAACCTGTGTTGCCATAAAAAAAGCCGCCTCCTATATCGGACTAATTTAGTTCGACAAGTGGTGACTGTACACATAACCGGGTGTGTCCTAATCCTGAACACGCCCTCTGTTCCTTAAAGAACAGATTCTTTAACTGTACAGTGACTTGTCGCCAGTTTCCTAACTTGACATTCGCTCCACGGAAAACCTGCCATACACTTCCTAACTTGACATTCGCTCCACGGAAAACCTGCCATACACTGCTTACGTCAGCTTCGGCAGCAACCTCACGCTTCATAGCTATCATGTCACAGCAAAAGATATTTTACACGCTTCATGCGGGGATTGCAACTGTTATTCTGTTCTTTATCAGGTACAATTTCATTTTCTTTCTTTGAAAAATAGAGGCGGGCCAGTGGAGTCAAGGCTGGCGTGATTCTCTCGTATACCAGATAGATCAAATTCTTTCCCACCGTCCGCTTGCGCCACACGGAAGGACGAGACCAGTTTTAGTTACTGGAAGCCCGACCTCATCAGCTTCAATTGTACCTGGCAGGTCTTTTAATGCAGTGCCAAGCATATAATGAAGGACGGCTGGCTGAAGACCTGTAGTATAAGAATTAACCAGGAAAAACAGGGCATCATCTGAAAGAATCTTCCGGCAATCCTGAATCAATGGATAGATTTTTTCTTCAATTTTCCAGATCTCACCCTTAGGACCGCGTCCATAAGATGGCGGATCCATTATGATTCCATCATATTTATTGCCACGGCGAATCTCGCGCTCTACGAACTTCATGCAGTCATCTACTAGCCAGCGGATATGCGCATTTTCAAGGCCCGATGAATTGGCATTTTCGTGCGCCCAGGTCACCATGCCTTTTGAAGCATCGACATGAGTCACCTCTGCGCCAGCCATCGCGGCTGCCACTGTTGCGCCGCCTGTATAGGCAAAGAGATTCAATACTTTTATGGGGCGGTCTGGGTGTTCAGATTTTTCCCTACTTATTATAGAAGAAAACCATTCCCAGTTAGCAGCCTGCTCTGGAAAAAGACCTGTGTGTTTAAAAGAAAACGGCTTCAAATGAAATGTCAGTCTGCCTGCTGGAAGAGGATAGTGAATCGTCCACTCCTTCGGCAGGTCGAAAAATTCCCACTCACCGCCGCCCTTGTGGCTTCTGTGGTAATGTGCATTAATATGCTTCCACTCCTGCCCTTTTGGCGTATTCCAAATGACCTGAGGATCAGGTCTCTGTAGTATATACTTTCCCCAGCGTTCAAGCTTGTCGCCATCTGAGGTGTCAATCACTTCATAATCAGTCCATTTATCAGCTAAATACATAATACTTCCTTTCACTTCAGAGAATTATGTATTCTTTCTGATGAAATGTCAAGTCTGCACTCACTGTCACCTGAAAAGAACAGTGTTTCTGTTCTGTGCAGCCGCATTAGCGCTCTTCTGCATAAAGATCTTATAAGTGTTAAGCAGATTCTGCTTCGTCAGATCAGTAAGTGCCTTAGGGATATCCAAATCCTCTATCCTGCTGTTTGAAGCTGCAGTATTCTGTGCTGCATAATTATTGTAGCTGATGGTGCTGGACAGTGCATTGTACTGTGCTCCGCCCTTTGCCCTGGCTGTCGTAACTTTATCAAGGGCTTTATCGATGGTATCAATTGAAAAATTACCGATCACATCGAAGTCCTCTATCCCGAGTGAAGACAGGGTGGCATTCGTCGTATTAACGCTGACACTGTTACCGTTACTATCCGTTGCCATATACAGGCTGCTGTCACCGTTAAGTAACGGCTTAGTATTAAAAGTGGTCTGGTCGGCGATATCGCCGATGCCCTGCTTTAACTGATCTACCTCAGCCTGAATATCCTTTTTATCGCTGTCTGTTAAGAGTCCATTAGAAGCCTGGACTGCCAGTTCCCTGATTCGCTGAAGGTTATCAGTTATTGAGCCTAATGCTCCGTCTGAGACGTTCAGCAGATCCTGACCTGACTGTGCATTCTGAGTTCCCTTATTCAGACCATTCTCCTGAGAAGTAAGCTTCTCTGAAATAGCCAGTCCCGCGGCGTCATCTGCCGAGCTCTGAATTCTCAATCCACTCGCGATTTTACCATACATCGAATAGCTGCTGTAAGAATTACTGATTCCTGAAATACCGCTCATGGCCATACCTCCTTTCGTTTACTTAATGTCATTATATCATGTCATTTTAGAAAATACTGTTAAAATTTTATGGATTCAGCGAAAAATAAAATGAATTATTTTCACTGTACAGTCATTATAATTCAATTGAATTCAACTATAGAAATGCTATAATTAAGATGACAAAAGAAATAAATCTATTTCAAAGGAGGAATCAATATGACAGACGTTATTCTTTTGGTTACACTTATCGTCGCAGCAGTTATTTTCGTACCGATTCTTCCGAAGCTTATTTCGGGTATCGGGTACAAGAAATCTCTTGCCAGAGGAGGCTATAAGCTGCAGCCCGCTGGTGCCGTCGGTGATTTCTATTCAGATTTCGATACCGACATAGAAAACGGCATAGACCCACAGACTGAAGCAGTCCACAAGGCAGTTAGCCTTGAAGGCTTCGGCTGCAGAATGTTCAACGAAGTAACGAGATAAAAAAGCACTGGCCAAATGGCCAGTGTCTTTTTTATTTGTTCTTCCGTGCAGCGGCGAGTCGTGCCATAGCGCGGGCGAGCGAAGCACGGGAGTGATAGTACTCCTGAATGCTCGTCTTCTGCCGCATTTTTTCCTCAGCACGCTCCTTAGCCTCTTCGGCACGGCGCACATCAATCTCTTCAGGCTTTTCGCATGACTCCACAATGATTGTGACACGGTTGTTTATTACCTCTGCAAAGCCTCTTCCGGCAAGGCCGACCTCATGGCCGTCGCCATTTGCCTCAGAACCATTTCCTGCATGCTCAGCAGGTGTTATGTCCATCATGCCCTCGTCAAGTGCAATTACCATATTCTCATGGTGCGAAAGGATCTGCTGTCTGCCATCATGCGACTGGAATGTTACCGACTCAGCAAAGCCTGAGAAAAATGTCCGGTCCGCAGCTATTACTTTTAAATAAAACATCGGCACCTCCTGTTAAAGTGTCTCTGCTATTTTTCAAATCGTCAAAATGATCTGAAACACTCTGAACACATTCTTATTATCAGAGTGTTTCTGCTTTCTTCTTCACATCATCGATAGTTCCGACATTGAAGAAGGCGTTTTCCGGATAATCATCCATCTCACCATCGAGGATAGCCTTGAAGCTCTTAACTGTATCCTCAACAGGTACGTAGATTCCTGGAACTCCGGTAAACTGCTCGGCCACATGGAACGGCTGAGACAGGAAACGCTGAATCTTACGAGCTCTGTATACGAGAGTTTTATCCTCATCAGAAAGCTCTTCCATACCGAGGATAGAAATGATATCCTGCAGCTCGTTGTACTTCTGAAGAATCGCCTGGACCCTTCTGGCTGTCTCGTAGTGCTCTTCGCCAACTACGTCCGGTTCAAGAATACGTGAAGTCGACTCAAGAGGATCGACAGCCGGATAAATACCCTGCTCAACTTTTTTTCTTGAAAGAACAGTTGTGGCATCGAGATGGGTAAATGTAGTAGCCGGAGCCGGGTCAGTAAGGTCATCGGCAGGTACGTATACGGCCTGAACCGAAGTGACAGAACCATTCTTTGTGGAAGCGATACGTTCCTGAAGCTCACCCATTTCGTTTGCCAGCGTTGGCTGATAACCAACGGCTGAAGGCATACGGCCAAGAAGCGCAGAAACCTCAGAACCAGCCTGAGTGAAACGGAAGATATTATCGATAAATAAGAGCACATCCTTGTTATCATGATCACGGAAATACTCAGCCATCGTAAGACCAGTCTCTGCGACTCTCATACGTGCGCCAGGCGGTTCGTTCATCTGACCGAAGACTAACGCAGTCTTTTCGAGAACACCGCTTGCCTTCATCTCAGTCCAGAGATCATTACCCTCACGGGATCTCTCTCCTACACCTGTAAAAATAGAATATCCGCCGTGCTCAGTGGCTACGTTTGAGATAAGCTCCTGAATAAGGACTGTCTTACCAACACCGGCGCCGCCGAACAGACCGATTTTACCGCCCTTGGCATATGGAGCCAGGAGGTCGATAACCTTGATACCTGTCTCAAGCATCTCAGTAGCCGGCTTCTGATCCTCGAACTTCGGAGGTTCTCTGTGAGTCTCCCATTCAGGGGCGTCGGTTATTTTTTCACCATCATCAATAGTCTCGCCTAAGACATTAAAGAGTCTTCCGAGAGTTTTTTCACCGACCGGAGTCTTGATACCACTTCCGGTATCCTCGACCTCCATATCACGGTAGAGACCTTCAGAGGCAGACAGCATGATGCAGCGCACTACGTGATTTCCCTGATGGGAAGCCACCTCCATTATGCACTTTTTCCCATTGTTGTTTACTGACAGTGCCTCCCGGATTGGAGGAAGATTGTCATCCTCGAAGACGACATCTACGACCGGTCCGGAAACCTGTACGATTTTTCCTGTCATATTTTCTCTCTATTCTTATTTATGCATGTTTGAAAAATAAACGCTCTCGCAGGTATTTTTCAAACCATTTACAAGTAGTATAGCTCTAATTATCCTGCTGCTGGGCCCTGGCTCCTGCAACTATCTCAGTGATTTCCTGTGTGATAGCCGCCTGACGGGCTCTGTTGTACTCAGTGCTTAGAGACTGAAGCATTTTTTCTCCGGCATCAGTAGCCGACTGCATAGCTGTCATCCTGGCATTCTGCTCACAGCAGAACGACTGGACTAAGGCACCATAGACAAATCCGACCACATACTCAGGAGCAATTCGGGCCATAACCTCTTCAGCTGACGGTACAAATGAGATTGTCTCCATCGGAATATCAACCGGGAGATTTTTTACTTTATCATCGATAAAGCTTCCACGGACGAGCGGCAGGAGCTGTCTTACCTCTGTCACCTCTGTCATCGCGTTTTCCATTCGGGTGTATACCATTACAACCTCATCTACCTTGTGCTTCAGGAAGTCATCTACCAGAGTCTCAGTAATGCTTCTCGCACGTGAAAGGTTCGGGTTCTGAACGACGAAGTTAAACTCGGTATCAATCGCAATTCCCTTTGCCTCGAGGTAGTGCTTTCCAATCTGGCCCATGCAGTAAATTTTTGCATCCTTGTACTTTGCCAGCTCTTCCTCCATAACCTTTAAGACATTGTGGTTATAGGCACCTGCAAGGCCTTTATCTGCAGTGACGACCAAAAGTCCTACTTTTTTCTCTTCATCATGAAGATCCTCGTCTTCAAAGAAAGGGCTGGTCATCTCAGGCACATGACGTAAGAGTCGCGTCACTGCACGCTGCAGCGAATAGAAAAACGGCTCAGTTTCAGCAAGCGCCTTCTTTGCTTTTTTAAGCTTTGAGGATGAGATCAGATACATAGCATTCGTTATCTTTAAGGTATCACGAACGCTTGAGATTCTGTCTTTTATCTCTTTAGTAGAAGCCATCAGATCACCTCGATGCTTTGTACTTGTTTGCCGCGTCGATAATCTTAGTTCTCAGATCATCGGTAAGCTCTTTTTTATCCTCAAGAGTGCTGTAGACATCAGCTGCATTGTACTTTATAGCCTTGATCACATCTGCCTGAGTCTTCTTTATTGCTGCCTTATCCACATCGTCGAAGAATTTCTCCTGGGCGAGAACAAGGGTTATAACCTGGTCTGCCATCGAAAGCGGATGGTTGAGAGGCTGCTTCAAAAGCTCCATCAGGGCATTTCCGTGATTAAGCTGTGCCTTTGTCGTCTCATCGAGATCAGATGCAAACTGTGTGAAGACCTCGAGCTCTCTGTACTGGGCAAGGTCGATACGGATCGTACCTGATGCCTTCTTCATAGCCTTGGTCTGAGCCGCACCGCCGACACGTGATACTGAAAGACCTACGTTTACGGCCGGTCTCTGTCCCTCGAAGAAAAGCTTTGTCTCGAGGAAAATCTGACCATCTGTGATAGAGATGACGTTTGTCGGAATGTATGCCGATACATCTCCATCCTGTGTCTCTATTATAGGAAGAGCTGTAATTGAGCCACCGCCCTTTTCATCTGAAAGTCTGGCACATCTCTCAAGAAGTCTTGAATGCAGGTAGAAAACGTCTCCTGGATAAGCCTCACGTCCTGGCGATCTGCCGAGGAGAAGTGAGATGGCACGGTATGATACAGCGTGCTTTGAGAGGTCATCATAAACCACAAGCACATCCCTGCCCTGCTCCATGAAATGCTCAGCCATTGAAGTAGCTGCATAAGGAGCTATATACTGGCAGGCAACAGGATCTGCTGCAGTAGCAGCAACAACGATACTGTAGTCCATCGCGTCGTATTTTTTCAGTGTCTCAACAACTCTTGCGACAGTAGAAGCCTTCTGGCCGATAGCCGCATAGATACAGATGACGTTCTTGCCCTTCTGGTTAAGAATCGTATCTGTAGCAATCGACGTCTTACCTGTCTGCCTGTCTCCGATTATCAGCTCACGCTGTCCACGGCCGATAGGGAACATCGAATCGATGGCGAGGATTCCTGTCTCAAGCGGAGTATCGACCGACTGCCTGTCTATAATTCCAGGAGCCTCATGCTCTACCGGACGATACTCGTCTTCCTTTATATCGCCGTCACCATCAATCGGCTCACCGAGAGCATTGATGACTCTGCCAAGGAAAGCATCTCCCGTAGGAATACCGGCTCTCTTTCCTGTGCGGGCAACGCGGCTACCCTCGTGGATTCCGCTGTCACGTCCAAACAGGATGACGCCAATCTCGTGCTCCTTGATATCCTGAACCATTGCCTTTACGCCGTTGTCAAATACGACAACCTCACCGTACTCGGCATGGTCTATTCCATATATTCTTGCGATACCGTCTCCGACGCTGATGACCTGACCGGTCTCCTTAGCCTCGAAGTCGGCATCAAAAATCTCTATTTCACTCCTGATGATGGAGATAATGTCGGTAGCACTTACTGCTGCCATAATCTTCACCTCCCGTATAATTTATTCTGCAACTGTCTGAGCTGGCCCTTGTAGCTCCTGTCAATCTCGTAGTTTTTGCATCTGACCAGGTAGCCACCGATAAGAGCCTTGTCCTGTTTTGCGACAAAATTGAACCTCGCATTTGGGAAAAGCTTTTCAAGGGAGGCTCCTGCCTTTTTCTTATCAGCCTCTAAATCGCTCTCATCTACATAGTAGAGCTCAGCTGTAAGGATTCCGGCCTTCTCATCCTCAATTCTTAGATACTCGCGGAGAATGTCCGGGATAAATCTCTCGTTGTGATTTTTAATCATCACAAGCAGGAAATCTGTCATGGCCTTTGACAGGCCTGCTGCCTTTGAAATCTTCTTCTCGACGGTTTCTTTTTTTCTGTAAAAAATAACCGGACTCATCAAAAATTCCATATATAAAGGCTCGGACTCAAGCATAGCGAGAACACTTGAAACCTCGGATCTCTCCACTGGCAGTTCAGACAAGACCACCGCGTTATTGTGTACTGCTGTCTGCTGCATCCTTCTCACCATTCTCTAAGATCTTCTTAGCTGCCATCATAGCTAAAGCGCTGATAGCCTCACGGCTCTCATCAAGATTCTTCTGCTTGATGTTCTCAGCATCGGTTCTTGCCTTTGCCCTGATAGCGTCAGCCTCTTCCTGAGCTTCGGCAAGACTCTTATCGTAGATCTTGTCAGCCTCAGTCCTTGCTTTTTTAACGATCGCAGCAGCTTCCTGCTCGGCAGCATCCTGTTTTTTCAAATATTTAGCTTTTTCTTCATCGGCTTCCTTTTTACGATTGTCCGCCTCGGTAAACTGGTCCTTAATATTTGCCTCCCGCTCATTGATCACATTCATGATGCGGTTGAAGAGGAATTTCTTTAAAATCCAGAAAATAACAAGTACGTTTACAATCGTAAAGAGGATGTCCCAGAAATTAACCTTTAGCATTCTATCCTCCTGTCACTTTAGCGGCTGGAAAGCCAGCCGCAGCAGAGTTCCCTGATCATTTAAGGAACAGGATGATAAGAAGGGCGATAACGAAACCGTAAATAGCGGTTGCCTCTGCGAGGGCGCAGCCTAAAAGAAGTGATGACTGAATCTTTCCTGATGCCTCTGGCTGTCTTGCGATAGCGTCTACTGCGCTTCCTGTGGCCTTTCCGATTCCAAGGCCGGCTCCGATTCCTGTAAGAACTGCGATACCGGCTCCAATTGCTACAAATAATGCTGAACTCATTTTGTAAATCTCCTTGTAAAAATAAAAATTGATTTGTCGCGGCCGCTAATTCCGCCTGCCCCGTGCTCGCTTGAATCGCTCGCAGGGGACAGGCGTCGCGCGGCCGTTCTGTTACAGTTTGTGTTAGTAGCTTTTCCAGCTACGTTTAAAATGCCTTCATCCGGGCAGGATACCGCCACTTTTTACCATACGCTGTGGCGGCAGTTACTCAACTGACTCGCGTATGAAGAGCGAGGTCAGGAAGACGAAGACATAGGCCTGGATCAGGCCGTCGAATATATCAAAATACAATGATGCGAGCGCAGGGACGACAACTGGAATAACCAGCTTTAAAAGCTCCATGATAACGAAGCTGCCAAGTACGTTTCCGAAAAGTCGCATGCACAGTGACAGTGGACGGATAAAAATCTCAAGGATATTTATCGGTGTAATGATAGGCATAGGTTCCGCAAAGCTGTGCGCGAACCGCTTCGGTCCTTTTTCAATGACACCACTGGCCTCAATGAGAACGATGCTCATCAGAGACAGCGCAACTGTCACATTCATGTCCTTAGTCGGTGGCTTAAAACCGATAATCCCTATCAGGTTCGATATAGCGATATAAATCAGAACCGACACCAGATACGGGACGTACCGCTTACCCTTTTCTCCGATTGTCTCTCCGAAGAATTTGTACAGCCACTCTATAAAACTTTCAAGAGCGATCTGTCTCTTTCCCGGATGCTCCACGCTCAGGTTTCGCGTCAGAAGAAGACAGGCGATAAGTACTGCCGCAATTATGATCCAGGTCACAACAACTGATTCATAAACCGGTATGCCGCCGAATATCGGTATCTTAAATACTGTTTCGACGTTCATGTCTGCCTTCAGCGAATTCACAAGCGCATCCAAAAACCGTCACTTCCTTTCAGCTCCCTTTTTCACGCATTGTAAAACAACGAAAATCAGATGTCAAGGATTTTTTGTGCATCTTGCACAAATTTGATGTTGAATTTTTGTGCAACTTGACAGATGCTCATATAAAATTTTTTGAATTTATTGTACTTTTTCGACATTTTGTGAACCAAATGTGAACAATCAAAGGCTTCAACTCAAAAAAATGATGAAAATATCGCACGATGGCGCGAAAATTTCGGATAAGAAAAAAAGCCATCCGGCAGAAATATCTGCCGAATGACTCCATAATATTCAAAGAAAAGTTTTTATGCCATCAATCCTCGTCGATGAACTTGTCGTGAACTGCTCTCATAGCAACGTTCACATCAGCGATGTCGATAAGAACGGTGATACGGATCTCTGATGTAGAGATCATACGGATGTTAACTCCGACATCAGCAAGAGCCTCGAACATCTTTGCAGCGACGCCAGCGTTTGACTGCATACCAGCACCTACGATAGAGAGCTTTGCTACGTTCTCCTCCTCAACGATCTTCTGGAATGTAAGTCTCTCCTGGCTGTCCTTTAATGCAGCGACAGCTTCCTTTGCCTGGTTCTGATCGACTGTGAATGAGATATCCTTTGTATCCTCACGGCCGATTGACTGAAGTATCATATCAACGTTAATATTTTTCTTAGCGAGAAGATCGAATACCTTGAATGCGATTCCCGGCTGATTCTTTAATCCAACAAGTGCTATACGGGCTGCGTCCTTATCTACAGCAACTCCGCTTACGAGCATGCTTTCCACTTTCGTTACCTCCTTAACGACTGTTCCTTCTGCTTTGGTAAGACTTGAGCGTACCACAAGAGGTACGTTATATTTTTTAGCCATCTCTACTGATCTGTTGTGAAGAACCTGGGCTCCAAGAGTAGCGAGCTCAAGCATCTCATCATAGGAGATCTCTTTTAATTTCTTTGCATTTGGAACGATTCTTGGGTCTGCTGTATAGACTCCATCTACATCTGTATATATCTCACAGGCATCTGCGTTTAAAACTGCCGCAAGCGCTACTGCTGTGGTATCTGAACCGCCTCTTCCGAGTGTGGTTACATCGTCATATCTGTTGACACCCTGGAATCCGGTTACGATAACGATCTTACCCTGATCGAGCTCGGCATTGATACGGTCTGTATCAACCTTCTTAAAGCGGGCATTCTGATGATGGTGTGTAGTGTGCATGACTACCTGGAATGCGTTCAGCGATACAGCCGGTACACCAAGCTTTGCCATGGCCATAGCCATCAGTGCCACTGATACCTGCTCACCTGTGGAAAGCAGAGCATCCATCTCACGCTTCGGCGGATCAGGATTTATCTCCTTCGCCTTGGCAATCAGGTCATCTGTCGTATCTCCCATAGCTGAGAGGACAACAACAACCTTGTTTCCTTTTTTGTAATCCTCGATGCAGCGCTCGGCCACATTGTAGATTCTCTCTTTGTTGGCAACTGAGGTGCCGCCAAACTTCTTGACTATTAACATTGTTCCTCCAAATGTATTAAAAAACTTTCTGGTAAAAGTTTATGCCAGACGAATTGAATTAACGACTCCGGTAAGTTTTCCTGCCTTCTCGTCAAATGCTCTCTGTTCCATCTCAGGTGTGATAAATCCTACCTCACCAGGAACGATGTCAGCATCGATATACTCTACACCTTCTCCAAAGCTCTCATCTATCATTCCCTGATCATCTGTAGTCCTTACAAAGAAGCGGTATTTGTCGAGACCAGGATCAGCAAGCTCAAGCTTCTCTTCTTTCCACTCAATCGGGACGTTCTTGTCGAGGTGCTTGGCTATTTTTACCATGTCACCTACTACTGCTGAAGCTGTAGGAAGCTTGCCGGCGCCAGAGCCATAGAACATTCCGTCTCCAAGGATATTACCGTGTACTAAGACTGCATTGAAAACACCCTCGACATTGTAGAGAGGATTTTCCGGATCTACAAGGAATGGTGCAACACGGCAGGCGTAGGTATCGCCCTCTTCTCTGCTGGTAGCGAGAAGCTTTACCTTACGGCCGATCTTCTTTGCATATTTGATATCGTCTGCAGAGATATGAGTGATTCCCTCAGTCGGGATGTCCTTATAGTCGACCTGCTGTCCAGCTACAAGTGAGGTCAGGATAGCAATCTTTCTGCAGGCGTCGTAACCCTCTATGTCGGCTGTCGGGTCCTTCTCGGCAAAGCCCTTTGCCTGTGCCTCTTTTAACACATCGTCAAAATCAGCTCCCTTGTCAGCCATCTCAGTCATCATGTAGTTCGTAGTACCATTTACGATACCGGCGATGTACTCTATGACATCACCCGTAAGGCAGGACTGCAGGCATCTGATAATAGGAATTCCACCGCCTACTGAAGCCTCGAACATGAAGTTTACCTTATGCTCTTTGGCAATTCTTATAAGCTCCGCACCCTTGTCAGCAACAAGCGCCTTGTTTGAAGTGGTAACGTGCTTTCCTGCCTCAAGCATAGCCTTTACAAAAGTATAGGCCGGCTCAACGCCTCCCATGGTCTCAACTACAATCTTTATCTCCGGATCATTTACGATATCCATGTAGTCATGGACGATAAGCGGCTGGATTGGATCACCCTCGAACTCTCTTAAGTCCAAAACCTTTTTAAGTTCTATCGGCTCACCGACTCTCCTTGCAATCACATCGTGATTTACCCGAAGTGTCTCTGCAACACCGCTTCCAATGGTTCCATAACCCATTATCGCTGCTTTCATGATTTTTCCTTTCTCTCTAAAACTGTTCTTCTGCGAGTACCTTCGCGTAAGATACTCCATCGATACTTTCAACTCTCTCTGTAATCTTCGCGGCTTCCACATCTTTCGGCAGGTCAAGCGAAAGTGTAATGGCTGCCACTCCATTCACCGGGATTGCCTGGTGAATGGAAAGGATATTCACTCCAGTGTCCGCAAGAATGGCAAGTATTTTTGACAGGTGGCCAGGCTCATCAATAAGCTTTACGACCATCGTAATCGACCTGCCCTTCTGATTCTCATGGTATCTGAAAATCTCATCCTTGTACTTGTAAAAGCTTGACCTCGAAATCCCCGCTTTCTCGGCAGCTTCTGATGCTGAGAGGCACTTCCCGGACTCGAGCAAAAGCTTCGCCTTCTCGACCTTCAAGAGGACTTCCGGAACTGCTTTTTCCTTCAGCACGTAGTATGCTTCCTCTGTCATTTTATCCCTCACGAAAAAATAAACGACCCTGAATTTACATGGTCGTCGGACTGTCTTTATCAGAAAAACAAATGTCCTTGACTGAAATACTCTAACACAAGCCTGCATTTCAGTCAAGGACATTATTAAAAAATTTCATGTATTAATCGGCATCCACTACGCCGCGCTTCGGCTTTCCAAGCGATACCCACTTCAAATAAGAGTTCATAAACGGGTCTAAATCTCCGTCCATAACACCGTCGACATTCGACGTCTCTTCACCGGTTCGAAGATCCTTTACCATAGTATATGGCTGGAAGACATAGGAGCGGATCTGGTTGCCCCAGCTGATGGAGCTCACATCACCTCTGATGTCTGCGTCTCTCTGCTCCTGCTCCTGCTCTCTTAAAAGCTCAAGCTTCGCCCGGAGCATCTCCATAGCCTTATCCTTATTCATGTGCTGGCTTCGCTCATTCTGACAGGTAACTACGATTCCGGTAGGGAAATGCGTGATACGAATAGCCGATGAAGTCTTATTGATATGCTGACCACCGGCACCACTCGAGCGGTAGGTATCTACTCTGATATCCTCATCCTTTATCTCAATATCCGGCGCATCCTTAAGCTCAGGCATAACGTCGGCATTTGAGAACGACGTCTGTCTCTTGCCGTTTGCGTTAAACGGAGAAATGCGGACAAGCCTGTGCACACCCTTCTCGGACTTCAGATATCCATAGGCATTTTCGCCATTTATCTGAAAAGTAACCGACTGCAGACCTGCTTCATCTCCCTCTACCTCATCTAAGAGCTCGAGTCCAAAGCCATGCTTGTCAGCCCACTTCGAATACATACGGAAAAGCATCTGGGTCCAGTCCATGGCCTCAGTTCCACCGGCGCCGGCATGGAGAGTAACAATGGCGTTGTTGTGATCGTACTTGCCAGAGAGAAGAGTCTTAAGTCTTAAATTCTCGAGGTCCTTTTTGAATTCCTCGAACTCCTCCTTAGCCTCCTCGAGCATGGCTTCATCATCGCCATCCTCCTCAGCGTCCATCTCGATAAAGGTCTCGATGTCCTCATACTTCTGCTGAAGGCTGTCTGCCACAGCGACATCATCCTTTAAGCTCTTCAGCTCAGTGGTCTTTGCAGTAGCCTTCTCCGCATCATTCCAGAAATCAGGAGCTTCCATTTCACGCTCCATCTCCTGGATCTTATTTTTCTTTCCTTCAATGTCAAGTGAGGTGAGCACTTCCTTCATAGTATCGTCGTAGCTCGTAAGCTCACTCTTCATCTGTTCGAATTCAAGCATTTAATTAACCAACTTTCCTTTTAATACACTGATGCCCTTCTGCACCTGATTATCCTTTGAAAAATCATAGCTGTCCATGTCGGTGACACTGGCCGTATCTCCTGAGTACTTGTACTTAAGCTTGATATCCGGTTCAATGCCCTTCTTATGGATACACTCACCGCTAGGAGTGTAGTAGGTCTCAACGGTCATTTTTAGAGCAGAGCCATCTCCAAGAGTAAACTCCTGCTGTACAATGCCCTTTCCAAAAGTCTTGGTACCGATAAGAGTGCCGTACTTGAAGTCACGGACTGCCCCAGAAAAAATCTCCGCTGCCGAAGCAGTGTTTCCAGAAATCAGAACTACCGTAGGAAGCTTCTCCTGCTTTTTATCATCAGAGGTATAGGTCGTCTTCTTGCCGTACTTGTCCATCATGTAGACAGTCGTACCTTTAGGCAGGATATCATCCAGGATCTTCGTTACGGAATCGACAAGACCGCCAGGGTTTGCACGCAGGTCGTAGATAACGGCTTTCATTCCTTTTTTCTTAAGATCAGACAGCGTTTCTTCAAACTCTTCCTGTGTTTTTGAATTAAATTCAGTTATCTCTATATAACCTATACCGTAGGATTCGTCAAGCATTTTTCCATATACAGACGGATTCTCGACTGCCGCACGCTTAAGCTTTACGGTGTGCCTCTCGCCGTTATGCGAATAGACGATGGTAACAGAAGTGCCGGCCTTTCCACGGATTTTCTTGGTAAATTCAGTAAGAGTAAGGTTATCGGCAAAGGCACCATCTGCGGAAATCAGCTTGTCGCCTTTTACTATTCCAGCCTTCTGGGCCGAAGAGCCATCAAAGACCTGCTGCACGATGACATCCTTCGAATCTTCTTCTCTTAAAACAGAAACTCCGATTCCTACGTACTCACCAGAAGTATCCTCCAACTCTTCTTTATACTCAGATGCCGTCATGTACTTGGTATAAGGATCATCCATGGCCTCCATAAGGCCCTTGTATATACCGTTTTTCTTTGCAGTATCCGAGACATCCTTGTAATAGTATTTGTCAATGAGACCTGAAATGACCTTTGCTTTGGCGATATCCTTGATACCCATAAAGCCTGTATCATAGAATCTGCCGAGAATAAACCAGCCGCCGACAAGCACTGCAGCAAGCACCACGAGAGTACCTATGATTCCTGCAAACACTCCCTTTTTAAAGGTAGATGGCTTTTCCTTCTCTGTCTCCTGTTCCTGCTCCTTCTCCTGCTCTATTTCCTGTTTATTTTCATCCATAGTTTTATAAATCAAAAAAGGGGATTAGCCCCTTTTTTATACGTGCAAATGTCTTTTAAGTGTAAGACGGCTTCCTATATAGCCGATGCCGACTCCAAGAAGCAGTGATATCGGTACAAGTACCCTGAAAATGGAGCTGACTGACGAAAACGCGAACATATCAGAAAGCGCATCGAACCTTTCGGCCACATACTTGATGATTTTTCCATACATGATATAGAGTATCACGAGCGGGATCACAGAACCGATAAGTCCTATCGTCACACCCTCAACTACGAATGGGGCCCTGACGAAGGAATCCTTTGCTCCGATAAGCTTCATGATTCCAATCTCTTCTTTTCTGACAGAGATACCGACCGTAATAGTATTACTTATCAGGAAAATAGCCACCGCAATAAGTATTACGACAATGCTGAACGATATCAGCTGAACCAAAGCATTAAAATCCGTAAGCGTTCTGGCTGTGGCTGCCGACTGATGGACTTCTCTCACTCCCGGAAGCTTTTCCAAATATGCTACGAGCGAAGCCTGCTTTGAGACGTCCTTTAAATAAATCTCGTAGTTAGCCATATCCTTTAACGGGTTATCATCTGCAAAGGAATCTGCTGCGTCCTTGTGATTTCCGAAATAGCTCTTCTGGAACTCACTCCAGGCCTCATCCGCCGAAACGAATTTGTACGTTCGGACCTCAGACCTTTTGCTTATGGCAGTACCGATCTCATCGATCTGATCCTGCGTAGCATTGTCATCGAAATAGACTGTAACAGCCACGCCCTTCTCAGCGTTCTTAAGCATCCCGCCAAAGTTTACTGTTATCGCATAGAAGAGTCCAAATAGAAAAATACACGCTGCCATCGTAGCAATCGAGGCAATTGAAAACATTTTGTTCCGCCAGATATTCTTAAATCCCTGACGGATATTGTAAGAAAGAGATGAAAGTCTCATGATGCGTCTCCCTCCTCATCCGAGACTATAGTCCCTTTATATATCGTGATCACGCGCTTATTCATGGCACGGACTATCTCCATGTCGTGAGTAACAACAACCACTGTAGTTCCATCCTGATTAATCTCATTAAGGAGCTTCATGATCTCCCAGGTATTGTGGCCGTCGAGGTTTCCGGTAGGCTCGTCCGCAAGAAGTATCTTCGGATGATTAACAAGAGCCCGCGCGATAGCGACTCTCTGCTGCTCACCACCTGATAAGTGTCCCGGCAGCGAACGGTACTTGCTCGCAAGCCCGACTCTCGAGAGCATCTGCGGTACTCTGCGCTTTATATCCTTCTTTGAGGCCTCGGTAACCCGCATAGCAAAGGCTACATTCTCATAGACATTTCTATCCTTTAAGAGTCTGTAATCCTGGAATACGCAGCCTATTTTTCTTCTGTAATCAGGTATATCGCGGTGGCGCATTTTATTAAGGTCCTTACCAGCGACTACGATGCTTCCCTCTGTCGGCGAAAGCTCCTTTAACAGGAGCTTAATGAGCGTCGACTTTCCTGCACCGGAATCACCAACGATAAAGACGAATTCGCCATTATTGATGCGAAGGCTCACGTCCTTTAGAGCGTGAGCCTTTACACCTGCTTCATATGTCTTACTTACATGTGATAATTCAATCAAAAATCCTGTTCCTCCATATACTTCATGTATTCTACCACCATCATGGCGATTTTGAAAGTAATGGCGTCATCAAATTTACGAAGATCGAGTCCTGTACTCTTCTGAATCTTATCGAGACGATAGACGAGAGTGTTTCTGTGGATATACAGCTGTCTCGATGTCTCCGATACATTCAGGCTGTTTTCGAAGAACTTATCGATTGTAGTAAGTGTCTCCTCATCGAACTCATCAGGACTCTTGTCTCCAAAAATCTCTCCGATAAACATCTTACACAGTGGAATCGGCAGCTGATAAATAAGTCTTCCGATACCAAGTACCGAATAAGCTATGATCTGCTTGTCTGAGAAGAATACCTTTCCGACATCCAAGGCCATCGTAGCTTCCTTGTAGGACCTCGATACATCCTTTATATCACGGACTACTGTACCATAGGAGACACGGACCTTTTCATCCTCTCTGTCCTCCAAGGCGTCGATAATAGTCTTTGCCGTATCCTCGACATCAGCATAATCCTCAGTAGCCAGTCTCTTTACGATAATTATACTGTCCTCGTCTACTGCTGTCACAAAATCTGAGCTGAATCCTGAGAATAGGTTGCGGATTTTTTCGAGTTCATCGCCGTATTTCTCACCCTCGAGCTTTACGACCATAACTATACGCATGGCGTTGGCTTCTATGTGAAGCTTCTTCGCACGATTATAGATATCAACTAAAAGAAGGTTATCGAGGAGGAGGTTCTTGATGAAGTTATCTCTGTCAAAGCGCTCCTTATATGCCACTACAAGCTCAGAGAGCTGCAGTGCCATAACCTTTCCCATCATCTGGGCTCTGTCCTCATCGTCTGACATAGTAATCAGCACGAACTCGAGGCTCTTCTCGTCGTAGACTTTAAAGAACTGCCTGCCTCCGATGACCTGGCTCTCCGCCGGTGACTGCGCAAACTCCGCCGCCGGTCTTCCGAATTCCGTCACATCACTTACTGTAGAAGCCAGTGAAATCCCCTCCGGATCGGTAACAACGAAGTTAACCTTTGTTATCGCATTCATCCCCTCAATCGTCTTTTGTAATATCTGATTTGTGATCATAAGGCCCCCAAGAATCAATGTATTCTGTGAAAGTTGTACAAAAAAAGGCTTTCATTTTTGAGCACATTTCACAATTGTCTTTCTTAGTTTAATACAAAATGACGAATTTTTAAAGTACCTTTAGCAATTTTTTATACATTTTTCCAATAAAAAAACAAAATCCGTAAGAAAAAAAGCAGGGCACTGTCATCAATGCCCCACTTCATTCTTAGTATTTTTCTGTAAAAAATAACCGTCAGTCAAGCTTCAAAAGGAACTCCAGAACTCTCTTTGCGCAGACATACAGGTCATCGCGGGTTATAGCACCCTTCTTCATGGCTTCGAGGACTCTGTCCGGGCGGTTGTCCGGCATTTTGACATCATTTCCGGCAAGAATCTCTTTATACTGCTCACCGTAGGTCCACCAGTCTGTAGTCACTATTCCCTTGTAGCCCCAGTCCTTTCTCAGGACTGTAGTCAGCAGGTCCTTATTCTCTGAGCTGTGATAGCCGTTCACCCTGTTGTATGAGCTCATCAGGCTCCATGGGTCAGCTTCCTTAACGCAGATTTCAAAGCCCTTCAGGTATATCTCTCTCAAGGCTCTCTCAGATACTCTCGAATCGGCGTCCTTTCTGTTTGTCTCCTTGTTATTTGCGGCAAAGTGCTTAATAGAAGCAGAGACACCGTTGCTCTGAATTCCCTTTACCATAGCAGCGCCCATTTTTCCAGTGAGGAAAGGATCCTCTGAATAGTACTCGAAGTTTCTTCCGCAATACGGAGACCTGTGAATACACATGGCAGGGGTGAGCCACATGTAGAGGTTATTTTCCTTAAGCTCTGCTCCGCCTGCTGCTCCGACCTTTTCTACGATATCTGTATCGAAGGAAGAGGCGAGAAGAACTGCACACGGGAAATCTGTAGTGTTGATTCCACACTCAGGATTAATTCTTACTCCGGCAGGGCCATCGCTGGTCATTACATTCGGAATCCAGAATTTTTTGTTGTTTCCGATACCATAAGTATTTGCCACACCTGTATTATTCTGGCCACCGAGCAGGTAAGCGAGGTCTTCATCCGAAAGCTGTGCCATGAAATCATCGAGCGAGATTTTGCCCTCATAAACCTCGTGGAATTCATGAACACCCTGAGTCATATTATCCCAGGTCCGATGCATCGGCACACATCTCTGCTCAGGTATCTGTCCTTCCTGGTATCCCTTTTCGATAGGCGTAAGGACATTCTCATCGTAGGCGGCAAATGGATTCTTTGCTGAGTCAACCTCCTTAACAGCCTCATCTCCTATATATGACGGAAGCTCTTCCTTCGTTCCGTCAGAAAGCAGCCTGTACTTGAGCCTCTTTGGTGTGAGGCACTCCTCAAGCTGCTCTGTAACTCTATTTTCCTTCTCCTGATGAGTGAAGCTTATCTCATCAGCTGTCTGTGAATTTATTCCTAAGAAAAATTTATACGTGCCCTTCTGAAGAATCCAGGCGCTCTTTTTTATTTTTCCAATATCGTCGTATGAGGCGAGGTCCTTTACCCTGACTTTAAGAAGCAGGTTCTGAGACTCACCCGGTGCCAGAAGTGCAGTCTTCTTAAAGGCTATAAGCTCTCTTGCCGGATTTCCTAGTCCATTCTCCGGATCATTCGGCTTTGAGACATAGATTCCTACGACCTCCTTTCCGGAATAATCGCCTGTATTTGTAACCTTTACATCGAAGGTCAGATGGCCGAAGCACCTTATATTTTTTACCTTGCAGTTTACTTTTTCATCTGCACTTATAAGCTCGGTCTTAAAAGTCGTGTATGAGAGGCCATAGCCGAAAGGATAAACAACCTTCTCTGCTGCGCCCTTCATCGTATTAAACCACCTGTAGCCTACATAGATATCCTCATAGTAGTCCACGTGGTCCATGCTCTCGAAGAAGGTATCTGCTGACGGATAGTCCTTTAAGTCTTTTGCAAAGGTATCCGGAAGCTTTCCTGACGGAGTATCCTTTCCGACAATAATATCAGCTGCGGCTGGACCGCCCTCCATTCCCGGCTGCCACATCAGAAGGGCCGCAGAAATCTTCTCGTCCTTTTTAACCCATGACAGGTCCATCATCCCGCCGATATTTAAGACGACGATGACACTGTCGAAATATTTTTCCACGTCAGAGAGAGCCTTCTTCTCCTTCTTAGTCAGATAGAAGTCAGTGTCAGGAAAAACCTCTGAGGCGAGCTTCGGCAGATTTCTGTCCCAGTAGGCAGTCCTCTCTCCCTTTTTCTTGCTGCGACCCTTGTCCTTATTAAGGAATGCGAGTCCCGGATCTACCGGTCCCTCGACCGAGCTTCTGTCCCAGCCTTCACCTGAGAAACGGCTGATCACAAAGATGGCAGTATCACAGGAGGCCGCTGCACCCTTTAACAGTTTTTCCGGGATCTTGGCCTCTGGCATCATGCCCGGCTCGAAATCCTCATCCTCTATCATCTCATGGACATAATTTTTATAAAAATCAGCCAGCGGCTCATAGACACTGACATTTTCCTCTTCTTCAAAGCCTTCGCAGAGGTTCTTTACATAAGCACAGGTTACGTCTCCGCTTCCACCGCCGCCCTTCACATAGTCGATCGAAGCCTTTCCAAAAAGAGCTATTCTGTGATATCCCTTAAGAGGCAGCCTGTGCCCTTCATTCTTAAGGAGTACCATTCCTTCCTTTGCGGCTTCCTTTGAAAGCGCGATGTGCTCAGCACTTCCGGTAACCCTCTCACCATTTTTTCCAAGAGGAAGATTCGGGGTATAAAAAGCTCTCATCCATTTACTGTTCATAATTTTTCCCTTTCATATATTTAAATAACCTGTATGGATTTTTCAACCGAGCTGCTCGCCGATTTTAAGAGGATGTCCGTTAAGAAAAGCAGAGGCGCTCATCTGCTTCTTGCCCTCGAGCTGAAGTGTAAAAATCTGCAGAGCTCCTTCTGAGCAGCGTACTGCTATACTTCCATCTCCCTCTGTAGAAATTCTTACAATCGTTCCGATCTGCCCTGCCTTTTCGCTGGCTGTAAGCTCAGACTCTGCGATAACACTGGCCTTATAGACCTTAAGGCTCTTGCCCTCGAAGTGAGTATAGGTCCCCGGCCACGGGTAAAGTCCTCTGACATGGCGCTCAAGCTCTGCTGCCGTCCTTGAGAAGTCGAGCTTTCCCATGTCCTTCCTGATCATTCCGACATGAGTAGCTTTCGTCTCATCCTGTGGAATCGGAGTGATTTCTCCCCTGTCAAGTCCTTCAAGAGTTTTAACTAAAAGAGAGGCTCCAACGTCAGCAAACTTGTCAAAAAGACTGCCACCAGTCTCATCAGAGGCAATCTTTACCTGTTCCTGGAGAAGGATATCGCCGTCATCGAGGCCAGGTCCCATCTGCATCGTGGTAACACCTGTGTACTCATCACCATTAAGGATAGACCACTGAATTGGAGCCGCACCTCTGTATTTAGGTAGAAGTGAGGCGTGAACATTCACGCAGCCAAGCCTTGGGTGGTCAAGAATCTCCTTAGGAAGAATCTGACCGAAGGCAGCAACTACTCCTACATCAGCAGGGATATTATTCACAGTCTCAATCGACTCCGGATTTCTGATTCTCGAAGGCTGATAGACAGGGACATTGTGCTCCACTGCCCACTCCTTTACAGGAGAATAGGTCACCTTTTTCCCGCGGCCTCTGGCCTTGTCTGGCTGTGTCACCACGAGCACAATTCTGTGGCCCGCATTAACAATCGCATCAAGTATCGGAACAGCAAAGTCCGGTGTTCCCATAAAGATTACGTTCATTCGTTACCTTCCTCGCCTTCGTCATCGTCCTGCTCGTCGTAGCTGTGGAGTCCGTCCTCTACAAGGCTCGTGTACATTTTTCCATCAAGATGGTCGAGCTCATGGCAGACAGCTCTGGCAAAGAGTCCCTCAGCGTCGATTTCATAAGGCTTCATATCCTTATCAAGGGCTTTTGCCTTCACGTGCTCAGGGCGGGTTACGATGCCGTATACTCCAGGTACAGAAAGGCAGCCCTCCTGTCCGGTCTGCTCCCCATCGCGCTCTGTGATTTCAGGATTAATCAGCACATAAGGACCTTCTCCGACATCGATTACAACAATTCTTCTTAAAACTCCGACCTGTGGTGCAGCGAGTCCTACACCATTTGCGTCGTACATGGTCTCAAGCATATCGTCCACTAAGTCAGAAAGTCGCGGTGTCATCTCCTTTACAGGCTTACAAACCTTCTCAAGTACAGGATCTCCCTGTTTTCTAATTTCTCTGATTGCCATCTATATCCATCCTTTCTTAATCGAAGTCATACCAGAGGTCAGCGTTTTTCGGAGCGCCATCCTCAGCTATAGCTTCATCTAAAAGTTTTCTTGCTTCAATCAGTTTGTCGTAATCTGAATCCTTAATAACAACCTCATAGCGGTAGATGTCTTTTATTTTTACCACAGGAGCAGGGTTCGGTCCGGAAACCAAAAGAGCGGGAAAAGCCTTTGACAGCTTATTCACTATAAAATCACCCATCGCTACAGCGCCCTCATCTGTTCTCGATGTCACCTCGACAGAGAGCATATGAGAAAAAGGCGGATACTGCACCAGTCTTCTGTAAGCTGTCTCCTCCCTGTAAAAATAAACGTAGTCGTTTTTAGCTGCTGAGACGATTGCAAAATTCTCAGGCTGGTAGGTCTGTATAATGGCCTCGCCCTTAACCTCTCCGCGGCCTGACCTTCCACAGGCCTGAAGCAGCAGGTCAAAGGTTCTCTCACTCGCCCTGTAATCGGGAACATTAAGAGAAAGGTCTGCTGCAAGCACTCCCATCAGAGTGACTCCCGGGAAATCGTGACCCTTGACTATCATCTGCGTTCCGATAAGAATATCGGCCTCTCTGTTATTAAAGGCCTTGATTATATCGTGGAATCCGCCTGCACCCTTTGTCGTATCAGCGTCCATTCGGACAACTCCGGCAGTCGGGAAAAGGCGTTTTATCTCGGATTCTATTTTTTCAGTGCCGGCCCTCATCGTGCCAATAAGCTTCGAGTGGCAGACAGGACACTCTCTTACCATCAGCTTCTTCGCACCGCAGTAGTGGCAGTGCAGAAGGCCGTCCCTGTGAAGCGACATCGGAACGTCACAATGCTCACATTTTATCACTGCGCCACATTCTCTGCAAGATACCGTTCCCGCAACGCCTCTCCTGTTGATAAAAAGCATGACCTGCTCTTTTTTCTGAAGGCGCTCTTTAATTGCAGAGTACAGCTTTTGGCTGAGGATTGAACGGTTTCCTGCCTTAAGCTCCTCACGCATATCCACAATCGAGACTGTGGGAAGCGCTGCATCGTTGGCTCTCTTCTCAAGAGTATAAAGCTTGTAGTCTTTGTTTACCGCGTGAAAATAAGAATTTACCGAAGGCGAAGCACTCCCGAGCACAACCTGCGCACCGGCAAGCCTGCCGCGCTCTACAGCCACCTCCACCGCATGGTATTTCGGCGGGTGCTCGCTTATATAGCTGGTCTCATGTTCCTCATCGACTATTACAAGTCCGAGATTTGAAAACGGCGTAAACAGTGCGCTCCTCGGACCTATCATCACAGATATCTCACCGGCTCTCGCCCTCTCGAACTGGTCATTTCGGAGAGAGGGATTCATTCGTGAATTGACGCACGAAATCCTGTCACCAAAAAAGCGGTAAAACCGCAGGATATTCTGAAGCGTAAGAGCGATCTCAGGGATCAGGACTATCGCCTGCTTACCCTCCTTTAAAACCTGCTCGATCATCGCGATATAGAGAAGAGTCTTTCCGCTTCCAGTCACACCGTGAATAAGAGACACAGCAGGCTTATTCTTTAAAAAATCACCGAGGATTTCACTCTGCTCTTCATTTAGTGAAATATCCGGTCTTTTCGATTCGAGGCTCAGCTTCTCAAAAGGGTTTCTAAGTGATGTGTGCGTTTCTACTGAAACAAGGCCTTGTTTCTCGGCCTCTCTTATAGTATTCGAAGGGATATCGTAATCCTGTCTCAAATCATCCCAGAGAATACTTTCATTGTCTTTAAGTATTGATAAGAGCTTTTCAGTGTATTTCGAATGGCGTTTTTTTAAAAGAAGTTCATCAAGAGCCTTATCGATATTTCCGGCTCTTTTAACTATCTTCTCAGTCTTTACTGTCGCGTTCGCATGTGACGGAAAAACAACGGAGAGCGCCTGTCCCAGCGTTCCCCCGTATCTCTGTCTTATGAATCCAGCAAGAGCAAACATCTCGCCCTCACCCTGACCGGGTGCCTTGGCTGAGACGATGTCCTTGACCAACCTTTCATCGATGGCACAATTCTCCTCAACAGTCATCACAAAACCGCGGAGATTTCTGCCCCTCATCGGGACAGTAACCTCACTTCCGGGCTTTACGACATCCAAAAGCTCTTCTGGAATTTTATATGTAAACGGGTGATCCATCTTTGTCACACCGAGATTTACATAAACTTCTGCGAACATATTCCTCCTGAAATAATCACCGGCCAGCAAGTATATCGGCTATCAGCACTCTCTCGTCCATAGGATATTTCTTACCCTTGATTTCCTGATAGTCCTCGTGGCCTTTACCTGCAAGGATAATTACATCGCCCTTCTGTCCATGCTCTATAGCATACTTTATAGCTTCCTTGCGGTCCTCTATCATGATGTACTTTCCATCAGTCTTCTTTATGCCAGTCTCGATATCCTTCATGATATCAGCCGGCTCCTCAAACCTCGGATTATCTGAGGTAATGATAGTAAAGTCAGAGAGCTTTCCTGAAACCTCTCCCATCTCATAGCGTCTAAGCTTCGAGCGGTTTCCGCCACAGCCAAATAAAGTGACTATTCTGCCTGGATTGTACTCTCTTATCGAAGTAAGCAGGCTCTCAAGCGCCATAGCGTTGTGAGCATAGTCGATCATCAGAGCGAAATCATCTGAGACCTTTACCATCTCGATTCTGCCCTTTACCTTTGCAGCCTTTAATGCTTTCTGCATAGCCTCTACACTTACTCCAAAGAAGTGGCAGACAGCAATAGCGCAGAGTGAATTGTAAACTGAGAATCGTCCCGGTACATCGATAGTCACGTCGAAGTTTTCTTTGCCTGTGACCTTGTAGTTGACGCCGAGATAGCCAGGCTTATGAACGAGCTCGATATCCTTTGCCTCAAAGTCGGCTGGCTTCTCTATTCCGTAGGTATTTACTGTGCAGGTGTGACCCTCGAGGATGCCCTCCAAGTGCTCGTCATCCGCGTTAAAAATACCGTGTCTGCACTGTCTGAAAAGAAGGCTCTTGCAGTGCAGGTATTCATCAAAATCCTTGTGCTCGTTCGGGCCGATATGGTCAGGTGAGATATTTGTAAAAATACCAATTTCAAAGGTCATCCCACCGACTCTGTGAAGCATCAGTGCCTGGGAGCTTACCTCCATAACAGCTGCGTCACAGCCAGCCTCGACCATCTGTGACAGATAGTCCTGAACTATATAGCTCTCAGGAGTCGTATTTACAGCCGGTATGTGCTTCTCACCGATAATAGCTTCGATAGTTCCGATAAGACCTACCTTCTTGCCGGCGTTCTCAAGGATCGACTTTATCATATAGGTGGTAGTCGTCTTGCCCTTTGTACCGGTGATTCCGATAACCGGAATCTTATCAGCCGGATGGTCAAACCAGGCAGCTGAAAGAAGAGCAAGAGCTTCTCTTGTGTCCTCAGACTTTATCACGGCAACAGTGTCAGGAACCTCGACATCCTTTTCTACTACAACGCCTGCTGCCCCGGCCTCTACAGCCTGTGCTATATAGTTGTGTCCATCAGCATTTGCTCCGACAATTGCTACATAGAGACTGCCCTTTTCTACTTTTCTCGAATCGTATACGAGGCTTGTGATCTCAGTCTCAGTAGAGCCACTCTTAAGGACGAGATTTGTATTCTCAATCAGTTCTTTTATTTTTTTCATCAGTTAAATTCCTTTTATTTTTTAGTTTTCTAAACCAGAAATCTTTGGTACAAACAAATAACCCCGACAAATCTTCTGCAAAAAACTATTTACCAGAGTAAGCCTCTTCGCAGTACTTGCACCTGTAGACTTCGTTCTTCTCATCGGTAAGGACAAAGACCTGGTCGAGCTCCTGCTCTATAGAGGTGATGCAGCGCGGGTTCTTGCAGCGGATCACGTTCTTAAGCATCTTCGGAAGAGAAAGCTTCTCTTTTGAAATGATCGTGTCATTTTTTATCACATCAACTGTGATGTTGTGATCTATGTAGCCGATGATATCGAGGTCGATAGAACCCAGGGGACATTCGATTTTAATGATGTCCTTGTGTCCCATCTTTTTGCTCTTCGCGTTCATTATCATAGCGACCGTAGCGTCCTTAAGCTCACCCAGCTTCAGGTAGTCATAGATCTTCATGCTCATTCCGGCCTTGATATGGTCTAATACATATCCTTCATGGATTCCACTGATATTTAACATTTACTTCCTCCCTCCTCAGTCGATGGCTGTGGGATATTCTTGTCTACCTGGATTCCAAGCAGTGTAAGTATCAGCGCCATCCTGATAAATACTGCCTTTTTCGCCTGGGTAAAATACTGCGCCCTCGGATCGTCATCGACCTCAACCGAGATCTCATTTACTCTCGGGAGTGGATGCATAACAATCATGTCATCGCGGCCGAGCTGCATTTTATTTTTGTCTAAGATATAGAGGTCCTTCAATCTGACGTAATCCTCCTCGTTGAAGAATCTCTCCTTCTGAACTCTTGTCATATAGAGCACATCGAGGTCAGGCATAGCCTTCTCAAGACTCTCTGTCTCCTCGTAGGTAGCGCCGCTCTTTTCTAAGACATCCTCTCTTATGTATGAAGGCAGCTTCAGCTCTTCAGGTGATATCAGGACAAAATGAACGCCCTCATATCTGACCAGGGCTGAGATCAGTGAATGCACGGTTCGTCCGAACTTCAAGTCTCCGCAGAGTCCAATCGTGAAATGATCAAGTCTGCCCTTAAGTGACTTAATCGTGTAGAGGTCTGCCAAGGTCTGTGTAGGATGCGCGTGGCCTCCATCACCTGCGTTTATGACAGGGATTTCTGAATGAAGTGACGCTACTAACGGAGCACCCTCCTTCGGATGTCTCATAGCACAGATATCTGCATATCCTGAAATAATTCTTATAGTATCGGAAACGCTCTCTCCCTTTGCTGCTGACGATGAATCAGCAGATGCAAATCCAAGTGTCTGTCCTCCGAGACGAAGCATTGCTGATTCGAATGAAAGCCTCGTTCTCGTAGATGGCTCATAAAAGCAAGTAGCAAGCCTTTTTCCATCGCAGGCGTGCGAATATTTCTGCTGATTTTTCTCTATGTCGGCAGCCAAGCCCATCAGCTCATCAAGCTCCTCGACCGAAAAATCCAGCGGACTCATACAGTGGCGCATTTTTATCTCCTTTATATGCAGGACAAAAATCCTGAAGATAGTATACCGCTTTTTTCTGGTTTTGGATAGAGGAAAACAAGTTTCAATCTTTTTAATAAAATTTTAATGGTAATAGCCAACTCAAGCTACTATAATTAATTAAAGAAACTGTACTATATAGTTGACTTGACTGTTAAATCATATTTTCAGGAGTTATAGTTATGTTTGGTATTATCGTAGCAGACAAAAACAGCCTGTCTTCTGATGAAACAGCTAAATACGATGCCTATCACTGCGGACTCTGCAGGGCTCTGCGCGATGTAGGCGGCACAAAGGCTAAAGCAGTCCTTAGCTATGACATGACCTTTTTATATATACTGCTCTCAGGGCTCTACGAGGATGAGCCGGAAGGCAGTTCTTTTTACTGCTCTACTCACCCACTGTCAAAGCATTACTGTTTCTCAGGTGATATAGCTTCTTACATGGCAGAGATGTCGCTTCTGATGGCATACACCCGAATGGTCTGTGACTCATGCAGCAGCGGAAGCAATGAACAGAAATTCATCAACTCTCTCAGCGGAACAGTAAAACAGATTGAGGAGAAATATCCTTCTCAGGCAGAGGTATGCAGAAAGTCTATCGTCTCCATCCGCGACTCAGCAAGAAGGAACGAAGAGAACGAACAGCTCGCTGCCTGCAGGGTAGGAGAGATTTTTGGTACCTCACTTCTGATGAAAAAAGACGAATTGGAGCATGACCTGTATGATGTAGGCTTCTATCTGGGCAAATTCTATTTTCTGATGGGAGCGCATCTGAGCCGTACAAATGACAAATACGCTGGTATCTACAATCCCCTGATCATAAAAGAGGAGAAGGATCCTGCCGGCTATGAGAGCGCTATCCGCGCAAATCTCAAGAGTCTTATTCACGAGGCAGAGAAGTCACTTGAGCGGCTTCCTGTTAAGCACGATGCTTCAATCCTTAAGAATGTTCTTGAATCCGGAGTCTGGCTGAAGTATAATTCTTCAAACGAAAAGGTACAGAAGCAGCTTAGACAGGTGCATCATTTCTTCATCTAAAAATTAACGCTGATCAAAGAATTGGCAGCTTCTACACATTATTGGCGCTGTCATTAAGGAGCGGAATGAATAAAAAAGACTTAGGCGAGCTGAAACAGGCTCGCATTTTTAATAACATAACTGAAGAGCAGATAGAGTCCCTTATGGACTGCGTTCAGGGCACGATCCGTAATTTTTCAAAGGGCAGCACTGTCTTTTCTGCCGGTGACCAAATCGACTCGATTGGAGTCGTAATGGAGGGACAGCTCGAGGTAGAATCCCTGGATTATTGGGGTAACACCGCGATAATCAACCTGATAAATCCCGGCGAGATCTTTGGAGAGGCCTATGCCTCTGCCGACGCCGAGCCACTGCCGAACGATGTGATAGCGCTTTCAGACTGCCGCGTACTCTTTATGAATATGCAGCATATCCTGACTCAGTGCCAGCGCGCCTGCTCCTTCCACAACCAGCTGATTCAGAATCTCTTTACGATTGCGACCCGCCGAAACCGCTACATGAACCGCAAGATCAGCCACATGTCAAAGCGCACTACCCGCGAGAAGCTGCTCTCCTACCTCTCAGACATTGCCCAGCAGAAGGGCTCGAACAGCTTCCAGATTCCTTTCGACCGCCAGCAGCTCGCCGACTATCTCTCAGTCGAGAGATCCGCAATGAGCGCCGAGCTCTCAAGGATGGCAAAGGACGGGCTGATCAAGTACCATAAGAATCAGTTTGAGCTCTTGGATCAATAATCATCCTTGTTGTCTTCATCTTCGTCAAACAGCATTTTCATGTAGTCTCTTTTTGCCATTATCACTCTGACGACCTCGATATAGTTATCTCTGACACGGTAGAATGCCTTGTATTTTTTATAATTCACTGAATAAAATCCAGTGAATAGTCCTCGATATCGTAAGGGTACACCAGAAAAGGGATACAGTTTCTTTTTAGCTATTTTTTCTACAATTCCCAACACATACTCATCTGCTATGTCTGGTTCCTTCGAAGCCTCAAACACTTCATCCCATACGGTGTCAAGGTCAACCATGGCAGCTGGAGAATATTTAACCGAATAATTCACCTTTTCTCGTTCCTTCTGTTTTTGATATGCTCTACAACTGACGTTTCATCTACCCAGCCATCTTCATCTGCAGAACGAATTCCAGCATTCAGTTCGCTTAACAGCTGAATCATGGCTTCTGCCCTCTGAAAATTCTCCTCATCCCTTATATCACGTATGCTGTAAGCTCCCTGACCATTTCTCGTCAAATATACAGGTGATCCTTCCTTCACTTTATCAAGAACATTTCCATAATTACGCAAATCTGAAATAGGTTTAATAGTAGGCATAACGCACGCTTCCTTTCGACTAATTTGTAGAAATATTGTACCAAGTCGCTTGCGCGACGGCAAACGTTAGTCTCATAATCTAGTTCTCAAATAAATATGGCAGTCTGCCTGCCGTTGTGATATTGTTGAGT
>ONBW01000063.1 GCA_900316165.1 uncultured Lachnospiraceae bacterium | reverse complement strand
ACTCAACAATATCACAACGGCAGGCAGACTGCCATATTTATTTGAGAACTAGATTATGAGACTAACGTTTGCCGTCGCGCAAGCGACTTGGTACAATAGCTGTTAAGATTACTGCCCATTGCTTTTTTGTATGTAGTAATGTAATTGTTACCATTAAATACAAGCTTACTGTCTGCATGTCCCTTTGTCTGGATACCTATGAACGATTTGATCATGGTCTTGGAATTAAGAGTCTTGTCTTTCGTATCAATGTCGGCTCCGTCACCCAGTCCAAAAACAATCATGGCCATTGTACCATTAGATGTATGATGGAACGCCATTGATCCAGTTTTGCTCACCAAACCGAGATCAAATCTGATCATTACGACTTTTCCTTGTGCCCCGATACTATTGTTTTTCCCGGATTTATCATTGACAGAATCGACAAATGCGGTTATTGCTTTCTTCCATGCGTGTGCGGCAGCTGAACTGTTGCTTTCTCTATGACATGCTATAGAATATCCGCAGAGCAGCATATCAAGATAAGACATATTGTATTCACCCTGAATGTACTGGGCGACGATACTATCTGTCTTTGAAGTCTGATTTCCAAAAAGATTACCAGAGATATCGCCATCCTTCAGGATCTCCTTGTACATTTCGTACTCCCTGGTCCCTGCATCTGAGCCATCCGGATCGTCCTTACCTTCCAAGGTTGTCTGCATGAGGTGTTTGGTATCGCCTTTCATGATCCGATTAAGGTCGTCTGTCTTATCCTTATAGTTTTTGATAGAATTTTTTGTCACAATACTTACATAGTCCTGAAGGGTTTTTGGACAAGTATATAGATTTCCACCAGACTTATACACGTTTGTTGCAAGAGCAAACAATTTGAGTGACTTGGAATATGCACTGTCATTCTGCTGCGCATATTTCAGAAGTTCTGTCAGGTGCTGACTGATATAGAGCATATCAGATGCCTGATACTCATACTTATGAGTTTTTCCATCCTTGTCAATATATGACAGCTGCGGGCTGTTCTTGCCTGCGCTTTTATTGTTCTTTTCCATTTCACGGATCTTACTCATGAAGATGCCGTTACTGTTGCTCCCGATGACCTTATCCTGCAGGATGGATTTATTATATGTCCTTTGTGAGTCAGAATTTCCTTTTACTGAAACGCCATCAAAAAAGCTACTAAGTCCATTGTCTGAGCCATCAAAGATAAGCTGGCTCTTTGTATGGCTGCCCTTTGTATCCCCTTTATCATTTAATTTGTATCCAACTACCGTATGACTGTAGGCATGGATATCTCCGAACTGTTTGTTCACCGTTGATTTTGGTATAAAGATCATAGACCCATCAGTATAATGATCTGCCCTGTTCGAGATAGTTGCAGCGACCATATCACGACGTTGGCCGTTCGAAATTGTGATTATGCTGTTATTTAGGTTCGAAGGATCTGAGTGAACATCCCAGCCGTCTCCGCTTTTTATCAGTTTGCTTTTGTTGTTGGCTACAGCTGCCACTTTTTCTGAATATTTTTTTATCGCGCGGCTTCCTTTTTTCCCAAATGACCCTGTTGCATTTTCAACCAGCGAACCATAATCATAGACCTTGGGTGTTACCGCTATCTCCGGTCCTTGCGCATACTTTTTTACTTTTCCTTTTGGATAATTTACATCGTTTGCTCCACCGGCATGACCTACATTGCTTCCCGCATTGATATCGGAAATTATGACCTGCACTGTCCCAGCTACGATTGCTGCAACAACAAGTAATACCGCTATTATTGGCATTGAATGCTTATGTAAAAATGTCTGTACGCCTGTCTTAAACTTGCCCATTATAAAACTCCTTAATATTGTTCACGAAAATCGTGACAGAGTCATTTTACTGTTCCTATGCTCTAATATGAGAGAAGCTTTTTCGATTTATATTTGCGCACAAAAAAAAGCGCCCGGCCGGATCTCCCCGGTCGGAACGCTGCGCCCTTTTTTATCAGTCTGGCTGGTATATGTATCTGTTTATGATCTTTTTGTTCCCTTCCTGGTCAGTCCCTTTCAGGGCTTCTGTACGGTCTGCTTTTATGGTCTCTTTCCACCCCTCTTCCTTGATCCAGGTCATGTCACTCCCTATCTTTCCATCCCATTTGTCAAGGGTGTAGAACTTTGGCTTTGCCTTCTTTAAGTCCCGGCTCTTTAAGAGCATCGCCTTGTATTTCTTGAACTTCGACTTTGGGAGATATATCTTTACGCCCTTTTTGAGACGTTCCGGATACATGCCCTTGAAAACGTTCTTTGGGATGTTTGTCACTTTCGTGCTCCTGATAACAAGCTTTGAGATACAGTCCCCCTCTCCGACTGTTTCATGCGAGATATATGTCGTATCCTTCCCTGTCACGTATCCATCAGAGCTGGAATCGGCGCTGTAGTAGAACGACCCGCCGTCCTCGCTCATCTCGATCTTTGACGGTTTCGGTGGGTCCGGGATGACGATCTCCTCGTCACCGGCGAACAGATAGCCTGACGCATACTTCACTTCCTGATCCGGGTGCGTTACGATCTTTGCAGTGATCCCGTCGGAAACAAAATAGAGAGATTTGTCATCGGCCCTGTTTTCTCCCTCTTCTATCAAATAACCATATTCCATAGGATACTTATATGTCCCATCACATGCGTACAATGCGTTCTGTCCATCAGAGCCAATGTGCAGCCAGAGGGCTTTGGTCGGGAAGTAATATTCCCCTGGAACGTGGTCCTTCACATTCTCGTTCGTAGGATGCTCGATACTGGCTGGTATGCTGCAGTAATGTATCTCAGGGGTACTGTTCTTTTCATCCTCCAAAAGATACTGTAGTTCCGACTCGATCTTATAATCTATTACCCCTTGTACACCTTTTGCAAGTCCTTCTTCGGTAACACCATCAGCAGACGCTGCAGTCTCCGCCCTGGCAACGGTGCCCGACAGCTGAGTGCCCGAGATGATGCACGCTGCCGCCATGGCAGCTGCAAGCATCCTCTTTATCGTATGTTCTTTCACTTTCATGAGTTGTTCCTCGCTTTCTTGCCGTCCAGCTCGTGTAGGACGGGTGAGATTGTTTTTCTTTGTACATACTATATATGCCCCGATATGGATATGTTTTACAAAAAATAGGAAAAATCATTTAAGAAAACACCCAGAAGAAAGACCTTCCAGGTGTCAAGCCATGTTTATCTATTATGTTGTCCTATCATTCAATGAGTTTATCAAACTTATATGATGATTTAAGATCATTGCAATATATCGCGCTGTACCAGGCCTCCTGCCATATCCTGATCTCCGGGTTGTTCTCGCAGAACTCCCTGAAGACCGCTTTGTTTGCAAAAAGTTCTGGGTGGTGAGCCTTGAGCACCTGCAATGGGTTAAGACGGAACCTTTCTTCATCAAACAACGGCCCTCCTCGATTTATCATATATACTCTCGCTGATATCGTCGATGGCGCTGAATCAGAAATCTTTTCGTAAGAGTCATATTTGTTCGTCTCATCATTATAACACGCTATATATCCCCCTTGAGGCTCCAGGATGTACTGCTCTCCATCGAATGTAGCTATGTTGTACGCGTGCCATGCTGCATGATAATTATGCTTTACCACATTCCCGACTTTTTTACCGTGTACCCATCCCTTTCTTATGCGGTATTCTAATGTGGATGCAAAGTTCTCGCACACATAAGATCCGTCTGTATACTTGTCACATCTTGTAGCCTCTTTGAGATATTTGAATGCCGCATCCTTATATAAAGCTTCTTCGCTCGGGTACGTATAGATACAGTCGCTGCCGATGCCCCTTACTCCTTCTTTTTCTGCCTCCTTTTTATAATAGTCGTCTTTGTTTACCTGCTCCATGCTCAGAACGATCGGCTTCACCACCGTATCGATCATGTCCCTGCTCGCGGCATCGTAGTAATCGCTCGAGTAATACTTGAGCTTCTTTGTCGCTGCGCTGGCATTTATAGTAAATGCAGGTGAGCCGGCCTTCGCGGCAGATGCCGGGAGTGTCAGCACGCACGCTGCCGCGATGGCTGCCGCTGCCAGGCGCTTTATAAACTGTTTCGTTCCTCTTTTCATTTCTTTTTCCTCACTTCCTGCCGGGGATGCGCACCTTGATGCTCTCCGGCTGTCTGCCCGGTATCGGGCAGGTGGTGTATCTATTTGGTATCATATACTATATGGACGGAAAAGGGAAGGTTTTGCAGAAAAAAAATGAGATTTTTGCATTTTGTCGGAGGCGGGGGCTGCGTCATCATGTTCTGACATGACATTGGGGCTTAGCATTTCACCATGTTCGCACCAGATGAAAGCTGTCAGTTTATAAGAGGATTTAACTGTTTCAGCATTTCCTCGTTGACCTCATTATTTTCGTACCCATCTAAAACCAACTGTTCTTCGATCGATCCATAAAGTTCGTCGCAGATGTCTGGCCTCGAAGCCGTCTTCATTCCATCCGCATAAGATACTGAAAACGTCGAAAAGATCTTATCGCAGTCTATCCTTGTAAGTCTTCTAAACGGATTCCTTGTGATATCAGGAATTTCATCTATAAAATGTCTCATTGGATTATGCGTCAGCATATATGGCTTTAACGTCTGACATTTTACAAACTCATAGCTGTTCTCGTGATGATCTCTACATATATACATATGTGCCAAAAGAGCCATGCCACTGTTGATAGACGGATATGGGACTTTCATTGCTATTACATCCTTAGTGTCAATCAATTATCAGTCTCCCTTCATTGTCGATATCGACGAAAACCGGATTATGAAGCTCTTTACTGTTCGATACGGCTGAAAGTATATCGAACTGGCCTTCTGTCAGTTTTGTATGATCAGCTTTGCTGAAAACAAAGTACGTCTGCCCGATATTGACGATCTCAGAATTTGTTGTCATGTCATATGGGAACATACTATCAAGCGTGCAGATGAATTTTTTATCATCATCATTAAAGTCATCATCTGACAGTGCCACCTGACGTTCTCCTCTGTTTATCCGATCAGCTTTACATTTCCAGATGTTCATCTGGTGCGTCAGGCTGGACAGTTCGTTATCCGATAACGACGCGACCAAAAACCGGCATTTGTTCGCAACCTTATTATCTATCATATCAGCTTCGTTTTTGTAGGCTTTGTCTGCGTAAGAATTAAACTCCGTCCTGTTTTTAGTATAATCGCCCCATACATTGCTGAATACTGGTCCCCGCTTATATCCTTTCAGATGATCGAACTCATAATTTTTATCGGTCGTCGCCTTAATGAACGATTCATAGAAAAACAAGAACTTCTGCAACTTCAGCGGATCGAAATAAGATACTGTATCATTTGCTCTTAACCAGCCACTCAGGCATAACTTCCTTTCTGTAGAATTTATCATGACCCTGTTCCTCCTTTCGTCTAAAAATCATTATAATATAATACTTTTCCCATCCAATGTCAATGAAAAAAATATATTATCTCATATCTGATTATAGCACAAAAACGTCGCATGTCGATAGCCAGACAATTTTTTTCGTGGGGCAATTATCGCATTTTGCTATGATTGGGTTCAAGGATATATACGCGTGTTCGTGGTATGGTAGCGGATTAGTGGATGGGTGCAGTGCTTGACGTTAGGCAGCTATAACATTCTGTCTGGTCTTTCCAGAAATATCTAAAAACTACTAAGCTTTATTGTGCAGTAGTCCGACCATTCAGAACTGAAACCACGGTACACCCCTATACAGCAGGTGTGGTGTTTCCTGTTCCTGTTTCCGATAGATATGCCTTATATAAGTTAGCCACTGATTTTGAGACAAGGTAAAAGATCCAGGTCAGATTCCCGGAAAGCCTTATGTTTGCTGGGGTTGCGTGATGTAATGATCATTATTGCTAATCGTACACGTGTTCACACGATTCTGGCCCAAAAATATGCCTTATAAGCTTGCCACTAATTTTGAGACAAGGCATGAGTACGGGTTATGCATCACATGTCGTCCAAAATAAGCGTCCTGTACTTAGGGTAGGCATTGGCGCAGACGGGTAGCGGTGTGTCATGCTGTCGCCTTAACTGCGATAACTGGTTTGGCTGACTTCTATGGCTTAAGGGCACACTGCTTCTGTTACCGCATTAAAAAAATACCCCGGCCGGTGGTGTGCCGGTCGGAGATCCTTGGTATCCGCGTCTCGTGGAAATCCATGCGGCGGATTGATGCGTGTCTTGACAAACCCCGGAAATCTGATATGATATAGATATAAATGGTGCTGCCGATAGACGGTTGGCCCAAGTTTTTAGCTAAAGATAGCCGTATCCTTTGGTCTGGGCGGCTATTTTTTATGCTCAAAGAACTGCTCTATAGCAATCCCTAAACCAATGCACGTAATAGTGTATTCGATGAATGTCATCAAATCCAGTATACTCATGGGCATCCCTCCTTTCGTTTAGTCAGGAGGGTGTTGCATAAACGCCCTCCTGCATAGGGAGGGCCAACCGCCTACCGTTTTATGGCAGCACCAGTCTCTGCATCGTGCAGAGGCTTTTTTAGTATATCATGGATATTTACGAACGGCAATATATTTTTTAAAAACTGTATATGTGCCCTGCGGGGGCTTGCCATATGCTGTCCTTTGCGTGGCAATTATCGCATTTTGCTATAATTGGGATTAGGGGCAGGTGTGCGTGCTAATGGTGTGGTGGCGGATGGGTGCAGCGTTTGTTGTTAGGTGACTATAACATGCTGTCTGTCCATTCCAGAAATATTATAAAGACTATCATGTTTTAATGTACAGTTGTCCGACCGTCCTGAATTGAAAGCACGGTACGCTCGTCAACTACACCCCGACTAAAGTCGGGGGCTTGTGGGGTGTGGTCTAAGTACATTAGATACATGACCACATACTACAACTTATCCGGATACAGCAGACTCGCTCAATACCCCGCAGGATATAAAGTGGTGGTCCGCCAGTCAGGGGACGATTAGGCTGGTGAGCTGCCAACCAGCCGGTCATAAACTATGACCATATTTCAGGTTTCAGATGCTATTTGTTTCTGCTATCTGAAGCCCCAGTTCAAGTATGTTTGCTGCGGCATTATAGTCCCGCAGGTTATGGGCGCAGCACTCCGGGCAGTCCCATTCATCCTGACCAAGGATAACTTTTTCATCGCCGTGGCAGACGTGCCCACATCTGCTGCATTTCTGCGTAGTGTTCTTAGCCGGAACCCGGACGAAAGTCTTTCCTTCTGCTGCCGCTTTTTGTGAGACAGCAGTCTGAAATTTATACCATCCGGCGTCTGATATCGCCATGGCAAGTTTGTGGTTCTTGAGAAGTCCTTTTACGTTCAGGTGTTCCATTGCGATGAAGTCGTGGTTTTTGACTACATCGCTGCTTACACGCCCGATAAAGTCTTCCCTCCGCCTTGCGGCTTTGCGGTGAAGTTCAGCCAGTTTCCTGCACGCCTTCTGGTAGTTCTTCGCCCCCTTAAGGGGCCTGCCTTCAGCTTTAGCCCGTTCAAGGCGGCGTGATACTCTGCGCTGCTGCCTGGCTATCTTTGGCTGGACAGATTTCCTGTACTTCGGGTTTGGTACGACGGTCCCGTCAGACATCGTGCAGAAGTTCGACAGGTTCATGTCGATGCCGACAGGATCATGCGGCGCTGCTGATACCTTTTCTGCTGATACGCTAGGACGGCACTCCCTGAATGGTGTATCGCTCGCAAGAGACAGTGACACGTAATAATCGCCGCATGGGTCTCGGGAAACTGTTACTGTTCCGATACGGATGAAGTTCTTAGCCGTCTCGTGGCTGCGGTCAAGTATCTGCCAGATGCGCTTCTTCGAGCCTGCAAAACGGATGCGTTTAAGTATGGGGAGCATCAGGTGGCTTTCATCCAGAAAACGAACGCTGCCCGTGCCATTTTTACTATAATGGCAGTTGGTCTGGTACGACTGGGCATAGCCTTTCTTATGGAATACGGGCACTCCAAGATGACGCTCCTTCTGGTTCTTCCATGCGGTCTGGTAATTCATGATCGCATTGTCGATGACATATTTATCAACTTCACTGCCATAAAGGAACGGCGCCTGGTCTGCTATATCTGAGTGGTGTCTTACACTTCTGAGGTAATCTATACGTTTCCTGTCACATGGTACGAACTCCGAAGTTTTGGAAAGGCGGTATATCTCATTGTTGACGGCTACGAGGTGATTATACACATATCTCTGGCAGCCCGAATTTACAGCTATCAGCCGCTTCTGTCTGTCAGATGGATATATGCGCAGGACTATGCCTGCATGATATTTAAGGTCTTTCATGGACTTCATATGGGATACCTCCTTCCTGCTGGTATTTTTATAAAGATATGTCCGGGACTCCGAAAATTTTACAGTTCCGGTCGCATTCCTCTCCAGACTAAAGTCGGGAGATACCTGCTCTTGATTTAATTGTATGGCAGGCGTGGGTGTTCCCTGTTCCTGCTTTCCGATAGATGCCTTATATAAGTCAGCCACTGATTTTGAGACAAGTTAAAACGTTTGAACTGATTTCCTGCAAAGCCTTGCTGTTGCTGGGTTTAACAGATGTAATAATATTCTTCCCCATATCCGCACCTGCCCATCAGCATCAAGGTTGAAGTCCTTGAGCCATCCGGCATCTTTTCCAGTTCTTCGATCAGTCTCTCGACAATAACATTTTTCTCCTGTACTTTCATAGCTGCCCTCACAAATTACAGTCCAGATTGCATTATATGCCTTCTGAAAACTTTTTCTTCTGATTTACCTGTAATCACTTCAAACCTGTATCTGACACGATCTCATAGTTTCAAGTGCCGCCTCGTGTTTTTCAGGTGTGACACCTGCGCAGCATGAAGAATCTACTGAGATCCTGACCTCAGGCAAAAAAGCCTTTAAAAGCAGTGCGTTTGAGACAACACAGATATCTGTGCAGAGCCCGATGAGCTCTATTTCAAGAGGCTCTTCTTCATTCATTTTCTTAACTGCCTCAGCCAATTGGACTGAACCGAAAGTCGATTTGTCAAAAATATGATCTTCCGGAATGAGTTCGGCTATATCCGACTTTATCTCCCAGCCTTTGGTTCCTTTAATGCAGTGCTCTACCGGCAGACTTTTCCCTTCCTGGGTATTAAGATAATCTTCAGGATGTGTGTCCCTTGTGGCGTAAACATCCTGTTTTGGGTATTCTTTTATTTTTTCAATAACAGCAGAAACGATTGCTTCCGCCTCTTTCGTACCAAGAGAGCCATCAATAAAATCGTTCTGCATATCGATAACTATAAGTATTTTTCTTGACATCGCAAATCCCTCTTAAAAAAATATCCTGGGCAAACAAAAAAACAGCCCGTTCTGCTGTTAATGCAGAATACGGACTGGCTTTCATCAGCATATATATGCTTTAAAAAATAGCTTATGCTCTTACAACTGAGATTCTCTGCTGAATGTGGTTTCCCTTCTCGATCTCATCGACAAGTGCGATTGCGTAATCAGCATATGAGATTATTGATTCGCCACGGTCATTGAGTGTAAGCTCCTCGCCTGCAAGAATGTACTTGCCTGTGCGCTCACCGTCTGCCTGGAAATCTCCTGCAGGTGAGATGTATGTCCACTTCACATCCTTACGCTCGCGAAGCTCATTTAAGGCCTTGCCCATTCCGTTTGCAACCGGCTTGAATGCATCCGGAAAGTCCGGTGTATCCTGAACCCGAACAGTATGCTCCTTGTTTACATAGAGGCTTCCAGCGCCTCCAACCACAACAAGTCTTGTATCTGTTCCGCTGAGTATATCGCAGAGATGCTTTAAAGTGGTGCTGTGCTGAGGCATATCCTCTGGTGCCCATACTCCGAATGCATCTACTACTGCGTCAAATCCCTTAAGGTCGTCAGCAGTCAGATCAAAGATATCCTTTTTGATATACTTCTTTGCCTTGGTGTTGTTATCCTTGCGGCCAAAGCCTGTGACTTCAAAGCCACGGTTTACTGCCTCTGTGATGACCTTGTTTGCTACTCTTCCGTTTGCTGCTACAACTGCGATCTTTTTCATGTGATTTACCTCCATTGGTTTGATGTAATTTGTTTTGTTTCATCTGATGGTTGTAATATATCACATTACATTTGTATTGTCAACATTTTTGTTACATTTTTTCAAAAAAATTTTTCTTAAGCTGGACAATAGTTGTGTTGCAGTTTTAACTTGCTTATTAAAAACAGCTTTTATACTTATCCCCTTCAAGCCGAGCTGTTTTATATTCTTCTACATTATCGATTTGATCTGTTTAATATTCCTTTATTTCATCCGATATAAAATATGAGATTATTTTTCATGGAGGATGAGACGATGGCAATGAATATCAATGTGAATGTTTCTTCAAGCGGACTGCGTGCAGGCTCTCGCACTTACAAGATT
>ONBW01000112.1 GCA_900316165.1 uncultured Lachnospiraceae bacterium | reverse complement strand
GAAAAGGGCCATTTCTGGAATATGTATGAGTATAATCTCCAGACTTGGCCTTCTTCAAAAAATCCTATTATTCAGTTATACATTCATGAAACACCCCTAAGATGCGGTCAGCTACTGCTTTACCCATATCTGCGCAGCCTACTACCTGTGCGGCTGAACCGTCGCGTGGCAGAATATCCCTTGTCCTGATTCCATCTTCAAGGACCTTATTTACTGCGTTCTCAACTGCTGCTGCCTCCTCATCGAGATCAAGGCTGTAGCGGAGAAGCATCGCTGCTGAAAGGATAGTAGCGATAGGATTTGCGATGTCCTTTCCTGCGATGTCTGGAGCTGAACCGCCACTCGGCTCATAGAGACCGAATTTCGTCTCGTTGAGGCTGGCTGATGAGAGCATTCCAAGTGATCCTGTGACCATCGCTGCCTCATCTGAAAGTATGTCCCCGAACATATTCTCAGTGAGAACTACATCGAACTGTGCCGGATCACGGACAAGCTGCATAGCGCAGTTATCTACGAGCATGTGCTCTAACTCTACGTCAGGATAGTCTGCCCAGACCTGCTCTGTAACCTTTCTCCAAAGTCTTGAGGAGTCAAGGACGTTAGCCTTATCGACTGAGGTGACCTTCTTCTTTCTCTTTCTGGCGATTTCAAAGGCCTTTATAGCGATCCTTCTGATCTCGTTCTCGTTATAAGTCAGGGTATCTGTCGCCTGGATGACGCCATTATATGACTCTGTGTGTCTCTTTCCGAAGTAAAGGCCTCCGGTGAGCTCACGAACGATTATCAGGTCAAAACCCTTGTCAGCCGTAGCCTCTTTAAGAGGGCAGGCCTCCTTCAACTGCGGGTAGAGATATGCCGGGCGAAGATTTGCAAAAAGTCCAAGTGACTTACGGAGCTTCAGCAGTCCTGCCTCTGGTCTCTTCTCTGGAGGAAGCTTGTACCATGGTGAAGTAGAGGTGTTTCCTCCGATACTTCCCATAAGAACGGCGTCCTGTGCCTTTGCTGTCTCTATAGCCTCATCTGTAAGAGGCTCACCTGTGGCGTCTATAGAACAGCCTCCCATCAGTATATCAGTCCTGTTAAAAGTGTGTCCGTACTTCTCTGCAACCTTTGTAAGAACCGTCCAGGCTGCATCTGTTATCTCCGGGCCGATTCCGTCTCCGGCGATAACTCCTATCCTGTAATCCATTTTTATCCTTTATCAAAAACCAGTCAATCAAAGTGAACCAAGCATTGCTACTGCATCGCCCTGTCTTATGACCTCGCCATGCTCTTTAAGCAGTGCCTTTACGTCGCCATGTCTCTCTACTCTTCCGGAATACTCAGAGATGGCAAATACAGAGTTCCCGAGGGTGCTCTTCGTATCTGTAAGTTCCATCAGCAGGTAGTATCTGCCATCGAGCTTATAGAGGTCAGACTTCGCATACTGATTCGTAGCATAGATGCGTCTGCAGAGTGCGATAGCATCCTCTAAGGTGTCGAATGAGATGGCAATCGGAAGCAATACCGGTGCATTATCCGGCAATGTAGACATCATCGCCTTGAACTTCTCCTCAGGCATAACAGAGATATTCTGCTTTCCTTCGAAGCGCGGTGCTATGGTATCTACTTCAACGCCTTCATCTGGGTCTTTTTTGGCCGGCTTATCTTCGTCTGCCTTATTCTCTTCCTGCTCCACTGCCTGTGCTAAGTCCTTATACTTCTCTATAAGAGAGCGCACTGCACTGTTCCTGTCTGAGAAGATCTTTATCGTCACTGAACCATCTGCAAGTCCTGCGATCTGAACATTGATCTGGGAATTGTCTGCAGTGAAGTTCACTGTCTCCTTGGCTTCCTCAATAATCTCATTCAGAAGCTTTCTGGCCGATTCCTGGTCATGCATCAAATCCTCGAGACTGTTAAACCCGCGGGCATTGAGCTCTTCCTTAGACATCCTGCATGTGACTGAGTTTTTATTCTCTTTCTTTATCAGCATGTTAAGTCCTCCTTTCCGCATTCACACGCTTCCCTCGTGAATCCCCATTCCTTTAGTTAATGATATCACACTTGAAAAATATCTACAACCGGATATTCTAACGAAGATTTTACAAAAATCTTCGGATGTTACTATTCACAGAAGAACTGAATGCATCACAAGTAAAGCGGAGGATCTTTCCTTCGCTTTACTTGCTGTTATTCCGTTTTTGTTCTCATTGTTGG
>ONBW01000060.1 GCA_900316165.1 uncultured Lachnospiraceae bacterium | reverse complement strand
AAGCTTAAATCCACCCCTCCCTCACGGGAGGAGACAGCAAATATATACAAAGATTACTATAAAATCACGACCGATTTTCAGATATAATCGCCAAAAGAAGTCAAACTTCTTTTACATATTTGCCGCTATAATAATATTTTTCACGTTCTCAACTCATATAATTCACAGCGCGAACCTCACTGTAATTTCATGAGCGCTTCACGTTCGCGCAGTGATTCACCTATCAACTATAATCTCCGGTTTTACCCCAATATCCTTAAGTTTTATGTCTATATCATCCCATGATCTGGCCATTCCGTCAGGATCTGTTACAGTGATATCAACGCTATCATAAACTTCTTCCGGAGCAATGACCTCATCTCCGTCCTCCTGCACATACCAGTACAGCTTTCTTACGCTCATACTACCTGCTGGGCGGGCTGATGACTCATCATTTTCGAAAAGTGTTGTCAATGCCTTCTTAATCTTCTCAGCGTCTTCAGCAGAGAAGCCTGTTTTACCAGCGAGAATTGGATTGACTGCACCACGTATCACGTAAGTACCATACCGTACCACATGCTTCATTCCCATTGTATCGCTGCCCTTATCTGCACCAGGCTCGCCATTCAGGCTTTTTGTAATCTGATAACTCTCTACATCAACCGGTCCTACTGACTCTGCATTCTGAATCGTGACAGCGCCTCGCACACCTACAGATGTCTTATCTTTTAGAGCAATGGTTGCACCGAATGCACGCACATCTATGAATTCTTTACATATACTGTCATAAATAAATTTGTTGTCTTTTTTCTTTCTCGCTTCCTCTACACCTTCAACAGTATTGATCCTGTCACTGATATTAGTAAGGCCATCATCAGATCTGTCATTTGCCTGATACAGAATTCTTTCGCCCATGTCCTGAAGACGATTTCTCATTTTTCTTTTGATGCATTCAGCAGAGATATATCCTGTATTATCATAATGCTGTCTTGGTCTGTTTCCGTTTAACGGATCACCATTAGGGTTTGCGTTTTCAGCTGTAGCAATCAGCACAAAATAAATTCTTGATCTTAAAGCATCCATTTTTTAGTCCTCCTTATCATCTGTGGTCTTTTTGGCAAACTCTGCTCTCTCGTGATAGAATCCCATTATATATTCCGGAGAGAGCTTATAATCTCTGCCTGTGTCTGCAGGCATTAATTCCATTATTGACATAATTTCGTTCTGAAAATATGTTCTTAATCCATATGGCAACGAACTCAGATATGGCTGAACCCTTTCCTGCAATGACATCAGTGTCATCTTTGGATGTGCCGCATATGCTGTCCACATCCTCATCGCATTGGTATCCCGGTGCTCAGTATATCCTTTCTCATTTTTCGTGCCTTTTTTATTAAGAGCAGCATTCTCAATACGGTCATATACAGCGAGTAATCTGCCATATACATAACTCCTATCTGTGTTTTCTCTGTCAAGAGCCATATCTCGTTCTCCTTTCTTCTCTCTTGTATGTTTCCAATGCAGAACTGCACAGGCTGCAATTATTATTCTGTTAAATATATCACCTGTATCCGTCTTAAAGCGTTCAGGTGATACCTGTTCCGCCAGATGATATATCATGCTTTCAGGAATCGGTGTACCATTAAGCACGACTCCCAGCAAAGTATCAATTTCTTCTTTCCTGATCTCATCCCTTACATCCAGATAATTATCACGTAAAGTGCCATATGCCGCTCTTACTATTTCTGAAAGAGAAACTGGCTTCATCAGATAATTTCCGGTTTCCATATCCTTTCTGTACCATGAGCAGTTCTTATACCAGTCAGAGATTCTTCTGACATATGAATCAGCGTCAAATGATTTGTACATGATTGGCGCAAATCTTCCTTTACTGGAACTGTCAAGCATGAATATTACAACATGCTTTCCAACTAGTCCTTTGTCTATACCTTTATATACAAGATTTTTAAATCTCTGAAGGTATGATTCGTAATCATCATTATTGTCCAGACCACTGACTCCAAATAGTGTACTTAACTGAAATCCACAATCACCAATATCAGATACGGCGTCAGGACTGAAGCACACAAGCACTCGTCCACAGTATGTGATTTTCTGTGTGTTCACAAGCCAGCTCAATGCATTATGCATTTTCTGTGAAGCTACATATCCTATTTGTGGGAGACCATTTTCATTTGAAAATCTTTCTCCCTTAAAATTTGTAACTATATCTTCCTTTGTAGAAATCGATATAATCTTAGCGTTAGCGTAAAGATTAACTGGCTTAGGATGATTTAATTCAATATCACTTTCTTTTCCTGTAATAAAGTCAATCTCATGAACAGGAGCATGCTTATTATGATAATCAGTATAATACCTTGTCCATGAATCAATTGTATCCGGATTTTTCCATGTCTCAGATATCTGTTCCGGATCATCTGACACTACTCTCCAACGAACAGTATATTTTTTCAGATCATCTAAATATTTCTTTAGCTCTTTGTCATCGTCTATTGTCGCAAACTTACCATCCTTCTTCATATCATCCAGAAGATCATTATCCGATATGTATCTTAGAACTGCCTTTGCCTGAACACAGCAATAATCTGATGCACACCACTTCCCTAATTGCTCAATATATGCCTTATATGATTTGTTGATTCCATCTTTTCCTGCATAGTTATTCCTACACATAAAATATAGATTGTCATTGAGAGCATGCGGTGTAGTTGCTGCTGAACTTGTCCGCCCTGCTGATTCTTCTGTTACAGCCAGAAGCGTCAGTCCTTCTGCTTTGTCATTTATTTCTGAGCCTGCATATCTGCCATCTTCTGTAATAGTCACATCAACGACCTGCTTCTTACTACCATACTGATGGGCTATAGGCGCAATGTGACCAAGTCCTTCAGGCTCATGTCCCTTAGCATTATCATATAGCTGAATCAAGTCATTATACAGTGCCATTTTCCTCACCTTCCTTCTCAATAAACTGTTTCATCTCACCTGACCTGATTTTCTTATGAATACACTCATCCGGTCTCTTATATTCTATAATTCCGTTTTCCATGATAACCGGAGCAAAGTCCAGCGTAAGCGCATCCTTAGTCTCCTCTGAATATGCTTCATCAGGATATGTAATACCATGGTACATCAGGCCCAGATTTATCCTGCCTGTTCCATCATAAAAGCTCTTCCCAACGCCGAATTCTATTGGAGTGACATATGCTGAGCACTCACTTTTTCCAAGGAATACCGGGAGTCTTCCTCCTCTCATAAGTGATTTGGCAAAGATATTGTAGTGCTTCAGCCAGTCTCTGTCTCCCTTGTATTCTGACCTGTTCTCGTTCCATTCAATATGAGCCATCACCTGGTAGCTTACATCTGTGAGATATGTATAGTTTGCAAGATCATTAGTCCCATTGGTACGCAGAAGTTTTTTCCCAGACACCTCTGTTTTTATCTCATTCATAATACGGACTTTGTCAACCACCCAAATGAATGTAGGTTTCCAGTATATACTCTTGCAGACACCTTTTATCGCCTCATATGTTGGTGCTGAGTATGTTGTCTTCTCGCCACCTGCTGAAATTATAGGATCAGCAAATAATGCCATGTGTGCATGCACTTCGAAGGTGACTTTCTTGTCCTTCATATACCTTGCAACGAGTTCACTCTGTCTCTGATTCTGACTCATATTGTCTCCTTCCTCATAGAATAAAGTCTGTAACGTTATATTCTGATTCCGTATCTATTCCATATTCATCGTTATATGCCTGTCCAGCGGCAATCAGTATGCTATCTTCACAGGCAGTATATATCTGACCGTTCTCCCTGAGTTTATCCATCTGCCATTGAAATATCTGCACACAATATTTTTTAATCTTATCAAGCAAAGACTTAGGAACTAACCCTATTTTCCTGTATGTCACATCTATTTCATTAATCAGCTCCAACGAATCACCATACGGTACTACAACTGTATATGAGTTGCTGTCAAACACACTGAATTTCTCAGCCGCTGTTTTAAAAGGCTGACACATAAAAAATCTATCTTCATCCAGCCTTCTCTGATTATTTCCCAACACTCCGCCTATCGTATAGTTCATACCATTTTCTTCGAACGGATAAAACTGATATTCAATATTCTGTAGCGTATATAATCTAATGTAATAATCTCTGATGGCCTTATCTGATTCTGGATTGTAGTCATTTACATTTTCATTGGAAATTGAATCACTCATGGCCTTCTTTTCATTTTTTATATCTGGCAGGTGTTTCAGAGCTTTTTCCTCACCATCCAGATTTATGATATAGACATTTCCCGAACCATACTCATTGCCTCGATTGCATCTGCCTGCTGCCTGAACTGCATTTTCGATACCTGCCATCAGACGTATAACGCATCTGAATGAAATATCAACACCTGCCTCTACTATCTGCGTAGTTACAAGTATGAACGGTTTATCCGCATATCCTTTCTGAATCTCTGCAAGCTGCTCTATACTATAACTGATCACATCCTGCCTGTGAGCCTTACACATTCCTGCTGATAAATGCTTTACGATCACTTCTCCATCATTGTGCTCCTTAATCTGCTGGTATATGGTTCTTGCCTCATTTTTGGTATTACATACTATCATTACAGATCCGTATTTCATAGCTGTCTCTTTGACAAATGAAGATACGTTATCTATCTGTACAGGCTTTTTATAGTTGTATAAATGGTAAGTATGCCTGTCAAAAGCTTTCCTGTCTTCTTCTGACAATTCTACCGGTCTTTCTCCTGAAATAAACAGTGGCCAGTTGCTGTGATCAAAAGACGGCGGTGTCGCTGACGATAGGATCACATCAACATGGCATATTGTATTAAGAAAATTTAATGCCCCTGTAAACAGACTTGTCATATTTGCTGGAACACTCTGCACCTCATCAAAGATTATGATCGAATCACATAATGCTCTCATCCTTGTAATATCAGCTGTCTTTGCACCAAAAAGAATATCGAGTATACGTACAAGTGTGGTAATGATCACTGGCGCAGTCCATCTGTCTTTCTGAATATCATATTTTGACAGTTCATCCTGAGTCATATTCTCTGTTACCACATCTGAATGATGCTCAAGCACTGTCTCACCTGGCAGATATTCTCTGATGAGAGTTGCGTTCTGATCCATTATTGATAGCAATGGAATCACATATATAATTTTTTTCTTTTTAAATTTTCTTGCATGATAGAGTGCATAACGCAGCGATGAAAGCGTCTTTCCTCCTCCAGTCGGAATATCCAGCTGATAAATGCCATCTTCTTTTTCTGCAAAATCCCTGCACTTTGCAGACATATCAGAGCGAATCTTATTTATTAGTGAATCAGATGCAAATCCCGAGTACTTCTCTTCAAAGTTCCTGATATCTATATCCCAGTCTGGCTCAATATCAGGAATATATGAACCTGTCATAAACTCCTCGGTATCTCTCCTGTCACCGTACATTAATGCAGACGTGATCAGTCTTTCCAGCATGCTTATCTGAAATTGAAGACATTTACCGTCTGTTGAAAATTTGTTGCCAATCAACTTCATGGTATTACCGATTTCAGTTTTTGCTTTATTGAAAAGATTGTCTATCTCTGATTTCGAACAAATTTCTGTTTCAAGAGTCTCTATACATTCTTCATAATCCAGCTTGCTTTTATCATATCTGAGTCTATGAAGAAATCCATTTGATTCATCAAGCCCCTTACAATCAAACAGGCCATGATGTGACGCGATTGCTGTAGCTAATATCTCTGCTGTCACCTGTGACATCTGATCACAATCTCTATGGAATCTCTCAAGGAGATAAATACATCCCTGAAATGCATGTATGACGCTTCCTCTCACAGGACATGGAAAATCCGGTTTGTCGATCAGACCGCTATTATACGCATCATACGCTGATGAATGCCTAATATAGTTCTGGAAATTACTACTCCCCTTTCCCACATCATGTAATAGCCCTATCAAATGGCCACAGTTTACCAGGCCTATATCAGTCAGTGCCCATGAAGTATATCTGGCCGTTCGGACACAATGGTCATATAATAACTGCTCTCTTCGTTTTTCGCCGTCATAACATATGTGCGCTATATAATCCATTTAACCTCTCTTTTATATCCTCTTCAAAACTCTTGTTCCATTATATCATATGCCGTCCTGTTTTTCACTAAGTTTTTATATTTTCATCATAAAAATGAATGTTGACGGTTATTTTTTCACATGATACACTAGGGCAAAGGAGATGATGAGAATGGCAGAACATTCAGCAACTTATATCGCCAATTTTTTCGTAGATATGGCGAGATATAACGAAAATGACACTATCACGAATATGCGGATAAACAAGCTCCTGTACTATGCTCAGGCATGGTCTCTGGTTCAGGATAAGAAGCCGCTTTTTGACGAGGACTTTGAGGCTTTGGACTATGGACCGGTTGTTCCATCCGTCTATAAGAAGTACAAGAGTTTCAAAAAAAATAATATTGACGTCATAGACAAAGACTACTCTGTCAACAGGCTATCTGAGGATGACCTCTCTGTACTGCTCATGTCGTACAGCTACTTTAATCAGTTCTCTACTTCAAGACTGGTAGATACTACGCACCGTAAGGGTTCACCATGGTCAGTAGCATACAAGAAAGGCAAGTCCACAAAGATAGATAAAGACAGTATAATAAATTATTTTCAGATTCCTTCTGAAGATCTCGTTATCTACCATGTTACCTGTAATCGCGGAATGAAATCAGGACGGTGGACGGCTATTGGTGATGATTTCCCTGGTCTTGTAGCTGAGGAAGACACCTTTAATGAACTGCAGAAAGAGTGTTACATATGTGCCGATGAACTTATTGACCTGAATAATATGGAACGTAAGTCATTTGTGATTCATTTTACTAAAGGTCCTGATCTGGAGGATGACTGATGGCAGATTTTTATAGAGCTGTGACCAGGATTCTCCGCAAACATAACTGTTATATGCGTAGACAGGCAAAAGGCGACCACGAATACTGGTATAGCCCGATAAATGGGATATGTTTTCCGGTTCCATCCAAACTAAACAACAAGCATACTGCCAATGGAATCCTAAAGCAGGCTGGTATAAATGAAAAGCTGTGAAAAATGTCAGACTACCAACGGTTATTTCTTATACACACAAAAAAAGAAGCTCCATTCCGGAACTTCTTTCAAAAGAGCGATGGACGGGGCTCGAACCCGCGGTCTCGACCTTGGCAAGGTCGCGCGTTACCAACTACGCCACCATCGCATTTATTTATCTCTGTCGCTGTCTCTCTGTCGACGACAATAGATACTATACTAGAACCAGAGCTTAAAGTCAAGAACTTTTTTCAAAAAATCCAAAGTTCCAATATTCGTAAAATTCATTTTTTTCTAACGTATATAAATGTTTGCGAAAGCGGACACATTATTGTAAAATAGATAGCATTATGAAGCATTACAAGAATTACATCTTTGATCTGTATGGAACCCTTATCGACATAGAGACGAACGAGAACAGCCCTGCCCTCTGGAAAAAAATGGCCGGGTTCTACTCCGTTTACGGCGCTGACTACAGGCCTGCCGAGCTGAAAAAGGCTTACCTTTCCATGGTAAAAGAGGAAGAGGCAGCTCTCGCAAAGGAGACCGGATACGAATATCCCGAGATAGAACTGGAAAAAGTATTCGCGCGGCTATACCTGGAGGCGCCTCACACGCACGAAGCCGTGCTGTCACCGGGAAAAAATGAACTCAAAGCATTTTCTGCATATATCGCAAATGCGTTCCGCATCATCTCCCGCAAAAAATGCCGTGCCTATAAAAATACTGAAAAAGTTCTGAAAGTCCTTAAAAGCCGGGGCTGCTGTATCTACCTTCTCTCAAACGCGCAATATGTATTCACGATGCCGGAGATGGAAAATGCCGGACTCGTCAGTTTTTTTGACGGGATATATATCTCATCCGAGCACCAGGTCAGGAAGCCTGACCCACACTTTATGCTGGCTCTCCTTGATGAATACAGCCTTGATAAAAATGACTGTGTCATGGTAGGAAACGACTATGATTCAGATATAGGGATAGCTGCATCTGTCGGAATGGACAGCATTTTTATAAATACCTTTGAACTGGATGATACTGAAAAAAATAAGCGGCTTCTCGCTATGAGAAACCGCGTTGGCATTTCTGACTATTCACCTGTGCTTACAGTCGATGATATCGGAGACATCATCTGAGGCTACGGATTGCAGCGTTTGCATGGGTCATAGCCCTCATCTATAAGAGTCTTTCGCTTTGCTCTGACAGTTTTTTTATTCCAGTCTGACATCTGTCTTACTGAAGAGCAGGACGGCTTGTGGAATTTTTTCGTGTTCGTGTTCAGCACATAGGTGTGCTTCCCGCTGTCGTTCTGGCGGCTCCTGCTGTTCTCGGTCTTCTGCTTTGTCGAAGGAGTGCTTCCTGTGTACTCGGGTCCCTTGCTCGAGCCGTCACTGTAGTCGATCGTAACGCCCGGCTGCACATTATAGCAGAACACGCAGAACTTCACGCCTCGCCCGCTGTCCTCGAGGCTTTCCGCCTCCATCAGCACGCCTCTGGCGACTAAGTCCTTTCCTTTAAAGACCGGCGTCACTCTGTAGAGCACGTGGTTCGAACTGTGTTCGTGCAGATAGTCAGCGACCTCATCCTCAAACGGCAGCATTCCGTCGACATTTAAGTACCTGGTCCCGGTTATCAGATTTTTCTCATTGGCGTTCTCGCCTGTCAGCTGGTATCCGATCAGATGACAGCGATTGTACAGGTAGTTCCCGTCGATCCCCGCGTACTTTACCGTATGCCAGCCCGTAGGCCTTACCATTCCTATGGCGCCGCGGGTCTTCGTAGGCATCAGGTCAGATCCGATGCAGGCTATGGTCTTAGTGCACCTGCCGTAAGAGTCGAGCTCACCGTATTTTTCATAAGACTTTCTGCTCTTCAGCTGCTTCGATGAAAAATAAGGCTTATTCTTATGCACTTTCACATATGGCGTTTTCTTATCCCATTTCGGCACTTCCGAATACTTAAAGCCCGACGGTGTCGGGTTGGCTTCTGCTTCAACCGAAACCTTCGCTGTATCTGCGCATCCTGTAAGAGCGCCAGGCGATACAAGCAGAGCCGCGATCAGTACGAAGCTCGTCGGAAACGCTATTATTTTTTTAAGAAAATTCCTGTTCATAAAATCTTCCTCCTATATAAAACTATAAATAATATCATCGCAAAATGCAACAGGAAGTGATAAAATAGCTCGTATGGAAAGAACGGATTTTATGGAGGGCGCAAAAGACTCCATAGCTATAGTAATTGGATATTTTTCTGTGAGTTTCACGTTCGGGATAGTCGCCGCGCAGGCGGGCATCTCGCCGGCTCTCGCCACTCTGATGAGCCTTACGAATGTCACGAGCGCCGGGCAGTTTGCGGGACTGAACCTGATCCTCGCGCAGAGCACATATATAGAAATGTTCTTAACGCAGCTCATCATAAACCTGCGCTACGGACTAATGTCACTTTCACTTTCCCAGCATCTGGATAAAAAAGCCACAACCGGAAAAAGGCTTCTTATCGCCTTTGCAAATACTGATGAGATATTTGCGGTGTCGGTCAGCAAGCCGCATAAGGTCTCGCCGTCGTACATGGCCGGCCTTGAGATATTCCCTGTCATAAGCTGGGCTGCCGGGACTTTTTTCGGCGCGTTCGCAAATAACCTGCTGCCTGCTGCTGTCTCCTCGGCCTTAGGCATCGCCCTCTACGGCATGTTCGTAGCTATCGTAATGCCTGTCGCGCGCGAAAAGCGAAGCGTGGCTATCGCAGCTATTCTGGCGGCCGCCCTTTCGCTCGCTTTCCACTACCTGCCACTGCTCACAAAAGTATCCAGCGGTTTTTCGATAATCATCTGCACTGTAGCAGCCAGCGCGCTTGCAGCATGGTTTTTCCCTATACCCGAAGACGACGGAGGTGACGCCTCATGAAAATATACTCATACATCATACTTATGGCAGCAACTACATACCTGATCAGAATGCTGCCTCTTGTACTCTTTCAGAAGCCGATCAAAAGCCGCTTCGTCAAGAGTTTTCTCTATTACGTGCCCTATACCTGTCTTACAGTCATGACGATACCGGCCATTTTTTCAAGTACCAGAAGTGTCGTAAGTGCCGCAATCGGTTTCGCCGTAGCCCTCGTCCTCGGCTTCTATAAAAAAAGCCTCCCGGTCGTGGCCGCCGCAGCCTGTGCCGCGGTGTTCATAACCGAGAGGTTCATGTCTCTGTAAAAAATGATCAGTTCGAAGATGTCGAATCCTTCAGGATGCTGCTGGCGTAGTTCGTAAGCGATGAGAGGTCAACCGGTGTGACTACCGTCTGCTTGTCCTTTGCCGCTTCTTCCTGTGAGCTCTTCACTGTTCCGTAAAGTGACCAGCCGATCCAGACCACTGCCGCGCAGCAGATGGCGATGCCGACTACCCAGCCGATGAATCTGTTTCTCTTCTGCTTCTTTACGATCTCTTTTCTGTGGAGCTTCTCCTCTTTATGTTCTTCTACTTTTGCCTGACTCATTATGATAATCTCCTTAGTAAAATCTAGGACCGCCAAGCGGACCATTTCTTATTATACAAAAAATGCCTTTAAAATTCAATATCAGCTGCTGAGTTTTTTGATCAGAGCCGAAGCCTGCAGCAGAAGGTCGTGGTCTTTTTTAACCTGCTCCTGCAGTTCTCTAATGGTTCCTGCTGCTCCGGTTGCTGCCATTACTGAATTCACAACACTCTCGTATGAAGTCATAGCCGAATGGACAAAGCTTTTAAGGAAATCCAGATACATAGGCGTCTTTTCCGCATAATCCCACCAGACCTCCTCTGTCGGATAATGCACTGACACATTATTCCACGGCTTTTCACCTGCGAAGTGGATTATTGTAGCATTTTTCCTAAGGTCATCGACCGTCATACCCTGCTCGTATGCTCTTACGGTAAAGCAGTCGTATTTCCGCCAGTCTACATACTTCAGATGGCGCCAATGCACATAGTTCAGGATATCCTGGTCAGGCGCCGTCATCTGGTAGTCCCAGTCTTTCATGGCAGAGAGGTATGTCTCAAATGAATAGTGTTCCCGGAGGCGCTCCAGATTTATGAGCAACATCCCGGCGTTAAAATAGTGGTAATCGCTATCCGCCAGCGCTTCTTTCAGCATTTTTCGCTGGATCTCTGTCATGCTGTCTGCCGTCGTGAGTCCGTTACAGTCGGCACAGACCGCCATATCAGTGCCTTCCAGGTCTGTCTCCCATAGTTCCTTAAGTGACCCGTTTACCACCATATCCACGTCCAGGTACAGGATCCTGTCGACAGTGTCAGGGACCAGCTCCGTCATCATCAGCCGATAATAAGTCTCCAGTGACCAGAGCCTCGTGTGCGGAAGCTTCTCAGTCAGCGCATCATCCAGCTCCACATGAATCCTGTTTACCGTTATGTGCTGCCCTTCCAGACATTTTTTTAAAAAATCCAGATCCTTGTCTGTGACTGAGCTCTCGAGGAGCCAGACTGTGATCTCTGACTCCGGGTTATTTATCCTGACCGACGTCAGCATGACCGCCAGATATGGCAGATAAGCTGCGTTTGATGATGCAAGTATGTCCATGAATTCCTCCGTTTTTCGAGGCTTCGGGATACTTTGTGGGTAAAATCCCCGCCTGCGGTTATAACTAAACATTGAAAGGTCACCTCATTTTCGGTATCATTATCAGCGACTAAA
>ONBW01000087.1 GCA_900316165.1 uncultured Lachnospiraceae bacterium | reverse complement strand
AAAGGGCCATTTCTGGAATATGTATGAGTATAATCTCCAGACTTGGCCTTCTTCAAAAAATCCTATTATTCAGTTATACATTCATGAAACACCCCTATACATTTTTCACACAAATTCTTATATTTAACCTGGCATACAACTTTTATTTTTTCGTTGTTTTGACAACGTACTAAACTGCTGTCCTGTGGAATAATATAAACCATCAACGAACAAAGAAAAGTATGTTTTAGGAGGAAACAAGTAATGGAAAGTAATATGTTTTGTTATCAGTGTCAGGAAACAGCTAAGTGCAGCGGATGCACTATCTCAGGTGTCTGCGGAAAGAAGCCTGAAGTAGCCAGAATGCAGGACCTCTTAATATATGTGACAAAGGGGCTTTCAGCTGTAACTACAAGACTTCGTGAGGAAGGAACTGCTGTAGATAAAAAGGTTAATCACCTCGTAACAGTAAATCTCTTCACTACAATCACAAACGCAAACTTCGATTTAGAGACTATCACAAAGGATGTCGAGAAGACTCTTGCAGTAAAGGCAGACCTTCTTAAGAAGCTTAAGAATAAGGACAATCTTCCAGAGGCAGCTACCTGGACCGCCAGCCGCGACGAGTTCGACGCCAAGGCTGCTACAGTCGGCGTTCTTTCAACAAAGAACGAGGATATCCGCTCACTCAGAGAGCTTATAACCTACGGATTAAAAGGACTTGCAGCTTACTCAAAGCACGCAAACGCTCTTCTCGAGGATGATGAGGATGTCGACGCATTTATCCAGAAGGCACTTGCAAAGACACTCGACGATTCACTTACTGTAGATGACCTCGTTGCCCTCACACTTGAGACAGGAAAGTATGGTGTTCAGGGCATGGCTCTCCTTGACAAGGCAAACACTGAGACTTATGGTAACCCAGAGATTACAACAGTTGATATCGGTGTCAGAAAGAACCCTGGAATCCTTATCTCAGGTCACGACTTAAAAGATCTCGAGATGCTTTTAGAGCAGACACAGGGAACAGGCGTAGATGTCTACACCCACTCTGAGATGCTTCCGGCCCACTACTATCCATTCTTTAAAAAATATACGAATTTCGCAGGAAACTACGGTAACGCCTGGTGGAAGCAGAAGGAAGAGTTCGAGAAATTCAACGGACCTATCCTTATGACCACAAACTGCGTGGTTCCACCTGCTGAAAGCTACAAGGACCGTCTCTGGACAACAGGCGCAGCAGGCTTCCCGGGATGTAAGCACATCGACGGTGAGTACGGCAAGAAGAAGGATTTCTCAGCTATAATCGAGCAGGCCAAGAAGTGCCCGGCTCCTACTGAGATTGAAACAGGTTCTATCGTCGGCGGATTTGCTCATGAGCAGGTATTTGCTCTCGCTGACCAGGTTGTCGATGCTGTAAAGAGCGGCGCTATCCGTAAATTCGTTGTTATGGCCGGATGCGACGGCAGACAGAAGAGCCGTGAGTATTACACAGAGTTTGCAAAAAGACTTCCAAAGGATGTAGTAATCCTTACAGCAGGCTGCGCCAAGTACAAGTACAATAAGCTTAACCTCGGCGACATCAACGGCATCCCACGTGTTCTTGACGCCGGACAGTGCAACGACTCCTACTCTCTTGCGCTTATCGCACTTAAGCTTAAGGAAATCTTCGGACTCGACGACATAAATGAGCTTCCAATTGCGTTCAACATCGCCTGGTATGAGCAGAAGGCCGTAATCGTTCTCTTAGCTCTTCTCTACCTCGGAGTAAAGAACATCCATCTCGGACCAACTCTTCCTGCTTTCCTTTCCCCGAATGTGGCAAAGGTACTTGTCGACAACTTCGGCATCGCGGGAATCGGAACAGTAGACGACGATTTAAAGCTTTTCTTCGGCGAAGAGGCATAATTTTTCCGTAAACTCCTACAATACAACTATACTTTAACAGCCGCCTGGTCATAACGACCAGGCGGCATGTTTTTATTTTTCAAAAAGATTCGATTCTTTATCCATCAAAATCTGTGCGAGGACTTTATAATCCAGGTACTGAATTCCATATGCACCTTCAGAAATATACCTGGCCATATCACTGTGATAATAGATATCCATGGCCTTCTCAAGTGAAATATTCTTTTTCTTCGCAAGATATGATATCAGTCGTTCTTCCAACCCCTCCTGATAGAACTGTTCAAGAGTATCATCGCCGCACTATTTGTAGATATTGATGTACTTCCCATAACCGGTGGCTTTGCTCTGATTATGGTAAGCTTTCTGATGATTGAAGTTTACGTCATCTGTATGATCTTAAAGGGTGCATACTTCGGCATTTCTGGAAGCTGGAAGAAGTGGACATTATGTATTATATTCATCGGTGTACCAAATCTGTACTTTGGTATCAAGCACATTTTAAGTGATGGACTTACAGAAGGTCGCCTTTCCGCAGCCGATGTAAATCTCCCGCTGGGAATCTTTTTCTTAGTAATCGCAGCCACTGTCTTTTTCCAGAGAGCAAGAGAACACCGGGAGGAAGATTGATATGAAGAATCTGAAACTAAAATCCGCAAGAGCTGCCAAGGACCTTTCCCAGCAGCAGCTCGCAGACCTTGTAGGTGTTTCCCGACAGACTATAAATGCCATAGAAAAAGGTGACTACAATCCAACTATTCGTCTGTGCATAGCCATATGCAAGGCTCTTGACAAAAACCTTGATGATCTGTTTTGGGAAAACGACTAAATCGAACACAGCCACTCCAAAACCGGGGTGGCTGTTTATTTATCTCTCATGCACTTTCTTGCCTGTGATGTGTTCCGGAGTAATCTCAAGAATCTGCACTGTATTCCTGTTTCTCTCGAGATCTCCCTTGTAGAACTCCTTCTGCTCAGGATAGATGTGATCTGCAAGGCTCATAGCACTCTTTAACACTTTTTTCCTGTCCTCAACCATAGAAATCTTTCCGAATACGATGACACTCTTTACATACAGCGCAAAATCGCCATCTTCCTTAGGCTGGTCCTCTAGCACCGTAAAAGAGACCTTGTCGCATTTTTTCAAGGCATCGATTTTGTGGCCGGCTGCGGCACAATGCATATAGATGTGACCATCCTCTCCCAGAAAATAGTTGATAGGCACTCCGTACGGATAGCCATCATCTCCAATCAGCGAAAGAGTTCCCCTGTGCCCATTCTTTAATACCTCAAGCGAGTCGCTATCCTCAAGCTGCTGCTTAAACCTTCTCATTTTTCTAAACATTTCAGTCTCCTGTTTTTCAGCAACCCTTTTTGCCGTTCTTATGGTCTTCAATCGAGCAGGAAGGCATCGAAGGATCGTACTCCTTTAGGCCAACCTTTGCAGGATCTAAAGTGATACTTCCATCCTCAAGCACAAAAGCAGGGATTCCAATATCGCCTATCTCCTTGCTGTGGTCGAACTCAGGTCTGTTGTCACGCAGGTTCATGAACTGGTGCATATACTTCACATGAGTTCCGATATCAATGTATTTGAATTCGTCCTCTCTGCCCTCAATCTGTGCCTTTACAAAGTCACAATAGGGGCAGGTCTTAAGACCATAGATAGTAACCATAAGCGGCTCCTTTCAATTAATGAACAATCTTTAAGCAGCCGCCTGTAAAAAATCTTAAATCAATCGGCTGATGCTGCATTTTTTGAAACAACTGATACTTTTACAGCTGCCTTATTAGAAGCTGCTGGTGCTTTCTCAGCTGCTTTTTCATTATGCGGCTCCTCTGCTTTTTTGTCAAGCCAGGCAAAGAAACCGGCGAGGATTGTACCTGAGATAGAATGCCATACGCAGGAAACAGCGGCGATTATAGCTGCATTCGGCATAGCAGCGAACTGAGCTGTAGTCGTAGCGAGGTTTGTAGCCATACCGGCGTTCTGCATACCTACCTCTATAGAGATGGTTCTTCTCTTTGCCTTGTTCATTCTTGTAAAAATACCGACTACGTAACCAAGCAGATATCCCAAGCCGTTGTGAAGGAATACGGCTGCAAAGATTACAAGTCCTGATGTAAAGAAGCTTGCGCCCTGTGAATTGACGACACCACCTACAACGAATGCAAGACCAAGAACAGCTACAGCCGGCATCAGCTTCTGGAATTCCTGGAAGCGTTTATTTTTGCCTAAGAGAGCGTTAAGAGTAAAGCCAACAGCTACAGGAAGGATGACTGTCTCTATGATTGATACGAACATCGGGAACGCCTTTATATGTACTGTAGCGCCGCTTGCTAAAAGTGAAACGAGAAGCGGAGTCATAACAGGAGCAAGTATTGTTGATGCTGTTGTCATACCAACTGAGAATGCTACATCGCCGTGGCAGAGATAAGACATGACATTTGATGAAACACCGCCTGGGCAGCAGCCTACGAGGATAAGTCCTAAGGCGAGATCAGACGGCAGCCTCAAAAGATGTACAAGAGCGAAAGCCAGGAATGGCATAACGCAGTACTGAGCAGCCGCACCTATAAAGATATCGAGCGGCCTCTGGGCTAAGATTTTGAAATCATTTGTAGTCATCGACATTCCCATGCTCATCATGATAACGCCGATTATAAGAGTCTGAGATGTAAAACGATTTGTGGCAAAATCAGTAAACCACGCGTGGTTGACCCATGCCATCCACGCTGGAAAAATAAACGTAACCACCGCAAATGCTATAACGACAAGTGCCGTGTGGTCTGACATAAGCTTTGCCAGTTTCTGAAGCTTCTTCATAATAGTACCTCCTTGAAGTTCGTTCGGTTCACAGCGGTAGGGGCATGAAAAAAGTCCCTGCCCGGCAATCTATGCTGCCTGAGAGGGACGAAAAATATCT
>ONBW01000044.1 GCA_900316165.1 uncultured Lachnospiraceae bacterium | reverse complement strand
TTTTAGGGCTGCAGTAACATAGTAAAATATAATCCCGGCAGATGCAACTGTCAGGATCAAGAATATAAGCTTCACGCCAGCGGCGTGATTTGGTTCAATAGGGATTTTATACATTATATTCAAAATCGTGGTAAAGGTTCAGCAAACCAAATGCGTATAGCGATTACTGCAATTAAAGAATATCAGTTTAATATTCCGGATATTTGTAAACAAAAAGCAGTGGCAAAAATACTCAAAGTTTTTGACAGATTAATTGTTAATAACCAGAAGCAGATAAAGCTTCTTGAAGAGGCAGCGCAGCGGATTTATAAGGAATGGTTTGTGGATTTGCGGTTTCCAGGACATGAAAATACAGAGATAGAAAATGGAATGCCAAATACTTGGAAAACTATTCAGGCAATGGAGCTTTGTAAAATAACAATTGGTAAAACGCCGCCTCGATCTGAATCATATTGGTTTACTGATAAAGGTGGAATCCCATGGGTATCTATTTCTGACATGAATGATGCTGTTTTTCTTTTTAATACAAAAGAACAATTAACTGGAGAAGCAATAAAAAGGAACTCTGTAAAAGTTGTTCCAAGAGGAACAATATTATTGAGTTTTAAGCTGACTGTTGGAAGGGTAGCTATTGCGGAAAAAAAGATGGCAACTAATGAAGCAATTGCTCATTTCTATGTTGATGATACTATTCGGGAGTATCTATTTTGCTATCTTTCAAATTTTAATTTTGATGTTTTGGGAAGTACCTCTTCTATATCAAAAGCTATAAATTCTAAAATTGTAAAATCAATGCCAATTGTATTACCCGATAATGAAACATTAACTAAGTTTCATGATAAAGTGAAATCACTGTTTTTAAAAATCGAGAACTGCCAGAAAAATATTTATATGCTTTCCGAAGCTCGCGACCGCCTGCTTCCGAAACTTATGAGTGGAGAAATTGAGGTATAAGGGGGTATCCTTATATGAGTTATGATTATTCCGAAAACATTCTAGTGCAGAACAGTGCCGGGAATCTCCTGCATGATGAACTCGGCTGGGATGTGGTTTATGCATATAATACAGAAGTGCTGGGCAAGGATGGGACACTTGGACGGGAATCTTATCGTGAGATTTTTCTGAAGCGGTATTTTTGCAAGGCACTTAAACAGTTCAATCCTTGGATGGACAGCAGCCAGATATCAGAGGCAGTCAGGCTCATGGAGCAGAGACTGTCTACTTCTTCTCTTCTACAGATAAATGAAGAAAAGTACTTTCTTATCAGGGATGGAATCCCTGTGACAGTAAAAAAGCCAGATGGACAGACAGATGTCAGACGTGCTATGGTCATTGATTTCGAGCATCCGGAGAACAACTATTTTTTAGCTGTAAAAGAGATGAAGATTTACGATGATCTGTATCGTCGCCGCACAGATATAGTCGGTTTCGTAAATGGCATCCCACTGATGTTCATTGAGCTTAAAAGAACTGATGTAGATGTTTACAATGCGTATGTGGACAACTATACGGATTACCTGGATACGATACCGCATTTATTCTATTACAATGCGTTCCTTATCCTGTCTAATGGGGTAGAGGCAAAGGTTGGAACGTTAGGCAGTAAGTATGAATTTTTCAATGAATGGAAGAGACTTGAGGAATCGGATCAGGGCAGCGTTGCGCTCGCTACCATGCTGAGAGGTATCTGTAAGAAACAAAATTTCCTCGATTTGTTTGAGAACTTTATCCTGTTTGACCATTCAGGTGGACGTACGACAAAGATTCTTGCCCGGAATCATCAGTATCTCGGTGTTAATGAAGCTGTAAAGGCATATGCTTCGAGAAAGCTGAATAATGGAAAGCTTGGTGTTTTCTGGCACACACAGGGTTCAGGTAAAAGTTATTCCATGGTATTTCTTGCGCAGAAAATCCGGCGTAAGTTTGAAGGTTCACCGACCATCGTGATTCTTACAGACAGAGAAGAGCTGAATAAACAGATAAGTGATACCTTTGAGAATTGTGGACTTTTAGGAAAAGCAAAGGCTTCACAGTTTATTGCAACTAGTGGAGAAGACCTGATTCAGAAGCTAAAGGGCAACCCAAGTTTTATTTTTACATTGATTCAAAAGTTCAACAAATCAGATGTCACGCCTATCATTCCTGATCATGATATTCTGATCATGTCGGACGAAGCACACAGAAGCCAATACGGTATTTTTGCAGGTAATATGATGAAGCTTCTGCCAGGCGCATCGAGAATAGGTTTCACTGGAACACCGCTTTTGACCAGTGATAATATTACCGCTCGTACCTTCGGTGGCTATGTGTCTGTCTATGATTTCCGCCGTGCTGTAGAAGACGGTGCGACTGTGCCTCTCTACTATGAGAACCGCGGTGAGAAAATCGCAGATCTTCATAACCCGGAGATAACGGATAAGATTCTCGATGCTGTAGAGCAGGCTGATCTGAATCCTGATCAGCAGGATAAGATTGAGCATGAAGTGGCTAAGGAGATTCATTTGCTTACAGCAGAGCCGAGGCTTCGTTCTATAGCTAAGGATTTTGTGCAGCATTATTCAGATCTTTGGACCAGCGGAAAAGCCATGTTTGTCTGCCTCAATAAGGTTACCTGTGTCAGGATGTATAACTATGTGCAGGAATACTGGAAAAAAGCAATCGAGGATCTGAAGGTACAGATCAAGAGTGCCTCACAGCAGGAGGCGATGGAATTATCTCACAAGCTTGAATGGATGAAGCAGACTGAAATGGCTGTTGTCATAAGTCAGGAACAGAATGAGGTTCAGACATTCAAAAAATGGAATCTTGATATAACCTATCATCGCAGAAAGATGGAAAATCGCGAGTTGGATAAAAAGTTCAAGGATCCGGAAAATCCACTTCGTGTTGTTTTTGTCTGTGCTATGTGGCTGACTGGTTTTGATGTGAAATGTCTGTCCTGCCTGTACTTAGATAAGCCGTTGAAGGCGCACACTTTGATGCAGACTATTGCCAGAGCAAATCGTGTAGCCGAGGGAAAGAGCAATGGTCTTATTATTGATTACATAGGAATTGTAAAAGCACTTAGAAAGGCTCTTGCTGATTATACTGCAAATGTCGGCGGAACAAATGGAACTGATCCTACGATAGACAAGGAAAAATTAATCGAAAAAATCCTTGAAACCATTAAGAGGGCAAAGCAATTCCTTGCAGAGAAGAATTTTAAGCTTCAGGATCTGATCGATGCAGATGATTTTGATAAAATTCAGTGCCTGCAGGATGCTGCTGATGCTGTCAGTGGTTCGCTGGAAGATAGAAAGACGTTTACGACCTGTGCTTCTGAATTGGAGCGGATGGTTAAATATGCTAATCATGATAACCTTAGTAAGTCTACATGGAAAGAGTATGATGCTGTTACAGCCATCCACAGGCAGCTTATGAAAAAACGCAGGCATGTAGACACAACTGATCTGATGGTTCAGGTAAATGGGATAATCAGCTCTTATGTCTCAATAGATGATGTACCGAACAAGCTTCAGGACGAGCCAAAGAGATGGGATATCAGTGCTATTGATTTTGATCTGCTTCAGAAGGAATTTGCCCGTGCAAAAAATAAGAACCTTATGCTTAAAGATCTGGACGATTTGATTCAGCAGAGATTAAAAGGCATGATGTTTACCAATCCGGACCGCGTTGATTTTTATGAGAAGTATCAGAAAATTATCGATGCTTATAATCAGGAGCAGGATCGTGCTACTATCGAGAAGACGTTTATTGATCTGATGAATCTCGCAAACAGTATGTCCCAGGAAACGAAACGCTATGTCCGTGAGGGATTTTCAAGCGATGAGGAATTGTCGCTCTATGATATGCTTTTTAGGGATGACCTGAGTAAGAAAGATATTCAGCAGCTAAAAAAAGTAGCAGTTGACCTGCTTCGGAAGGTCAAGGCAAAGATAGCAGAGCTTGACCACTGGACAGACAAGCAGGAGACAAAAGCAGCTGTTGACAATCTGATTCGTGATACATTATGGAAAGAACTTCCTGAAAGCTATGACGAGGTGAGCATCTCGCATTACAGACAGGAGATTTATGAATATGTCTACACGAGATATAATACGGTGGCGTAGTATTTGAAAGAGACGCCTCCCTCGCCCAGCCAGACGAGGGAGGCTTTATATTTATACAAAAAAGATGTATAATCGCACCTATAGATTAATTTTTTATGCGGGGAATCCGCGGCCACGAAGGATACGATTATGGTTCAGCTGACAGATTATTTATATTCGGGAGATACGGTTCTAAAAATTCTGCACTGCTATTCGGCAGATCTGCAGAGGAGTGCTAAAAAGACGGGAAATCAGGTGGATTTTGCCCATGCAAACTTCCTGTTTCAGATGATAGATATGCTCGAGCATAATGATTTCCTCACATCGCAGTCTCAGCGAATCAGAGAGTTTTATAAGTATATGGCTCAGCAGTATCCGTATCTGGCGTTTACTTTTCACGGAAGGATAAAATCTCTGATCAGGGCCGAGGAAAAATACAACGGCTATATCTCAAGCTTTATCTATGAGTTTTATCAGGAGCACGGCAAGTTTCCGCCGCTATCAGCCATCAAAAATCAGGTCAACAGGTTCAGGGACCTGATCGCTTACAGGATAGTCATTTCCATGCCGAAATGCCATTTGAAGCCGGGGGATGATCAGGATGAGGTGGAGCTCCATCTACTTTATGAGATAGCAAACAAGCTTCCTGATTTTCTGGAGGAACTTGGTTTCACACCAGAATTATCGGATAAGGAGCTTCCTAACCAGTCTGAGTTGATGGATGAGAATGTCAGGCCGTATTACAAGGACTACATCGCAAACGCAAAGGATGTGGGCTACAAGTCGCTTCACATCGCGCTGTATGATAATATGTCGCGGTTCTATACCGAGGTGCAGCTTCGGACCAAGTCTATGGATGATTTTGCAGAGATAGGCATTGCGAATCATAAAGCCTATGAAGCAGCTCAGGAAAAAGAAAGGGCCAGGAGACAGGCTGTTCCGGAAGGGCAGTGTGTTTATTTTGACGAAGCTTATGAGCGGGTGGTAAATCTCCAGAACCTTGACCTGTCAAAGGTAGATGTCAACATGTTCACAGCGGCCAGCAATTTCCTGATAAATGACGGCTGCGGGCTGTATCGCGGCAGACAGATCCTTCCGTACGAGCACCTGTCGAGATTCCAGAATGATGAAATAGACTAATGGAGATTACGTTTTGAGTAGAGTTCAGAAGCCAAAGAATAAATTTGTCAATACTCCCAAATATGACACTTCTGTCACAGGACCTTCAAAAACAGTCAGGATACATTTCGAGGGTGAAGATTATCATAAGGCAAGAACATTGACGCAGTGGCTTTTTGTCAAATATGATATGTCATATAAGACATATAAAAATAAATCAAAAAATCGAAAAGATGAATTGAGAAAAGAATTTGAGACTGATACAGGGGTTGATCTAAAGGAGAGAGAAAATCAAAGTATTCAAAATCATCTTTTGAAATGTGAATTAGACGATGATTGGGACGAAATCTAAAAATCCGGTGGCAGTGTATCATCTGCCGGGATTATTTGAATTTTATGAGCTGTACAAGCTCTTTCTGCCGCTCTTTTTTAACCATAGAGAGTATTTTTATCCGTGGTGTAGGATTGGCTCTATCTACGGTGCGCCTGCTGACTGTATCTGGGGTGGTGGAAGAATAAGCGAATCTGATGCTGTTCCTGAGGACGTACTTGCGCTCACTTCTAAGTACGGAATCAGCGCAAGGCTCACATTCAGCAACAGTCTGCTTCGGGAAGAGCATCTTTCGGATAAGCGTTGCAATGACCTGTGCAGAATGTTTGCCTCTGGGAAAAATAAAAGCGGTGTTATTGTTCACTCGGAGCTTTTGACAGCTTATCTGCAGGAAAAATATCCTGAGCTTTATCTGGTATCATCGACTACGAAGACACTTACTGATTTTGGTGATTTAAAAAATGAACTGGACAGGCCGGAATTCAAGTATGTGGTGGCTGATTTCAGGCTGAACAAAAAATTCAATGAGCTGGCTGAGCTTTCCCAGGAAGAGAAGAACAAGACAGAATTCCTCTGCAATGAGTGCTGTGATTTCGGCTGCAGTAAGCGAAGAGAATGCTATGAAGCGGTAAGCCATTTGGCATTGGGAGAAGAGGAGCATCACACCTGTCCATCACCTTGGGCAGCAGAGGGGTATACTTTTTCAAGGGCTATGGAAAATCCCGGATTTATCAGTATAGAAGACATAGTTCACAAATATCTCCCGATGGGCTTTTCTAACTTCAAGATCGAAGGACGCAGCCTCGGGAGCGCACTGATACTTGAGTTCCTTCTTTATTACCTGACAAAGCCTGAGTATCAGCTGAAGGTACGCGAAGAGATATATCTGACGAATACGCTGGATCTGTTCTGAGGGATGTCGGTACAAATGTCGGAGTAAATGTCGGTACAAATGTCGGTACAAATATTTATAATTCCGAATATCCTGGCTCATCATTGTAGAACACGAGATGAGCTGGGATTATCTCAAGTGTAAATGTCACCTGTCCGAGTTCATCTTTTAATTTCGCGAGCACTCTTTTTAAGGCTGGTACATAGTCGTCAACAGTCGCAAACTCCGTATTACAGCTGCCGGTCAGAGTGTACGCGTATTCGCCGCTAATCGGGCAGCCTGCGCTGTGACGGTATGCTAGCCTTGATGGAGTAACGACTGCAGTAATCCAGACTCCGCTTTTATTTTTCTCTTCCTCGCTGATTCTCTGAAAAAGCGCCACAAACTTCCCGTAATCCATAATCTCCTGATTTTCCAGCTCAAATCCAGGATTCGTTCCTATGGTCACCGTCCAGTGTATCGAATTGAAATAATCTTTATCCATGCGTAAAGGATACCACATCTGTGATTGTTTTTCACTATCGATTTCTTTGCTAAAACGGTAGTTTTTGATGTTCAAGATTTTGATAAAATGGTAGTTTTTGCGACTTAAAACTTTGCTAAATCGGTACTATAATTGATTTAACAATTAAAAAAAACGGAACCAGATGTATTGTAGAGGCAGATTATTTTCAGAAGAAATATCCATTCTACATGCTGCCACTTATTCTTGAGACACTGTAACACTATATCCTAGATCAGACAGTTCTTTTCGAAGCATCTCTTCAGCGGCCTGAGTTGTTGGATTATCACTTTTGAAGTTAGCTAGTTTTTTAAGAAACCCCTGCTTGTTTGTGATCTCGCGGCTGACAGGAAATACTAGTTCAAATGCCAGGCAGGCATGACTTAGCATATGATCGGCGAATGACATGGTAAAGCCAGGATCACGCTTTACGCAGGTATGCTCTTTTAGCGCCTGCATTATTTTGTCTGATGTGCCTGAATTGATTATTTCATTTTCATCAGTATTATAGACATCTGCCATAGATTCTTCCACATTTACACGGAAGATATCTATTTTGTCAGCATCTCTTATTATATCGCAGAACATCTTCTGTCTGGGATTCAGGTCATCAGGAATACGGTAAGATGAATGCTCCCAAATAGCGGTTCTTATCAGATCATACTCTTCATCAGAAGCTTCTTCTATGAAGTCGCTGATCTGTCCAAATGAGCCATTTGGCATATTTTCGAAGAAAGATTTATCAAGATGATAGTATTCAGGAAACAGTATTTCGCATGAAAGATGAGCATGGGATACAGACTGGCTGTCATTAAAGGTCTGATATCTCCGGATCTGTTCAAACCTTCCGAGGTCATGCAGCATTCCAAGAAGCCAGGCAAGATCTGTATCATTTTCATAAAGATTAAGGAATCTGGCAATCGCATCAGCATTTTCAGCCACATGATATGTGTGTACTGCCTTCAGCTGTATTTTTGGATCGGAAAGGTCATATTTGTCGGTATATTTTTTAAAAGTACTGCATACTTTTTTCCTGTCAAGTATCATAAATGTTCCTCTGTTTTCTTATTGTTTTAAGCTTACATATCAGAATTATATCACTAAATTCTATACAGGCAATCATTATGGGTGGGAATGATGTGATAATCCCTTACTCATTGATTTTTCCCTTAAAGTCAGGTAAGAAATAAGGGAATATAGAAATATTAAGGGATTATAAACTTTCTAAACAAAAAATTACCAAATTCTAAACTTTATAAACTGAATATTAAAAGCTTATTAAATATTGCCTAAACCTCTTTCCTTTGCTTTCTATATATGCTACATTTGATAACGCAAGGTTCCTTTAGATTGAAATTATTGGAGACAGATAGTATAATCTAATTGTCAGACAACTGATGAAGGGAAGAGACGATGGCAGAAAAAGATAAAATAGAGAAGACGCTTGAGGGATATTCGGATGTATTCGCGGATATAGTAAATGGGCTGCTTTTTGATGGCAGAGAGGTTATCTGCGAGAGTGATGTCAAGGATGCTGATGTGAATTCTATTTACAAGGCTGATTCGAAGATTCATGGTCAGGAGAGAGATACAGTTAAATACTGGCAGAATGGAGAAATCAGGCTTTCGGTTATAGGATTCGAGAATCAGACTGTTGATGATCCGGATATGCCGCTTCGGGTATTAAGCTACGATGCTGCATCATACCGCAATGAAATGAATACTGACAGTACGATTAATACTGTTAATTCAGAAAAGAAATCTTCCAGATATCCGGTTGTTACCTTGGTGCTGTATTTCGGACATGATCACAGGTGGAGACATCCTGTCAATCTAAAGCAGTGTCTTGAGATCCCAGATGAATTAGACAGATACGTCTCCGATTACCGGATAAATCTGTTTGAGATTGCCTGGCTTACTGATGAGCAGGTGAGCATGTTCCGAAGCGACTTTAAAATTATAGCGGACTATTTCGTGCAGATAAGAAAGAACAAGAAGTATGAGCCAAGTAAAGAGACCATCACTCATGTACGAGAAATTCTGAATCTCATGAGTGTGCTTACCAACGATAACAGATTTGAAGAGGCCTGCAATAGTGAAACGAAGGAAGGAGGTCCGACGAATATGTGTGAAGTACTTGATGAAGTAGAAAACAGAGGAATAGCAAAAGGAATAGCAAAGGGCATAAAAAAAGGAAAAGAAACCGGGCGAGAGGAAAAACAGAAGGAAGTAGCTGTCAAACTGTATCAGATGAATATGTCTGAGAATAAAATAGCAGAAATCGTTGACTCAGATGCTGCGACAGTACATATGTGGCTTCAAATGGAAAAAGATAAATGACGTAGTAGGCTTAATGGGACTGTCCATACTTTTGTACTGGAAAAATATGATGACAGTATGCTGCTAATTGAGAGATATGATGAAAAATACCAAAAGATTACGGTGTGGACGTTTTTAGATGAGTAATATTACTTGGGATTCAAATAACTATTCTAAACATTTTTCTTTTGTGGCTGACTATGGCAGTGCTCTGATTGATATGATTGACCGAAAGAATTATCGAATGAGCTGTCTGGACCTTGGTTGTGGCAGTGGAAAATTAACTGCCGAGCTGCGCCAGGATGGCTTTGACGTGATCGGCATGGATGATTCCGAGAGCCAGATACAGAAGGCAAAGGAAGATTATAAGGGAATCAAATTTTTCAAGGGAGATGCCTGTGACTTCACAGTGGACGAACCGGTAGATGTAGTTTTTTCAAATGCGGTGTTTCACTGGATAAATAAGGAGCGGCAGCCGGATATGCTTAGGTGTGTTTGCAGGGCACTTAAACCAGGTGGCCAGTTTGTCTTTGAGATGGGCGGAAAAGGCAATAATGCTTTGATCCATGGCAGCCTTCGGCGGGCTTTCGAAAAGAGAGGGCTTGAGTACAGGTTCCCGTTTTATTTTCCGACGATAGGAGAGTACACATCTCTTATGGAAAATGCTGGATTTCTGGTGAGAACAGCGTTGCTTTTTGACAGAAAGACGAAGCTTGATGGAGCAGACGGTCTTTACGACTGGATAAAAATGTTCGTCAAAGCTCCATTTCAGGGAATCGACACATCAGAGTCTGAGCAGATTATTCGTGAGTCTGTGGAGGAACTCAGACCGAAGCTCCGTGAAAAAGGCGTCTGGTACGCAGACTATGTCAGACTGAGGTGTAAGGCGGAAAAGGAAGTCATGAATCACTGATATATAAATATTGGAGGAATTACCAGATGATATGGTTTACGGCTGACCTGCATTTCGGGCATGAGTCCGTGATAAAGATGCAGAACAGGCCCTTTAAGGATTACAGGGATATGGATGATGCCCTTATACATCACATTAATGAATGTGTTGGTCCAAATGACAGGCTTTTTATTCTTGGTGACGTAAGTCATCACATCACTGCCGAGGAGACTAACGCATTGGTAAAAAGGCTTCATGGGAGGAAATATCTTCTTCTGGGAAATCACGATGTGACAGGGGAACCAGAGAAGTGCCAGTATGATGAATCCCTGTTTGAGTCGGTAGGGTATTACAAAAAAATGAATGCCAATAATATGAATATCATCATGATGCATTTCCCGATGCTGTCTTGGCCGAAGGCTATGGCTGGTTCTGTGATGCTTCATGGACATATTCATTCCGGGCCGGAATACAACGAGGCAAATATCAAGGCTGGTATCAGGAGATATGATGTCGGAGTCGATGCTAATAACTATTATCCGGTAAGCATTGAACAGGTGAAACAGTGGGCAGAGCAGACTCCGGTCAGCATTACATCGCGTGAGAATCTGTATATCCCGGGTGTCTGGACTGCTGAGCCGGTATCGCTTGGAATATTTGAAGATGAGCATCCCGACAGGAAACTCGTCGTATATGATTCTCTTGAAAACAGAGAGCTTACAGAATATCATGATGAAGAGACCTTAAAGAGGAAGATAAAAGATGCGCATTCTATAAAGGATGGTTTCTGGAAGGTTACGATTTGATACTAACGAGGATAAGAGATGAAAAAATTTAGAAAAGCAGGTTTTTTTCTGATTTTGATCTGCATAATTGCTGTTGTCGGTATTTTTCTCATGCGGGGTAAAGAGGAGAAGAAAACTGATGACACTGCAAAGATCACAGTGACAGAAAAGAAGTCAACTGATGAGAAGAAAAAGACTGAAGAGGAGAAAAAGCCTTCGCTTATTGATGCTGATGGTGAAACGCTTCAGATTCGTATAAAGGTGCCTGAAGGGTATGAGCGCACAAAAGAAAAGGATGGCAGCCTTGGTGATTTTTTGAGAAATTACAAGCTCATGCCGGATGGCAGTCCGGTACTTCTTTACAATGGTCAGAAGAAGGGGCATGATTCTGCTGTGTGCGTTTTTGCTATGCATCTTGGTGATAAAGATCTGCAGCAGTGTGCCGATTCTGTTATTCGTGTATATGCGGAATATTTGAGGGCGTCGGGGAAGGAAGACAAGATTGCGTTTCATTTTGTAAATGGATTCCTATGTGACTGGCCTGACTATAAGAGCGGTAAGCGGATTTCAGTGAATGGCAATCAGGTGGCCTGGGCTAATAGCGGTAAAGCGTCGGATTCGGATGAAACGTTTGAGGGATATCTGGATACTGTTTTTACTTTTGCAAGCACCTTGTCACTTGAGAAGGAGTCATCTCCGATAGATATCTCGGATATTAGGATAGGGGATATTTTTATCAGAGGCGGTTCACCTGGACACGTGGTCATGGTAGTTGACACCTGCGAGCGCGATGGTAAGAAGGCTTTTCTCCTGGCGCAGGGCTATATGCCGGCCCAGCAGTTCCACGTCTTAAAAAATGACCTGCATGAGGATGATCCCTGGTACTATCAGGACGAGGTGACATATCCATTTCATACCCCGGAGTACACTTTTGATGAGGGAAGTCTGATGAGACCGGATTATCTGAAATAATAATGTCTATTGATTACGATATTTGTGTTGACAACACCAGGAGAAGTTGATGATAAATAAACTGTTTGTCTGTCACGGCAACATCTGCAGAAGTGCGGCTGCTGAGCAGATCATGAAGCAGCTGGTAAAAATAAACGCCACGGAGGATTCTTTCGTCATTGATTCGGCTGCAACCAGCACAGAAGAAATCGGAAATCCTATGTATCCGCCTATGCAGAGAGTATTCAGGGAGCATGGGATGCCAATTGGAAATCACCACGCCAGGCAGATTACAAAGGCTGATGCGAAGGATTATGATTTCCTGATTGGCTTTGATTCAGAAAATCTGTATTATCTACATCAGATTTGTGGAGAAGAATTTGCTTCCAAAATCCATCTCTTATCTGAGTATTCCGGTCAGAATACGGAGATAGCAGACCCGTGGTATACAAGAGACTTCGAGAAGGCATTTTCGGAGATTAAGGCTGGATGTGAAGGGCTGTATTCCTACTTGACATAAAAACAGGGCCCCGCGGGGCCCTGCGTATTTCTATATGGAAATTAGTGGTAGGAGAGTAGGATTACTTTCCGAAATATCTCTTTAAGAGACCTGCGAAAGCCTTACCATGTCTAGCCTCATCACGAGCCATCTCATGAACTGTATCATGGATTGCGTCAAGATTTAATGCCTTTGCACGCTTAGCCAGATCAGTCTTTCCAGCAGTAGCACCGTTCTCAGCCTCAACTCTTACACGAAGGTTCTCCTCAGTAGAAGGTGAAACTACCTCGCCAAGAAGCTCTGCGAACTTAGCGGCATGCTCAGCCTCTTCATGAGCGGCCTTCTCATAGTAAAGACCTACTTCAGGATATCCCTCACGGAAAGCAGCGCGGCTCATAGCGAGATACATACCAACCTCTGAGCACTCACCCTCGAAGTTAGCGCGAAGGTCAGCCTTGATGTCCTCTGGAACATCCTTTGCTACACCGATTACATGCTCTGAAGCCCAGGTCATCTCACCTTCCTGCTTTACGAACTTCTCTGCAGGTGCTTTACATACAGGGCACTGTGCTGGTGGCTGCTCACCCTCATAAACATATCCGCATACGCTGCATACCCATTTTGCCATAATAGTTACCTCCTTAAAAAATAAAAGCTATTAATACATACCTGTTTCATATATCAATTCTTCCGAGTGGAAGAGTAGATATCATAATCAAGCCTCCAGGACTTCATCCTCTGTCTGTCTTGCGATACAGTCGCTGCAGACACCCTGGATGATCACGTTTCTTATCATAAAATCCGGATCGCTTTTGGGGGCGTATTTCTCAGCATTAAGAGGCAGATCCTCAATCTTCCCACAGACGCTGCAGCATAAGTGCATATGCGGGTGGTTGTTACCATCGAAATGCTCCTTGCCGTTCTGTGTAAAGGAGATGATCACTCCTTCATCTGCCAAGTCCTTCAGGTTACGATAAACTGTTCCGAGGCTGATATTCGGGATCTGATCTCTGACAGAACGATAAACCATATCTGCTGTTGGGTGATCTTTTCTGCTTTCGAGATTATCCAGAATGCATTGGCGTCGTTTTGAAAATCTCTTCATATCAAGCACTCCTTATTAGTAATGATTATCATTACTGATTATTATCATACACTATTTTGGGAAAATGTCAAGCACATTTTTTGTTAAATTTTGAAAAATTAAAAGCCAATTGACGTATATAAGAATAAAATCTATAATCTGTGTATGATGACAGCTGTCTTTGTGGGGCTTATGAATTTATAAATCCCATATTCAAGAGCAGCTTATTGTTGACATATGAAGGAGGAAATCATTATGAAGATTGGGGCACTTGAAGCTGGCGGCACGAAGATGGTCTGTGCCATCGGCGATGAGACTGGAAAGATTTATGAGCAGGTTTCGATTCCAACGATTACGCCGGAGGAGACTATGCCAAAGCTCTTGGAGTATTTCAAAGGTAAGGATATAGAAGCGTTGGGAATCGCGTGCTTCGGACCGGTCGATCTCGATAAGGATTCAGATACCTACGGATATATCACGACGACGCCTAAGACGGCGTGGATGAATACAGACGTTGTCGGTTATTTTTCAAAGGGACTTGGAGTGCCGGTAGGGTTCGATACGGATGTGAATGGTTCGCTTCTTGGTGAGGTGACTTATGGACAGGCTAAGGGACTAAAGGATGCTGTTTATTACACTATCGGAACAGGAATCGGAGCCGGAATTATGAGTGGCGGAAATCTCGTGCATGGCGCTATGCATCCGGAGGCTGGTCATATGCTGCTTCGTGTAAGAGAGGATGATCCTATGCCTGAGGGAATCTGCCCATTCCACGGAGCCTGCCTTGAGGGCATGGCAGCAGGTCCTGCGATAGAAAAACGCTGGGGCAGGAAGGCAATAGAGCTTAAGGATGATGAGAAGGTCTGGGACTTGGAAGCATATTATCTGGCTCAGTGCATGGCTAGTACAACACTTTTCCTGGCTCCAAGAATCATCATTCTCGGCGGCGGCGTTATGCACCAGACACAGTTGTTCCCGCTTGTCAGAAAAAAGACGGCTGAGCTTTTGAATGGATACATAAAGAATGCTACAGTTTCTGATATGGATCACTACATCGTTCCGGCAAGTCTCAATGATGACCAGGGAATCATGGGCTGCCTGAAGCTGGGCTACGACGCGGCAAATAACTAGTAGTGGCGCACGAAATATTTCTATGGTATAATAGTAGAGCTGTGTCCGCACAGCTCTATTTTTTTTGGAAAGGAAAAGGAAAAAGATGAAGAAAAGGGCTAGTTTTACAGGAAAGCTGGGCTTCGTGCTGTCAGCTGCAGGAGCAGCAGTAGGTCTGGGAAATATCTGGAGGTTCCCATATCTCTGCGCTAAGTACGGTGGCGGAACCTTTCTGATTGTTTATATTGTTCTGGCAGCGACATTCGGATACACGATGATCATGGCAGAGACAGCCATCGGAAGAATGAGCATGAAGAGCCCGGTTGGCGCCTTCAAGCATTTCTCAAGCAAGAAGTCATACAGGCTTGGAGGCTGGATAAATGCGATAATCCCTGTTTTAATCGTGCCGTATTATTCTGTAATCGGCGGCTGGGTGCTTAAGTACATGGTAGACTACATCACAAAGCCTGCTGCAAAAGTAGCGAAGGACGGATATTTTTCACAGTTTATAAGTGGAACCTCACCTGAGTGGTGGTTTATCATTTTTGCGCTGCTTACTATAGTTATCGTATATATGGGAGTGCAGGGCGGCATTGAGCGTGTTTCGAAAATTCTGATGCCGATTCTTATCGTGCTCGCGGTAATCATCTGCGTCTACACGATGACGAGACCTGGCGCAGGCGCTGGAATCAAATATCTGCTCGTGCCAAGCACACAGCGTTTTTCATGGATGACTGTAGTTACGGCTATGCAGCAGATGTTCTATTCGCTGTCAATCGCGATGGGAATTCTGATCACGTTCGGAAGCTACATGAAAAAAGAGGTTTCAATCGAGGAGAGCACTGACCAGGTCGAGGTTTTCGATACTCTTATCGCTTTCCTTGCCGGCCTTATGATAATCCCGGCTGTGTTCGCTTTTTCAGGAGCCAACGCCGGTAAAAATCTCGACGCAGGTCCATCACTGATGTTTATCACGATGCCGAAGACCTTTGCGTCATTCCCGGCAGGCAGAATTTTTGGACTTTTATTTTTCATGCTGGTCCTCTTTGCGGCGCTGACATCATCGATAGCTCTGACAGAGTCAGCGGTTTCAACTCTTGAAGACGAGCTCGGATGGAGCAGAAAAAAATCGACTGTCGTAATTGGAATTGTCATATTTGGCCTTGGAACACTTTCAGCCCTTGGCTACGGAGTTCTCGGCGGGGTAAAAATAATCGGAATGCAGTTCCTCGATTTCTTTGATTTTATCACGAATTCAGTGATGATGCCGATTGCAGCTGTCGCTACCTGTCTTCTTGTGACAAGAGAGATCGGTCTTGACAAAATAGACGAGGAAGTCAGACTTGGCGGAGCCAAGTTTGTCAGAGAAAAAATATTTAAGTTTATGATTAAGTGGCTCTGCCCGATTTTCTGCCTTATAATTCTGGTATCCGCTGTGGCTAACGCTTTTGGAGTGATACATCTTTGATGAAATGCAGCTATGAAAAAAATTGCGGTTCCTGCGACTGCATCCGCATGGAGTACCAGGCGACACTTGACCTGAAACAGAAGAGGATGGAAAATCTCTTTGGCAGAGATGCACTGCCTGTAAACGGCATGAATTTTCCCTACTATTACAGGTACAAGGTGACCTATGCGCTCTCATATGATTATGAGAACAGGCGGATAGTCTGCGGAAAGTACAAGAAGGGCTCTCACGAGGTGGTTTCGATGGACGACTGCCTGATTGAGTCGAGGGACGCCCAGAAACTCGTTCACTTTATCGCAGAGCTTCTTCCTCAGCTAAAAATAAAAGTCTACGACGAGGATACCCAGACCGGAAGCCTGCGTTATATCTTCATCCGCCAGAGCTTTGCAACAGGGGATATGATGCTTGTTCTTGTAAGTGCCGATTCATTTCTTCCCGGCAAAAATCACCTGATAGAGGAAATAACCAAGAATTTCCCAAAGGTAAAAAGCATCTATCTCGATATAAATAAGCGGACCGACAGCTTAGTCCTTACTGACGAGCTTACGCTGCTTTGGGGAGAAAAGTACATAACCGACAAGGTTATGGGGAAAAAATTCCGTCTTTCGCCGCTTTCATTTTATCAGGTAAATCCTCAGCAGATGAAAAAACTCTATCAGACTGCGGTCGAATTCGCAGACCTTTCTGGTACAGAAAAAATAATCGATGCCTACTGTGGCATTGGTACGATTGGAATCTGCGCATCGGATAAGGCTTCGTCTGTTCTTGGAATAGAAAATAATGAGTCGGCAGTTAAGGACGCAGTCTTTAACGCAAAGGCCAACGGTGTAAAAAATGCCAGGTATATCTGCGGAGATGCTGCTGAGATTTTTAGCGAGAAGGGTATAGAGGCTGACGTCGTATTTATGGATCCGCCGAGAGCCGGCGCCAGCAAAGAGTTCTTGAAGTCACTTCTTAAGCTCTATCCGTCAAAAATCGTATATATATCCTGCAATCCGGAGACTCTCTCGAGAGATCTTGAGACACTCCGTAGACGCTATTCGGTGAAAAAAATTCAGCCGGTAGACATGTTCCCGTTCGCGTCGGAGCATATAGAGACGGTTTGTTCACTTGTAAGGCGTGACAAAATATATTAAGGCTTTGTTAAAAAAACAGTACTGGCAGCTTGTATATAATAGTTAAAAGATGTAGGATGAAACTGTTACGTCAATCGTTTTGAAAAAGGATAATATGCACTCAAAACGAAAACTTACCACTGCCATCATCATGGCGCTTATGCTTACTGTCGGCGTTTTATCACTTGCGCTGCAGCTCGACGCTTACGCGAAGACTGCGACAAAGAAGGTGAATGTCGGAGGGGTAGTTTTTAAGCTTCCGAAGAAGTATACTTGTCATCAAGAAACGACAGAGCCTCCCTCCATTCAAGATCGCTTGTGAAAGGAGACTCTTTACAAAACGTGATGCGAATTTCCATACCCGTTGCATTGCAATCTATGCTGCAATCTTCCTTTTCTATGGTCGATCAGATCATGGTAGGACAGCTTGGGGAAAAAAGTGTTGCTGCGGTCGAAATTGCCGGAAAGCCCGGATTTATTTATGCTTTTGTCATTGGTGCGATCAGTACCATCACCGGAATCATGATCTCGCAGTATATAGGCAATCATAACAGGGTTGCCGAGGAGAGAAGCATATGCATCAACTTTCTGGTTATGATTCTAACCGGCGTGCTTTTTTTCTCTGTATTCAACCTTTTCCGGAATCAGTTCACTGGTTTGTTTTCAACTGATGTGCAGGTAATAACGAAAGGCAGCAGATATCTCGGAATTATTAGTTGGACATTCATTCCGTTGGGCATCTGTAACATCTTGGGAACTGCACTGCGATGCAGAGATAAATCAACATGGCCTCTTTATATAGGGATTTTCTCAGCTCTGCTCAACACGGTTTTGAATTATTGCTTGATCTTTGGTAATTTTGGGGCGCCAGAGCTTGGCGTTGCAGGGGTGGACGAATCCATATCTCTATTAACCTTGGGAAGGATGGATATTCGCAGTACTGTATGATGCTCCTGCCTGTTGTTTTGAGTGAGCTGTTCTGGTCGATGGGACAGAGCGTAAACACGTACGTTTATGGCCATATGGGTACAAATGAACTTGCTGGCATGTCACTGACTGGTGCTGTTCAGGGATTAACCATAGGAGCGCTGAGCGGGTTGTCGCAGGCAGCGGGAATTATCATCGGGAAAAGGCTTGGAAGCAATGAATATGACAAGGCTTATGATGAATCCCAAAAGCTGTGTGGCCTTGGACTGATTGGATCTCTGATTCTCTCGTTGCTGCTGATAGTTGTTAGAAATCAATATGTACAGCTGTTCAGGGTATCCGGTGATGTTCGCACGATTGGCGCAAAGGTCCTGGTGGTATTTGCGATACTGATGCCGGTAAAGGTCCAGAACATGATCCTTGG
>ONBW01000056.1 GCA_900316165.1 uncultured Lachnospiraceae bacterium | reverse complement strand
GTCTATTATACTACAAAGAGCCTGGAAAATACTGTAAAATCAACAAAAATCAGCATTTGATTTATAGACTGTATTCAGTTTTCAAGGTACTGTTACAATCACCAGAAATATCTACTTGAAGGTACTTTTGGCGACTTAATCATATTATGTAACACTATGAGGGTATTTTACTATAAAACTCTCATGAATGCAGACTTTATAGAAATTTTTATCTGATTCAGATACTGTTGCAGTATGACGAAAAGTGATAGAATAAAAAACAACCAAAGAAACAATCTACGAAGCATCCCTTTGAAAGGAGCCGATCATGCAGCTTGAATATACAGGAGTATTATATGCTCTGTCCTTTGCCCTGGACGCGGTAGAAAGAGAAGTGAACGGAGCGGAGGAAGGACATGGAATGCGGGTGGCCTGGCTGTCATACTGCCTTGCCAGGGGACTCGGATACACGAATGAGGAGACGACGGACCTCGTGGCCTGTGCTATCCTGCATGATAACGCCATGGCTGAATACAGACGTGATATGCATGATAACGGCGGGGAGGAGAAGTTTCCAGTTGAGATCGACGGCATCAGAATATATGACGAGTCAGGGATCCATGCGCTTATGGGCGAGGAGAACATCAGAAAGCTTCCTTTTAACGGAGATGTGAGAGGAGTCATCCTGGGGCACCATGAGAACGCCGATGGAAGCGGGCCTTTTCACATGAGGGAAGGCGAGACTGATATCAGGGCAGAGATCATCCGTCTTACTGACTGCGTAGATATCGACTGCGAACTGATGCAGATGAGTGAGTCGGATTTTGACAGGATGACAGCTGAAGTCCGGCGGCAGAGCGGGAAGCTTTTTTCAAAAAGAGCTGTGGAGCTGATGGATAATAATCTCAGGTATTCTGATATAGAGATCCTGCAGAAGCTCGGAGTACAGGAAGTCCTTAAAAAATATGTGCCTTCCTGCAGCAGGGATTTCAGCAACGATGAGATACATGGGATAGCCGGATTTTTCACCGGGATAGTCGATGTGAAGTCGTCATATACCAGGAACCACTCTATGGGAGTGGCACAGAAAGCCGCCATTATGGCAGAGCACTACGGCTTTTCTCATGACAAGGCTGTAAGGTTCTTTTTCGCGGGGGCCATGCATGACATCGGGAAGATGATCATCGCGAACGATATCCTGGAAAAGCCTGACAGGCTGAACAACGAAGAGTTCAGGAACATGCAGAACCACGCGGTCTGGACCTACCGGATCCTCTCGGGGATCGAAGGTCTGGAAGATGTCACGGAATGGGCGTCCGATCACCATGAGAAACTGGATGGAAGCGGATATCCGAGGGGACTTCGGGCCGATCAGCTGACTTTCGAGGACAGGTTGATGGCCTGCATCGACATATATCAGGCGCTGACCGAAAGCCGCTCATATAAGGAGGGGATCCCGCACGACCGTACCATGTCGATCATGAGGGGAATGGTCTCAGACGGGAAGATCGACGCAGATATCACAGAGGAGATCGACCGGGTCTTCGGCACAGGGGAGAAGGACGCGGAAGAGTCTGTGAAGGTGACAGGCTGGAAGTGCCCTGTCTGCGGGTATGTCTGCGAGGGAGAAGAGCCGCCGGCTTTCTGCCCTGTCTGCGGTACCCCGGGCGATGATTTTGCGAGAACAGTATAAGCTGGGCGAATACTCAGGTGGATCTAAGGAAGCGGAGGAAATCCTATGAAGATACTCGAATACGAAAACATTGATTCCGGCACTTTGCTTCTGCAGCCTGTCGACGAACACGACATTGAGGTGATGAACAGTGAGGTGGCTTTGATAAAGCAGCTTACTGACAGGGAGTTCGGGCTCCTGGCCTTTGAAGTAAGCGACTGGAACCGCGAACTCTCACCTTGGGAGGCATCGGCAGTCTTCGGCAAAAACGGCTTCGCGGGCGAAGCCGCAAAGACTCTTGATGAGATCTTAGGGTACTGCACAGACCCTTCCAGGTCATATTATATCGGCGGGTATTCGCTCGCCGGACTTTTCGCTCTGTGGGCTTCATATCAGAGTGACGTCTTCACGGGAGTGGCTGCCGCGTCTCCATCGGTGTGGTTCCCGGGATTCGAGGAATACATGAAAGCCTCACAGATAAAGTGCCCTAAGGTATACCTGAGTCTCGGGGACAAAGAGGAGCGCACCAGGAATCCTGTCATGTCTTCTGTAGGTAGCAGGATAAGGAGCGCGGAGCAGCTGCTCAAGTCACAGAATGTCTGCTGCACTCTCGAATGGAATCCGGGCAATCATTTCAGGGATTCGGATCTTCGTACAGCAAAGGCCTTTGCGTGGCTTCTGCAGCGTGACTTATAAGGAGTAGACCTCTCTGTCGATCGCCATCCTGGGACGCTTGAAGAGCTTTGGTCCCTCATTAAAAAATCTGTTAATATCGTCTGCATCTACTAATGATATCTCAAGAGGGATCGTGTTAATCATATCCAATCGGCGCGGGGATTCAAACTGTATTCGTGATGAAAGCAATGAATTTTTTTTGAAAAAGGCCTTGACAAGACTATATGCATAGTGTACTATATACCTAGTACAGCAGTACAGGAGGTACGATGGAATTCCAAAATAACAAACCAATTTATCTGCAGGTCATCGACGATATCAAGTCGAAGATCCTGTCAGGAGAGATAAGGCCGGGTGACAAGCTTCCGTCATCCAGAGAGCTGGCTGAACTTTACGAGGTGAATCCTAACACTGCATCGAGGATCTATTCAGAGATGGAGAGAGAGGGGATAGCCTATACCAGAAGAGGCATAGGCACCTTTGTTTCCGAATCCGCCGAGCAGTTCGATTCTATTCGTGAAGAGACAGTCATCGAGGAGACGAGAAGCTACGTCAGGAAACTGAAGGCGCTTGGCCTGAGTGATAAGGAGATCCTGGGCCTTGTCGAGGCCTTCCTCAAGGAAGGCTGATCCCGGGACACATATTCTGCATTGAAGAAAGGAAGATACAATGGAGCTTGTTTGCCGGAATCTCACGAAGAGATATCTTACAAAGACAGCAGTAGATAACTTTAACCTGACTTTCAACGACGGGCATATATATGCACTGCTTGGCCCGAACGGATCAGGAAAGTCCACCCTGATGAAGATGATAGCAGGACTTACGAACCCGACCGGAGGATACGTGGAGCTGAACGGTGAGAAGGTGGGCTGGAAGACTAAGGCGGATATCGTCTACACGCCGACAGAGCCTTTTTTCTTCGGGTATATGACCATAGGAGATGTGGCGGATTATTATGGAGACTTTTTTAAGGACTTTGACAGGAGAGTATTTACCGAACTGCTTAGGGAGATGGAGCTTGGCGAGTCCATGAAGACCAGAAAGCTTTCATCAGGTATGCTTGCGAAGGTGAAGATTGCGGTGACCATGGCCAGACGCGCGAAGGTCATACTGCTGGATGAGCCTTTTAACGGGATAGACCTGATCGCCAGAGACTACATCTCGAAGCTGCTCATCCGTTACGCTCCGGAAGACGGAGTGGTCGTGATCTCTAGCCACATGGTGGAGGAGATAGAGAAGATGATCGATGTGGCAGTCTTCATGAAGCAGGGCAGGCTGGAGCTTGTCTCCGATGTAGAGAAGCTCAGAGCCGAGGAGAATATTTCGCTGGCTGACAAGTACCGCCAGCTTTACAGCAAGGAGGCATGATATGCTTAAGATGATGAAATATGAAGCACGCAAAAACAGGGGAATCTACCTTATTATGGCAGGGATTCTTCTCGTACTCGAGGCGGCTTACCTGTTGCTTGTACACTCCCACATCTCCATGGCGGCAGTAGTGGCTGTGATAATGGTAATAGCAGGATATGTCACTATGTTCATGGTACTCGGGAACGGAGTAGCGATGTTTAAGCGTGACCTGAGGGATAAGACCGGATACATGGTGTATATGACACCGGTTCCGCCTTCATTTATAGTCCTCGGCAAGATTCTGGTGGTATTCATATCAGGCACGGTGCTTTTTTCGGCATATATGCTTCTTGCCTACCTGGATATCAGGATATTTGCTGACGTATATTCCGCACAGGCTCCTTTGTCTGCGGCGAGCGCATATCTTTCACAGATTATAAAGAATCTGTCAGGTACCGACACTCTGATAAGTCTCCTCCACCTGCTTGCCTGTATTCTGGTGGTGGTTTTCGTCATCCTCTGCACAGCTTACTTTTCAGTGGCGCTCGGAAGTACAGTTTTACGCGGCAAAAAGGGAGAGAAGTTTTTGTCTTTTTTGATCTGTATTGCCCTTCTTGTGGTATTTATGAGAATCACTTCGCTTATATCGGGAGATATGTCAGGTTTTAATATGGATTTCACGGACGCAGGATTTCGCTTCAGCTTCAGCGGACACCTGTACAGGGAGATCCTGAGCTATATCTTCGGTATAGCAGCCGGAACAGGAATGTTGTTCGCTACATCCTATCTTCTCGAGAACAAAATAGATCTCTGATCCATTCCGGGATCTGGAAAGGCTCCGCAGATGCGGGGCCTTTTTATAAGGAAGATGTATTTGCTACACGTGATACACATCCTGAGAATTACATGGATACGCAGGAAGGATACCTGTGACAAGCGGATCAGGACAGTGGCACCTCTTTTTTTATATGGCATGTTCTGCTAAAATATGTTCGATCAAAAAATGTACGAGATGATGGAGTACAGTTTTTAAAGGAAGAATGAGGAAAAAATGCTGAATATCGTATTACATCAACCTGAGATCCCTTTTAACACCGGAGCTATAGGGAGAACCTGCGTGGCGACCGGATCAGCGCTGCACCTGATATACCCGCTTGGATTTATCATAAACGACAAGTACGTGAAGAGAGCAGGTATGGACTACTGGCCGAAGCTTGACATTCACGAATATAACGACTATGAGGCTTTTATGGAGCAGTGCAGCGAGCTGAACTATAATGGCGAAGGCCAGGCAAACGGTCCAAAGCTCTGGTTCGCGACGACAAAGGCGAGACAGTGCTATTCGGATGTGAAATTCGGACCGGATGATTATATCATGTTCGGGAAAGAGTCAGCAGGCATTCCTGAAGAAATCCTTGTGGAGCATCCAGGTGCCTGCATCAGAATACCGATGCTCGACGAGACCAGATCTCTTAATCTGTCGAACTCAGTGGCGATAGTGCTTTATGAAGCACTAAGACAGAATGACTTTCTGAATCTGAACGAAAAGGGCAACCTGCACAGGCTGTCATGGGACTGATACATCTATATATAAGGGTTACCCAATCTCTGGCAGAGTGGTGTAGCTCTGTATCATCAGGGCCGGGTTATTTATCTTCTTTATGATAAGCTCGCCGACCTGTGAACCCATGTCATACACATTTATATCTACGACGTCCGGACGTGGGTCGAGAATATCAGTGTAAGGGTAGATGTCAAAGGTGAGGAAAACGATTTCCTTAGGAACGTCAATCCCTGATTCTTTTAAAACGCGGGCAGCACCGACGGCCAGGGTATTATTTTCACAAACGATGGCGGCAGGACGGCTTTTGCGCTTCAGAAAGCGGACAGTAGCATTGTAACCCTCCTGCCAGGTGGATCCAGTGTAAACTATATCTTCAGGCTGTAATTTATGTCCATGATGCAGCATGAAATTGCGAAAACCTTTTTCACGTTCGTGAGAAATAAAATCAGTCTTTTGCCCACTGATAAAGACTGCCGGTACAGCATTTTTTCTTAGGAGATACTCTGCGGCATGTTCACCGGCAAGCATATGGTTTGTATCAACCCAGCAGAGCCTGTTGTCAAAATCTGGATGTCCGATGACTATATGTGGAAAATTTCTGCTGATTATCAGATCGGCGACCTCCTGATTTATCACCGAGCCGTGGATCACGATCCCATCGGCACTTTTCTGGTCTATGATGCTTTTTATTGTCTCTCTGGGATGCTCCTCATCTGATATATCCATAAGAGACATCGTGTAGCCCTCTCTGGCAAGAGAAGTGAAAACACCACACATGATGTCAAACATATGCGGGTTTGAATAAGCTTCGCCCTTTCGCATCTCTGTCAGATAGATCACATTTCTCGTATTTCCTCTCGCAAAATTGACGGCACGGGAGTTCGGGGTATAATTCAGCTTCTGAGCAGCGTTACGTACCCGATTGGCCGTCTCATCTGAAATGGTAGTCCAGTTATTCATTACTTTCGAGACTGTAGAGACCGAGACTCCAGCCTCTTTTGCTACATCATTTATAGTGACTTTTCCCATCCTTTTTTCCTTTCAAGGCGCTCAGTAAATGTGCACAAAAAACTATTTATAGTATAGCGCTTTCTTTACAAAAATGAAATACTTGATCCTAAAAATATTGACTGAAGCTGTGTTTATAGCCTATAATCGCGATTGTCAGTTGAAAAAGCTGATGAGAAATATAGGAAAATTTTCATAGATGGAGGAAATCAGAATGAAAAAGAAAATCCTGAGTATGCTTCTTGCAGCATCAATGGTTGCAACTCTTGGAGCATGCGGAAGTAACACAGACAAGGCCAGTAAGACAGACAAGGCTTCATCAGCAGAGAAGAAAGCAGATGATCCGGTGCAGACACTGATAAAGAACACCAAAGGAACTGTAGATCTCACGGTATGGTGTTCTGAAACTGAGCAGTATCAGAATGCGATGAAGGAGATTGTAGACAGCTTCAAGCAGAAGTATTCAGATGTGGACTTTAACATCACGATTGGATCGGAGTCTGAAGCAAACTGCAAGGATGACGTCTTAAAAGATGTGCAGGAAGCTGCGGACATTTTCATATTCCCGGATGATCAGCTTAAGGGGCTTGTAGAAGCAGGTGCACTTCAGAGTGTAGATGCGACATACACTTACGACCCGAGGGAAACTAATTCAGAAATGACAGTAGATGCAGCAAGTATGAATGGAAAACTTTACGCATACCCGCTTACATCTTCAAATGGATACTTCCTGTTTTACGACAAGAATGTTTTCTCAGAGGATGATGTAAAGACGATGGACGGTATGCTTGAAAAGGCAGCAGAAAAAGGGAAAACTGTTGGAATGGAAGTCAGCGGAGCATGGTACCTGTACAGCTTTTTTAAGGGCGCAGGGCTTGACCTGGATATGAACGATGATGGAACAAATTCCTGCAACTGGAATGCAACTGATACCAAATACAAAGGAACTGATGTCGCAAAAGCCATAACTGAACTTTGCAAGAACAAGGCATTTAAGAACTGCGTAAATGAAGATGCCCAGGCTGATGCTCTTAATGGAAAAATGGCTGCTGATGTAAATGGAACATGGGCAACTGATGCTTTCAAGAAGGCTTACGGCGACGGCTTCGCAGCAGCCAAGCTCCCGACATATACTGTAAATGGCGATCAGGTTCAGATGGCTTCTTTCCGCGGGTATAAATTCGTCGGAGTAAATGCTTATTCAAAGCAGACTGGATGGGCTATGCTGCTGGCAGAGTACATAACGAGTCAGGAGAACCAGACAAAGATATATGAGGCAACTGGTGAGGGACCGGCAAATACAGAAGCTCTGAAATCAGCTTCATCACCAGCTCTTGATGCACTTGATGCTCAGTCACAGTACGCATACTTACAGCGTGTCGGAAATGAGTACTGGACACCGGCTGCTTCTCTGGGACAGAATCTTGTCGAAGGCAAGTACAGTGATACACAGAAACTCCTGGATGATGCTGTTAAGGGTATCACTAAAAAAGCAAGCTAAGGATCTGATATGAACTTATGCGCGATCAACCATACACCGATTTCAAAGGACGCATATATTAGCGGTCCGGGAAAACTTACTATACGGATAAGGGCAGAAAGAAATGATATCACTGGGTGCAGGCTCTGGTACGGTGACAGAGTCTGCGTGAAAAATCCTATCGAAGTATTTCCTCTGGAAATGGAACAGATTGCATCGGACCAGTTATTCGATTATTTTGAAGCCGATATAGAAACTGAGTTTACCAGGATCTGCTATTACTTTGAACTCATGGATAAAAATGGACGGAAAATTTTCTACAGCGAGTATGGGTTCTCTGAAAAAATGACTTGCAGCAGAACTCAGTACTTCCAGTATCCGTTTTTGCATCATGATGATACAATAGTCATGCCGGAGTGGACGAAGAGTATGGTCATGTATCATATCTTTCCAGACAGCTTTGCATCAGGTAAAAGGCAGATAGACAGAATTGGGAAAACTTTCCTGTCAGAAGATGGAAAAGAAATCGTGACCAGAAACGGTGGAACGCTCAGAGGCATTATCGAAAATCTGGATTATATAAAGAGCCTTCATGTGAACTGCCTGTATCTGAATCCTGTTTTTGAGGCAGCTTCATATCATAAATACGATACCATCGATTATAAGAAGGTAGACCCGTGCTTTGGGACAATGGATGATCTGAAAGAACTGGTTCAGCTATGTCACGAAAATCATATCCGTGTGATACTGGATGGAGTTTTTAACCACTGTGGGAGCAGGTTCGCACCGTTTCAGGATGTACTTAAAAATGGCCGGAACTCACGATTTTTTAAATGGTTCTATCGGGTGGAGACTCCGGTCAGATATGAGGAAAACCCGAATTATGAGACATATGCCTATGTGAAGGAAATGCCGAAGATCGACACTTCAAATCCGGAGGTACAGAAGTATTTCTGCGATGTAGGAAGGTTCTGGATAAGAGAGACCGATATCGATGGCTGGAGACTCGATGTAGCAAACGAGATCAACCACGATTTCTGGCGGGCTTTCAGAAAGGCGGTAAAAAAGGAAAAGCCTGATGCCTTTCTGATCGGAGAGATATGGGAAGATTCGACAGTCTGGCTCCGCGGTGACCAGTTTGATTCTACGATGAATTATAGCTTCTGCTATAACTGTAGAGAATTTTTTGCAGAGAAATCGATCACGGTTTCTGAATTCGATGAGAAAATGCAGCACATGTATCTGCGATACCCTGAGATGGTGTCACAGGTGCAGATGAATTTCTTAGATACTCACGATGTACCAAGATTTTTAAGCTACTGCAAAGGTAACAAGAGAAAGCTCAGGCTCGCTGTATTCTATATGATGACGGCCATGGGAATCCCATCGGTGTTCTATGGAGATGAGATGGGCTGTGAAGGTGTGACTGAAGCCGAATACCGGATGCCAATGCCGTGGCAGGACGGCGACTATGACCTGAAAAGCTATTATGCGAGGCTCATGGAGGTCCGTAATGCGGAACCTGCCCTGCAGTCGGGAAAATACAGAACTGTTTACTGCGACAATGTCTCTGGCATATACGCATTCCTGCGAAAAAAAGATGATGATGAAATCCTTGTGATCCTGAATAATTCTGACAGAGAATCCTCCTTCTCTCTGCCAGAAGAATTTCAGAACAGGCAGTGGAAAGACCTCATCACCGGAGAGAGTTTTAGCGTAACTACTATAGCTGGTTACACTGGAAAAATCCTTAAAACAATCTGACAAACTTTTTCTTCATGCACAGCCCCGGAAGGGGCTGTTTTAGAAGATTTTTTTGTTCGCAGCCACAACGATCTGATTCCGATTAGAATCCAGGCTGGTAACAATGTGTCTAAATCACTAAGGGAACTAATAAAAATCAACAAGCCAGAGATCACATTCTGATATAAGATCATGTCAAAAAAGTGACATAGATTATAAAAAATTAATATTTCCCTCTTTTGTGCATAATGCTAAAGTATTAATTGATACTTTAGTGGGGAATTGTGCAGATTTAAGGAAATCTGCCGTTCCAAAAATAGAAGGAGGCAAAAATGAAGAAGAAACTAACAAAAGTATCGGCGTTTGTGACAGCAATCCTTATGGTGCTGTCACTTTTTTCCGGGTTCAGAACGGATGCATTTGCGGCATCCGCGACGAATGTGACGTTCCATTACTACAGGACTGATAAGGACTACAGTGACTGGGACGTCTGGTCCTGGGGTGACGGAATTGATGGAAGCAGTTCTGTCTTTCAGAAAAAACTGGACAAAAATGGCTGTGCGGTCACGAATATCACGGTACCGGCAGGAAAGAGCTCACTGTCGTTTATTGTAAGAAAGGGCGGCGACAGCTGGGCAGGAAAAGACGTCGACAAGGACCAGAGCATAGATCTTGGCGCTGCAAAGAAAGGCAAGCTTGATGTCTATGTATTCTCAGGCATAGAGGGATATTCAAAAACCTTTAAGAATGCGCTCGTTTCGGCAACGTCTTCTGGGAAGAAGACATTGAAGGTGACCATGATGAAGGCGTTCGGAAAGAAAACGAACGTGAAGAAGATTTTCAGAGTCACAAATTCCGTGAAGAAGAGCTTTGGAATAAAGTCAGTAAAGGCTTCAGGGAATGTCTATACACTTACTCTTAAGAAGCCGATATCCTACCGTTATACCACCTATATCACCTATAACGGAGTAAAGACAAAGGTAACTACGCCTGACTATTATTCGACCTCAGAGTTCGAGAAGGCCTACACCTATAATGGAAATGACCTTGGAGCTTCATATTCAAAGAAGGCCACTACTTTTAAGCTCTGGGCTCCGCTTGCAAGCAAGGTGAAGCTTAATCTCTATAAGTCAGGAACAAAGGGTGCCGATGACAAGATAAAGACTATAAACCTGAAAAAAGGTTCAAAGGGTGTATGGTCAAAGAAGGTATCCGGAGATCTGAATGGTACTTACTATACATATGATGTAACTACCGACGGAAAGACTCAGAAGGATGTTATCGATCCGTATGCGCGTACCTGCGGCACCAATGGAAACAGAGGAATGGTGATCGACCTGTCTTCTACAGATCCGACAGGATGGAGCACAGATAAGAATCCGAATGAGATAAAGAACTATACGGATGCAGTAATCTATGAGATGCATGTGGGAGATTTTTCAAATGACAAGTCTTCCGGAATGAAAAACAAAGGAAAGTACCTGGCATTTACAGAGAGCGGAACGAAGAACTCAAGCGGTCAGGCAACAGGCACAGACTATCTGAAGGATCTCGGGATCACCCATGTACAGCTTCAGCCGGTATATGACTACAGCTCAGTGGACGAATCAAAGAATACCGATCAGTATAACTGGGGCTATGACCCGCAGAATTACAACATTCCTGAGGGCTCATATTCTACAGATCCGTCTAACGGAGCTGTTCGAGTAAAAGAATTTAAGGAGATGGTAGAGTCTCTTCACAAAAACGGCATGAGCGTAGTCATGGATGTGGTCTACGGACATGTAGCTTCAAAGGATAATTTCTGCATCAACAGGATCGTGCCGGATTACTATTCCAGACCGAATTCAAACGGCTCATACTGCGGAAATGATACGGCAACAGAGAGATCGATGAATCGCAAGTACATCGTGGATTCGTTTGTATACTGGGCAAAGGAATATCACATAAATGGCTTCAGGCTTGATCAGTCTTATCTGTTCGATACAGAGACCATAAACGAGATAGTAAAGGCACTCCACGAGATAGATCCGTCGATCATAGTATATGGCGAGGGATGGAATAATACGACAAACCCTACGAAGAGCGGACTTGGCTTTGCTACACAGAATAATTCGAAAGCAACACCTCAGGTCGGATTCTTCAATGATCAGATCCGTGACGGCGCAAAGGGTGGTGTGTTTAACTTCACAGAAGCAGGATACGCTACCGGAAACAGTGATAAGACAAATGATATCATAAAGTCCGTAACAGCCTCCGCCGACTGGCTGAAGTCGGATAACAGGGCTTCTCAGACGATAAACTATGTATCCTGCCATGACAACGATACGCTTTTTGACAGGATCCAGGCTTCATCAGCTGCAACAGGCCAGGCAATAATGGTAGCTCAGAATAACCTTGCTTCATCCATTGTATTTATGTCTGAAGGCATTCCGTTCATGCAGGGTGGGGAAGAGATGCTCCGTTCAAAGGAACTGCCATCGGGAGTAAAATACGGTGACACTAACGACATTAAGTCTGCAAAGGGCAGAGATTTCTGGGTCAATAGCTACAGCTCGAATGCTTCATGCCTGAAGGCTTACTATGAGGCTGACAAGAACTTCTCTGCAAGCAGTATCAACGCTTTCAAGTGGGATAATCTCGGAAAGAAGGAGTACCAGGATGTCTATAATTATTACAAGGGCCTGATCTCATTCAGAAAGGCTCATCCGGCTCTTCGCATGACAAGCGGCAGCGAGATAGATTCTTCTGTAAAATTCTTAAGCGGAACCAGTGATAATGTGATCGCATACACTATCGATGGTAAGAGCTCAGGAGATTCTGCACAGCAGATCCTTGTGATCTTCAACCCTAATCAGAAGTCTGAGGATATCAGCCTCCCTTCAGGAGACTGGAAGGTCTGCATCAATAAAGAGACCGCTGGCACGACAGAGCTTTCGTCCGCAAGCGGAAAGATAAGTGTGGAACCAGTCAGCTGCACTGTACTTGTGAGATAACAAGGATTATTACGCAGCTTATGTAAATTACAGACAGCAGGGAAAGCCGGATCTCCAGACTCCGGCTTTCTTTTTTTATGAGCATTTTTCGGCTCTTCGGTAGTTTCTTACCCACAGAGACTACCGAAGAGCCCATTTTTGTTACAAAAATGCTTGACCACAACAAATTGACAACCGAAAAGAAGTGAAGTAATATTTAGTATACTAATTAGTGTCTGCTGATTAGTAAAAAATCTTTAAAAATTGCCTAAAATACGCGATTTCTGGCTCAATATAGGTAAGCGGTGCATAAATCGTATCTTTTTTCGAGCCTTCATTTTTGATATTCTTGTATCATCAAGTTTATCGAAATGGAGGTTTTGCTTTGAGAGAA
>ONBW01000022.1 GCA_900316165.1 uncultured Lachnospiraceae bacterium | reverse complement strand
GGCTTATCCAGGTCCTTCAGTTATCATCGCTTATGCTCCATGTATCAACCATGGTATCAAGAAGGGCATGAGCAAGGCTATGACAGAGGAGAAGCTTGCTGTTGAGTCAGGTTACTGGTTCAACTTCCGCTTCAACCCAGCTCTTGCTAAGGAAGGCAAGGATGCATTCTCACTTGATTCTAAGGAGCCTACAGGAAGCTATCAGGACTTCTTAAAGGGTGAGAACAGATACGCAGCTCTCGCTAAGTTCAATCCGAACAAGGCAGCTAAGCTCTTCGCAGAGTCAGAAGAGGAGTCAAAGGAGCACTACAAGTATCTGACAAAGATGGTAGAACTTTACAAGGCATGACCGAAAGCTTCGAGATGAGAGCAAGTCGAAGACGCAGCTCGAATCCGAAGCGAGGTCGTTCTCTGAGCTTAGCGAAAGCGAGCCGAAGGCGAAGCTTGAGCCTAGCGAAGAGAACTTCCTTGTTCAGCAAAATTGTAATCAGAAACTAACGCGGCGCCGCACATTGCGGCGCCGTTTTTTTTGTGCTAAAATACCACGAGAACAGGTAAAAAGGAGAAGCACATGAACTGGGAAAAATTGTTTACACCATCAGCACTTCACTTGGGTTATGAGTTGGTCAGAAAAGGAAATGTAGAGCTCTATTCGCGGGATGATAACCTCTATACGGGGAATGTCACAGACACCGACGGTCGTACATACACAGTACAGATAATAGATAAGGGAGAATTAATGCCGCCATCGCTTTACTGCAATTGCGATGATTTTTTCCTGGGAAAAAGATGTGCTCACCTTGCGGCATTTTTTGAATATCTGAACGAAGATCATAAAGAGAAAAAAACGAAAAATAAAAAGACAGACCGGGAAGAGTATATTTCAGCAGAAGAGGCTTTTCCGGCTCCGGATGATACCAGAGCAGATATTCCGGCATATCAGCAGAATTATCAGTACTATAAGGTGTCACGCGCTTTAAAGGATTTTTATATACCAAAATCGGCATATGATCAGGCAAAACAGATCGTAGCTGAGAACAGGATGGAAATAACGAGATTTCAAGACACATTTGTAAATATGAATCGTGTCTATAATCCGGAAAGCGAAGATGACCGGCACGCACTTATCGTAGACTGCAAATTAAAGGTTCCAGAAGTAAGCTCGTACAGCCGTGATACGCATCGTAATGTTTCAGTCATCCTGAGAAGGGACAATCTGTTATCTTATGGCTGTGAGGTTGAGAGCTGTGATGCGTATACGCCATTTTCGTATACAGGGCTTTATGAGCTGAATGAAAAAGATAGAAAGAAACCACTCTGTCCACATGTGATAGCGGCCCTTTTGATGACGAACGACTACCTGAATAAAAGGCCGTATTTTTCTGATAGTACAGATATAGAAGGCTACAAGCTGCTGAGAAGCTTTACGGATAACGATTATCTGCCTGAAGAACAGATAAAAAAGGATGTAGTAATAGTACCAAGACTCAAGATGAACAGCGGAACGGAGAGAAGGTACACGATGAACAGCTGGTCGTATCGTGACCGCAATCAGCTGTCTGTTGATTTTAAGGTTGGAAATGACAAAACGTATTTGATAAAGAACTTAAATGACTTTGTAGCAAAATATCAGAAAAAGGAAGTGTATCAGCTTAGCAAGAAAGCAAGTCTGCTTTTCTCCAAGGAAGATTTCACTGATACATCGAAGAAGCTTTATGAATTCATCCGCTCATACATAGAGGAGGAGTCATATAGACAGGATTTAACGGATGGCAGCAAGACAATGACTGCAAAGGAGCTTATGCTCTATGGACAGAGACTCGATGATTTTTTTGATCTGATAGAAGGCCGCAGTGTAGAAATAAAGGCTGATGGATTCGAGCGCGATATCAGAAATCCGCTTACTGCAAAGGATGAGGAGCTTGTTATAAATCTTCATGCAGAGCCACATAAGAATAAAGATGAAGAATTCGATGGAGTAAGGCTCTCTGGCTTTTTACCAAAGGTGATAGAAGGAGTAAACGGAGCATATTATTTCAGCGGTGGGATGTTTGCCAGAATCTCCAAAGAAAATTACCAGGCCTTAAAGCCGTTTATAGATGTATCAATTGATGACCTTTTTGATTTTACGATAGGAAGAACGAAACTCTCACAATTCTACTACCATGTCCTCCCGCAGATAGAGAAATATGTGCGTTTAGACACGAAGGATGAGCAGCTGATAGAGGAGTATCTGCCACCAGAATCGACGTTCTCATTTTTCTTAGATGCCGATCAGGAGGACGTCTACTGCGAGGTAAAGGCGGTATACGGTGACTTTTCCTACAGTCTTTCTGATCAGAATGAAAAAATAAACGATGATAATTTCTACCGTGACTTAAGCCGGGAGAATCAGATCATAGACGCTGTGAATGGATTTTTTCCAGACTACGATCCGAAAAGCGGAAGGTTTTCGTGTGACAAGGATCCGGACACAGTCTTTAACATCATAACTGAGGGAGTGAACTCCCTGATGAAGCTCGGCGAGGTAAATACCTCAGATCAGTTTAACCGTCTTACAGTCCGCCGTGGCTGGAATCTTTCGGTCGGTGTCTCTGTAAAAAGTGACCTCCTCTCACTAAATGTCCTCTCGAGCGACATTCCGATGGACGAGCTCGCTGAAATACTTACGAGCTACCGCAGCAAGAGAAAATACCACAGGCTTAAAAACGGCGACTTCCTCTCATTCGAGGACAACGATTCAGTCGCTGCCTTGGAAGAGATGATGGAGGACCTGCACCTGTCAGTACAGGAATTCACTGATGGCAAAATGAACGTTCCGGCCTACAGAGCCCTGTACCTTAATAAAATGCTCGAGGACCACGACGAGATAGCGACAGACAGGGATAAGAATTTCAAGGCTCTCGTAAAGAACTTCAAGGCTGTAAAGGACGCTGACTACGATGTGCCTGCATCACTTAAAAACGTTTTAAGGAATTACCAGAAGGAGGGCTTCAGGTGGATCCTGACTCTCGCAGGCTACAGCTTTGGCGGAATCTTAGCGGATGAGATGGGACTTGGAAAAACGCTTCAGATGATCTCGGCACTTTTATACGAAAAGGAGCAGGGAAATCTCGAGCAGAGCCTTATAGTCTGCCCAGCATCACTAGTCTATAACTGGCAGAGCGAGTTCAGCCGTTTCGCACCGGACCTTAATGTAGAAGCAATTGACGGCCCGAAGTCAAACCGAAAAGAGATAATAACAAAGTCTTCTTCTGATGTGCTGATCACCTCGTACGACCTGTTAAGGAGGGATATCGACCTCTATGAGAAAAAGCACTTCGGATACATGATTCTCGATGAGGCGCAGTATATCAAGAATCCGAAGTCGGGAATCAGCAAAGCTGTAAAGATAGTAAAGTCCTCGCACAGGTTTGCGCTTACAGGAACGCCTATAGAGAACAGACTCTCAGAGCTCTGGAGCATCTTTGATTTTTTGATGCCGGGATTTCTCTACGACTATGAGACTTTCCGCTCAGACTATGAGTCTCCGATCGTAAACGGCAGTGATGAGGAGCTTACAAAGAGGCTCTCAGCGATGACCTCTCCGTTTATTCTGAGAAGAAAGAAGGAGACCGTACTCAAGGATCTCCCTGACAAAATCGAGGAGGTCCGCTATACTGTATTTGAGCCCGCTCAGAAAAAAATATACGACAGCCAGCTTGTCCGCATGAAAAATCTCATCGAGCAGACAAGCCAGGAGGATTTCAATAAAAACAGGATGAGGATCCTTGCAGACATTACCAGGCTGCGCCAGATCTGCTGCGACCCTTCACTTATTATCGAGGGATACGATGGCGGCTCCGCAAAGCTTGACCTGCTTCTAGAGCTCATAGAAGAGGCGATGGACGGTGGGCACAAGATGCTTGTGTTCTCGCAGTTTACTTCAATGCTCGAATTAATTGAAAAAAAGCTTAAGGACAATGGGATATCTTACTACATGATAACGGGTGCGACACCAAAGAAAAAGCGCCTTGAGCTCGTAAATGATTTCAACGAAAATGAAGTCCCTGTATTTCTGATCTCTCTTAAGGCTGGAGGCACTGGGCTTAACCTTATAGGAGCCGACGTGGTCATCCACTTCGATCCGTGGTGGAATGCCGCTGCCGAGAATCAGGCTACAGACAGGGCGCACAGGATAGGGCAGAAGTCAAAGGTTTCTGTATTTAAGCTTATCGTAAAGGGCACGATAGAGGAAAAAATCCTGAAAATGCAGGAAGAGAAGCAGAATTTAGCCGATGAAATCCTGAACGGAGAAGGTACAAGTTTCTTTAACCTTTCTAAGGAGGAACTTCTTGACCTGCTTCAATAAAGTGTGCTAAACTATTACAGTTAATAAAATTATATATGAGGGATATTTTTCATATGGACGAAAATACAGAAAACACAACTCAGGTGACTGAGTCAAATGATAGTGCACCTGCAGCTGATAATACTCCGGCAGAGACAGCTACGAGCGAGGATTACGGCTCTGATGCTCTTTTAGTTCAGATCGATGCCTTCAGGGATAAGGCTGTAAAGCTCTCTGGACTAATCGGAGCGAAGCAGAAGAAGGTCGTAGCCTTAGAGGCTCTTGTAAAGGAGCGCGAGGCCGACATCGCTGCGAAGGAGGAGCAGATAGCATCTCTCCAGTCAGAGCTCGATTCGAAGCAGAAGGAAGCTGACACCCTTGTTACGACTGTAGAGACACAGGTAGACAGGATGCTTACCTCTGTAAAGGCCGACATCTCAGACTTAAATCAGAATATCTCAGATAAGATTTCTGAGGAGAATCAGGCGGGCTCAGAGAAGATTGAAAACCTCCTGAATACCGTAAACAATTCGGTTACAGAGATCAAACAGACACTTGCAGATTCGAGCGAGTCTTTAAGCCTTGAAGAGGTGAAGCAGGAACTTTCCGAGAAGATTCATTCCGAGAACGTCAAGGTCTTCAGGAATATCCAGGATACGATGAAGGAGATGGACCATTCTGAGGAGATGGATATCTCATTTGAAGAGAAGTACCAGGCACTGAAGTCCAAATTTGTTTTTACAATAATTGTTCTTATTGCTGACTTCGGAGTAGGAATTGCTATTCTTCTGCACTCGTTGGGCATTTTTTGATAAAAAAGGGGCTTTGGTCCCCTTTATTTTTTTACTTATGGAAAAATTAGAAAAGCGCCGCCCAGTATGGATCATAGGCCACAAGAACCCTGATACAGACTCTATCTGTGCGGCAATCGCATACGCAAATCTTAAAAATCAAACAGAAGAGGGAGATTTCATCCCAAAGAAAGCAGGCCCGATAAACGAGGAGACCAGATATGTCCTCGAGACCTTTCATGTGACGGAGCCTGAGACAGTAAGGAACGTCGGAACCCAGATAAAGGATATGGAATACCGCCACACAGAGGGCGTCGATTCCCACCTTTCACTGAAGAAAGCCTGGGCTCTTATGAGACAGCTCGACGTAGTCACTCTGCCTGTCGTAAAGCCGGACGGAAGGCTCGACGGAATCATCGTAAACGGTGATATCGCCTACTCCTATATGGACGTGTATGACAACAGGGAGCTCGGCCGAGCAAGGACTCAGTACAAAAATATCATTGAGACCTTAAACGGAAAGCTGATCTGCGGAAATGAGCACGCCTACTTCAACCATGGCAAGGTCGTCGTTGCCTCAGGTGATACAAAGTCTATCCGGTCCGAGGTGGATGGCGATGACCTCGTTATCCTGGGAAATGTCGTAAGCCGCCAGAAGGCCGTTCTTGAGGAGATTCCTGGCTGCATGATAGTGACCGGTGTGAAGGATATCGACCCTGAGGTCGTTAAGACTGCACAGGCTATCGACTGTGTCCTTATCGCAACGGAGTACGATACTTTTACAGCTGCCCGTCTTATAAACCAGAGTATCCCTATCAGATATTTCATGACGAGGGATGACCTGATCACTTTCGATGAGAACGATTACTTAGACGATGTGACCCGCACGATTGGAAAGGTCCGTCACAGAGACTTTCCAATCCTTGACGAGCACCAGAGATACGTCGGAATGTTCTCCAGACGTAATCTCTTAAATCCTGAGAAAAAGCATGTAATCCTCGTGGATCACAACGAGAAGAGTCAGGCAGTAGACGGCATAGATGAGGCCGAAATCCTTGAGGTAATCGACCACCACAAGATCGGTTCCTTAGAGACAGTTTCTCCGATTTATTTCAGGAATATGCCTCTCGGCTGCTGCTCGACTATCATCTATCTGATGTATCAGGAGAGAAAGGTAAAAATCAACCCTCAGATGGCTGGACTTATGCTCTCAGCAATCCTTTCAGATACGCTGATGTTCCGCTCACCGACCTGCACCGGAACTGATAAGGCAGCGGCACAGGAGCTCGCCAAAATAGCCGGCGTCGACATAGAAAAGCACGCGATGGCGATGTTTGAGGCCGGGTCTAATTTTTCAAAGAAATCTATCAGTGAGATTTTCTATACGGACTTCAAGACATTCAGCCAGGGCGATACTGATTTCGGTGTTTCGCAGATCTCTGCGGTTTCAGACAAGCAGTTAAACAGCATCAGAGCAAGTCTCGGCGATTACCTCGAAAAGGTGCTTGCCGACAGGAACTTAAACCAGGTCTATGTGATGCTTACGAATATCTTAGACCAGTCGACCCGCCTTATCTGCTACGGCGGAAACAGCGAGCAGATATCCCACATGGCCTTTCCTGACAAGCCTGTTGTCGATGATGCTTCAGGCAGATTCCTTCTGCTCCCTGGCGTCGTTTCGAGAAAGAAACAGGTGATACCAGCGCTTATAAATGCGATGGAGCAGGAATGACGGATCTATTTTTCTTAGAAAAAAATAAGGCCGCGGAGGATGAGGTATCAAGGCTTGAGCCGCTTATGAGGCCTTATAGAAAAAGGCGCGACAGCTGGGACTATAGGTCGGCATCTGCTCTTATCTATAAGGCTTTTACTCGTTACGGGATAGATTTGGATGAGTACAGGGAGGATGAATCAGGAAGACCTTATATCGCTTCAGGTCAGGCTGATTTTTCGGTAAGTCACAGCGGGCGGTTTACCTGTGTCGCAATTACAAATGATCCCGGGAAAAGCATAGGAATTGACATAGAGGACAGGGAGAGAACAGGGAAGAGAGATATACCTGGCATATCGCGTAGATTTTTTAAAGAGGACGAGGCAGAGGCAGTAGCAGAGGCCGCGGATAAAGAGCGGAAATTCCTTAGGATCTGGACGATGAAGGAAGCCATGATGAAGGCGGAGAGGATTCCGCTGCACCAGGCATTTAAAAAATGCGCGGACAGCCCTATATATGTAGAAAATGTGAACTATATAATGTGTATTGAAATTTATTCACGTACATAGTGAAAAAAACTCTTGACATCAGAACGATTAGTGATAGAATAGGGGACAGTTGCAGAAAGGAAACAGTATGCAAAAGGTTTTATCGATACTCGTTGAGAATACTCCAGGACTTTTAAGTCATGTATCGGGACTTTTCTCGAGACGAGGATACAACATCGATTCATTTTCATCAGGAGTCACAGCTGATCCGAGATTTACGAGGATCACGATAGTGACACACGGAGATGAGATGATTCTCGAGCAGATCGAAAAGCAGGTCGCAAAGCTTTGCGACGTCGTCGATATCAAGACACTCGATCCGGCCGATTCGGTTACGAGAGAGCTTATGCTGGTAAAAATCAGCGCAAGAGATACCGACAGGCAGTCAGTACTTTCTATCTGCAGTATTTTTCATGCTAAGTGCGTCGATGTGACTAAGGACTCGATGGTCCTCGAGGTCACAGGAAGAGCGGACAAGCTCGACAGCTTCCTCGACATGCTTGATGATTACGATATCTTAGAGCTCGCGAGAACTGGTCTTACAGGTCTTACGAGAGGAACAAAGGACGTAGTCATGATAGACGAGGACGGGAAGAGGCACTCACTTTAATTTTGCAGAAAACGGATATGGTTCCGCTTTCAGATATAAAAATACGGATATTTCCGTAAGTAACTGACAAGGAGGACATATTATGTCAGATATGAAGATTTATTATCAGTCAGACTGCGATCTCTCTTATTTACAGGATAAGAAAGTTGCTGTAATCGGCTATGGCAGCCAGGGTCACGCTCATGCGTTAAACCTTAAGGATTCAGGAATCGACGTAGTTGTTGGTTTGTATGAAGGATCAAAGTCAAAGGCAAAGGCAGAGGCTCAGGGGCTTAAGGTTTTACCAGTTGCTGAGGCTACAAAGCAGTCAGATGTCATCATGATCCTTATTCCTGATGAACTGCAGGCTGATATGTATAAGGCAGAGATCGCTCCAAACCTTAAGGCCGGAGATATGGTTATGTTTGCACATGGCTTCAATATCAACTATGGCTGCATCAAGGTCAGAGATGACTGCGACGTAGCAATGATCGCTCCTAAGGCACCTGGTCACACTGTTCGCAGCGAGTATCAGGCTGGAAAAGGAACTCCTTGTCTTATCGCTGTTGAGCAGGATGCTACAGGCAAGGCATGGGACATCGCTAAGGCTTACGGACTTGCATTAGGCGGAGCTCGTGCAGGACTTCTTACTACTACGTTCAGAATTGAGACAGAGACAGACCTCTTCGGTGAGCAGGCAGTCCTTTGTGGTGGTATCGTAAAGCTTATGCAGACTGGTTTCGATGTTCTCTGCGAGGCTGGTTATGATCCTAGAAATGCTTACTTTGAGTGCATCCATGAGATGAAGCTCATCGTAGATCTGATCTATCAGTCAGGATTCAAGGGAATGAGATATTCAATCTCAAATACAGCTGAGTACGGCGATTATACTGCCGGACCTAAGGTTATCGGACCTGAAGTTAAGGAAGCTATGAAGGGCATCCTTGCTGATATCCAGAGTGGTAAGTTCGCTTCTGAGTTTATGACAGATATGTCTTCCGGACGTAAGATCCACTTCAATTCTATGCGTCGTAAGGCTGCTGAGCATCCTTCAGAGAAGGTTGGAGAGGAGATCAGAAAGCTGTACAGCTGGAACAACGAAGACGACAAGCTCATCAACAACTAATAAAAACTCATTGTGTTTTTATAAAACCCTTCGGGCACGTTCCCGAGGGGCGTTTTTTTGTATTGCGGCGCAGATTACTTTACAAACGAGGGGCAAAAGTTTACAATGAAACGAAATGAAACAGCGAGAAAGGAAAAGTATTACTATGGGAATGACAATGACTCAGAAGATCCTTGCGAAGCACGCCGGACTTGATCATGTAGAGGCCGGACAGCTTATAGAAGCGGATCTTGATCTGGTATTGGGAAACGACATTACTTCCCCGGTTGCAATCCATGCTATGGAAAACCTTAAGGATCAGAGCGTATTTAACAAGGACAAAATAGCCCTTGTAATGGACCACTTCGTTCCGAACAAGGATATAAAGAGCGCGGAGAACGTCAAGGAAGTAAGAGAGTTCGCCTGCGAGAAATGCATCACGAATTTCTTTGATGTAGGACAGATGGGAATCGAGCACGCTCTCCTTCCAGAGAAAGGACTTGTAGTCGCAGGAGACGCCGTGATTGGCGCAGACTCACATACCTGTACCTATGGCGCTCTTGGAGCGTTTTCTACAGGAGTAGGTTCTACCGATATGGCAGCTGGAATGGCTACAGGAAAGGCCTGGTTTAAGGTTCCATCTGCTATAAAGTTCGTACTTACAGGAAAGCCGGCACCATTTATCAGCGGAAAGGATATCATCCTCCACATCATCGGAATGATCGGAGTAGACGGAGCCCTTTACCAGTCAATGGAGTTTGTTGGTGACGGAATTAAATATCTCTCAATGGACGACAGATTTACTATCGCAAATATGGCTATAGAAGCAGGCGGAAAGAATGGAATCTTTCCGGTAGACGACAAGACTTTAGCCTACATCAGCGAGCACTCAGGTAAGAAGCCGGTAGTCTATGAGGCAGATCCGGACGCTGAGTACACAGCAGAGTACACAATCGACCTCTCAAAGCTCCGTCCGACAGTTTCATTCCCGCATCTTCCAGAGAATACAAAGACAGTAGACGAGGCAGGAGATGTCGAGATAGATCAGGTAGTCATCGGTTCATGTACAAACGGCCGTCTCTCAGACCTTGCTATCGCCGCAGATATCCTGAAGGGTAAGAAGGTAAAGAAGGGCCTCCGTGTCATCGTTATCCCTGCCACCCAGCAGGTCTATCTCGACGCAATGGACGCAGGCTACTTAAAGACCTTTATCGAAGCAGGCGCAGTAGTTTCTACACCTACCTGCGGACCTTGCCTCGGCGGATACATGGGAATCCTCGCATCTGGTGAGAAGTGCGTATCGACGACGAACAGAAACTTTGTCGGCAGAATGGGAGCCACAGATTCAGAGATCTATCTCGCTTCCCCTGCAGTCGCAGCAGCAAGCGCCATCACTGGCAAAATAACCGATCCGGCTTTAGTATAAGGAGGAACCATGGAATCAGCAAAAGGATATGTACATAAATTTGGGGCTAATGTAGATACAGATGTTATCATCCCAGCGAGATATTTGAACTCCACTGATCCTAAGGAGCTCGCTGCTCACTGCATGGAGGACATCGACAAGGACTTCGTAAAGAACGTAAAGCCAGGCGATATAATTGTAGCGGATAAGAATTTCGGCTGCGGTTCATCGAGAGAGCACGCACCGCTTGCGATAAAGGCAGCAGGCGTAAGCTGTGTAATCGCGGAGACCTTCGCCCGTATTTTTTACAGAAACTCTATAAATATCGGCCTTCCGATCATCGAGTGTAAGGAAGCTTCTGAAAAAATAAAAGCAGGCGACATTGTATCAGTTGATTTCGACAGTGGAGTCATCACAGATGAGACTACAGGAGAGAAGTTCAAGGGACAGGCATTCCCACCATTCATGCAGTCACTTATAGACGCAGGCGGACTGATAAACTATGTAAACAAGGAGGCCAGGTAATGACAGTCGACGAAGAGGCGATGGAGCTCCATCGTAAGCTCAATGGAAAGATTTCAACCGAGGCAAAGGCAAAGGTTAAGGACAGACATGGTTTAAGTGTCACCTATACTCCTGGAGTTGCAGCACCATGCCGCCTTATAGCAAAGGATCCGCATGAGGCATATAACTACACCATAAAGGGTAATACTATCGCGGTAGTATCAGACGGCTCAGCGGTTTTAGGCCTTGGAAATATCGGACCATACGCCGCGCTTCCAGTAATGGAAGGAAAGTGTGTACTTTTCAAAGAGTTCGGCGGAGTAAACGCCTTCCCAATCGTACTCGACACTCAGGATACTGAGGAAATCATAAAGGCTGTAAAGGCCATCGCACCTGGCTTCGGCGGAATCAACCTCGAGGACATCTCAGCGCCGAGATGTTTTGAGATCGAGGAGAGACTTAAGGCAGAGCTCGACATCCCTGTTTTCCACGACGATCAGCACGGAACAGCTATCATCGTGCTCTCAGGAATCATCAATGCTCTTAAGGTCACACACAGGACAGTAGAGGATACGAAGATCGTCGTAAACGGCGCAGGCTCAGCCGGAGTCGCTATCACAAAGCTTCTTCTCCGCTACGGCTTTAAGGATATCACGATGTGTGATAAGACAGGAATCCTCTCAAAGAATTCCAAGGAAGAGCTCAACTGGATGCAGAAAAAAATGGTCGAGGAGACGAACCTCTCCGGAAAGACCGGAACTCTTGCAGATGCTCTCAAGGGCGCAGATGTCTTCATCGGTGTATCAGCTCCTGGCATCGTCTCAAAGGAGATGGTCGCATCAATGAATAAGGACGCCATAATTTTTGCACTGGCAAATCCTACACCTGAGATCATGCCTCCAGAGGCAAAGGCAGGCGGAGCTGCAGTAGTAGCTACTGGAAGAAGTGATTTTCCGAACCAGATAAATAATGTCCTTGTATTCCCTGGAATCTTCAAGGGAGCACTTGAGTGCGGCGCAAAGGCGATAACAGAGGATATGAAGCTTACAGCCGCAAAGGCAGTCGCATCACTTATCCCGGACGACAAGCTCTCCTGTGATAACATCATCGCAGACGCATTTATGCCTGAGGTCGCAGAGGTAGTAGCAAAGGCTGTAAAGGATAACTACATCGCAGAGGATTGATAACGGGGCAATAAAAATAAAAATAACACAAAGGCGTGTTGGAGGAGAATAAAATGCCAGTCACAGATTTACTGGAACGAAACGCAAAGCTGTATGGAGATGAGGTCGCATTAGTAGAACTCAATCCTGAGATGAAAGAGACCAGAAAAATTACCTGGAAGGACTATGATCTCGTACAGCAGATAGAGGACAGGCCGTACAGGCACGAGATTACCTGGAGCGTATTTGATGAGAAGGCAAACAGAGTCGCAAATATGCTTCTCGACAAGGGAGTCGTAAAGGGAGAGAAGGTAGCTATCCTTATGATGAACTGCCTCGAATGGCTGCCGATTTACTTTGGTATCTTAAAGACTGGAGCTATAGCGGTTCCGTTTAATTTCAGGTATTCATCTGAAGAGATACTCTATTGTTCAGATCTCGCGGATGTAGATGTCATCTTTTTCGGGCCACAGTTTATAGGAAGAATCGAAGCAGTCGAGGAGAAGCTTTCTAAGGGCAGACTCCTTATCTACGTAGGTGAAAACTGTCCGACGTTTGCGGACAGCTACCGAGAGCTCGTAGCAGATTACTCGAGTAAGGCACCTCTTATTCCAATAACGGATGATGACCTGGCAGCCATTTATTTTTCCTCGGGCACAACAGGGTTCCCGAAGGCCATCCTGCATAAGCACAGATCCCTGACACAGTCGGCTCATATGGAGCAGAAGCACCATATGACAACGCACGACGACGTGTTCCTGTGCATTCCGCCGCTCTACCACACCGGCGCTAAAATGCACTGGTTCGGAAGTCTCGCTGTAGGTGGAAAGTCGGTGCTCCTTAAAGGGACCTCACCTGATGTGATCCTCAAGGCAGTTTCAGATGAGAAGTGCACCATAGTCTGGCTCTTAGTTCCTTGGGCGCAGGATATCCTCGACGCCCTAGACAGCGGAGAGGTAAAGCTTTCTGACTATCAGGTAAGCCAGTGGAGACTTATGCACATAGGAGCTCAGCCGGTGCCGCCGACACTTATCAAGCACTGGCACGATTATTTCCCAGGGCAGCAGTACGATACGAACTATGGACTCTCAGAGTCACTTGGACCTGGCTGTGTACATTTGGGAATCGGCAATGATAATAAGGTCGGAGCCATTGGAATCCCTGGCTACAACTGGCAGGTAAAGATTGTAAACGACAATTACGAGGAGCTTCCGAAGGGTGAAGAGGGTGAGCTCTGTGTCAAGGGCCCTGGCGTAATGGAGTGCTACTACAAGAATCCGGAGGCTACGGCTGAGGTTCTTCCTGGAGATGGGTGGCTTAAGACTGGTGATGTCGCTGTTATGGACGAGGACGGATTTATTTTCTTAGTAGACAGAAAGAAGGACGTCATCGTAATGGGCGGCGAGAACATCTACCCTGTCGAGATCGAGGACTTCCTTCGTACCAATCCAAAGGTACACGACGTCGCTGTTATCGGTCTTCCGGACAAGCGTCTCGGCGAAATTCCGGGCGCGATCATCCAGCTCAAAAAGGGCATGACCGCCACAGAGGACGAATTCAACGAATTCTGCATGGCTCTCGCCAGATACAAGAGACCTCGCCGCATAATATTCGATGAGGTTCCACGTAACGCTACCGGAAAGATTCAGAAACCGTTGCTTCGTAAGAAGTACGGTGCTGAAAAACTCGTAGCTCAGGAGATAAATCTCGACGAAGAAAAGATCGAAAAATAAAGTTATATCTAGAAAACAGCTGCCGCTAATAAGCGCGCGCGACCGAACAGAAAAACATGACCTAGTGAGCCATTATCCGCGGCAGCTGTCATTTCACGGTAAATCCCACTTGAAATCATTTTTCTTTTTTACTATAATGATTTCGTTCAGATTTCATTTCAAACACAAATCCATGAATTCTAAATTTTTAAATATCTTTTTTCTACGAAAGGAAATGAATGGCAACTAAAGAAACCTATAATCAAATGCAGCTTACAGAGCTGAAGGCTCTTGCAAAGGAGAGAAAACTAAAGGGTGTTTCTGGTGTCAGAAAGTCACAGCTTATCGACATCCTTCTTCAGTTCGATGAAAGCAACGGGGCAGTTTCTAGGGAAACCAATAAAGAGGAGAAGAAGTCAGAGGAGAAGAAGCCTGCTGCCAGAAGGACCAGAGGAGCTGATAAGAATTCTTCTTCCAAGAAGGAAAATTCCGAGAGAAGGCCTAGGGCTTCTCAGAACAGGGAGCAGTCCGAAAAGCACACGGAAAACCGCGGCAGATATACCAGATCAGGTAACGATAATCGCAGACAGTCTTTAAACAATAGAAAAAACAGCAGACTTCAGAACCATAGTCAGTCTCAGCAGAATCACAATCAGGCACAGCTGAATTATAGCCAGTCTCAGCAGAACCACAACCAGTCTCAGCCTGATCGTGCTGACGAGGTAAAAAGGTCTGACGAGGAGGTGGCTGCAGCTGAGGTTACTGAAGCAGCAGTTTCTACTGAGACATCTCCGAAAGAAGCAGCCAGAGAGGCCGCAAGAGAGCAGGCAGATATTCCTAGATATAAGGACGCGCATCCATGCAAGGGAATGCTCGAGGTACTGCCGGATGGCTTTGGATTTTTACGAGGAAACGGCTACACGACAGACGAGAACGATGTCTATGTATCTCCTTCGCAGATCAGAAGATTCAGGCTCCGCACTGGTGATATGCTCACAGGTGAGACCAGGAAAAATAACCCGACAGACAAGTACGGCGCCTTACTTTTCATGGATTCAGTCAATGGCAAAAATCCGGATATAAATGCAAAGAGAACACCATTTGAAAAGCTGACTCCTATTTTTCCAAATGAGAGAATAAGACTTGAGAGAGAGGGCGGTTCGGCCGCAGCAAGGATAGTTGACCTCGTATCCCCTATCGGAAAGGGACAGAGAGGTATGATCGTCTCCCAGCCTAAGGCCGGAAAGACGACACTGTTAAAAGAGGTCGCTCTCTCAGTAATGCACAACAACCCTGAGATTCATCTTATCATCCTTCTTATCGATGAGAGACCTGAGGAGGTCACTGATATGAAGGAGACCATCGCAAAGGCAAATCTGGACGGAAGCGCCGATGTAGAGGTAGTGGCTTCTACTTTTGATGAGACACCGGAGAACCACAAGAGAATTTCTGAGATGGTAATTGAGCACGCCAGAAGAATGGTAGAGGATAAAAAGGATGTAATGATCCTGCTCGATTCTATCACGAGACTTGCAAGAGCTTATAACCTGACAGTTCCGCCATCAGGAAGAACTCTTTCAGGTGGTCTCGATCCGACAGCTCTCTACATGCCGAAGAGATTTTTCGGTGCTGCGAGAAATATGCGTGAGGGCGGTTCACTTACGATCCTTGCTACAGCACTTGTAGAGACTGGTTCGAGAATGGACGACGTCGTATTCGAGGAATTCAAGGGAACTGGTAACATGGAATTAGTTCTCGACAGAAGCCTTTCAGAGAGAAGAGTTTTCCCGGCCATTGACCTTGCGAGATCATCTACCAGAAGAGATGACATGCTGCTTACCAGGGAAGAAATCGTAGCGATGAATATCATAAGGAAGGGCTTAAGCGGAATGAAGAGCGAGGAAGCCACAGAGACTGTCCTTAATCTGATATCACGCACGAAGACCAACTACGAGTTCTGCCGTGAAATCGTAAGAATGAGAGTCATTTAAGGCTTGCAAGAGTAAATACCTTGTAGTATATTGCTATTGGAGGTGAGCGATGGATAAAGGAGTAAAAATCGTCTTAGACGCCTGCGGTGGAGACAATGCGCCGGACGAGATCATAAAAGGAGCTTACGAGGCTCTTAAGAAAAAGGAAAACCTGCATATTATTTTTGCAGGACCAGAGGATGAAATAAAGCAGAAGGTTGAGAACTACACTGATATACCAACGGACCGCGTCAGCTACTGCAACGCGACTGAGGTGATCGAGATGGCAGAGCCGCCTGTAAAGGCTATAAGGTCGAAGAAGGATTCTTCAATCGTAAAGGGCCTCACGCTTGTAAAAAATGGTGAGGCTGATGCATTCGTATCTGCCGGCTCTACCGGAGCCATCCTCGTCGGAGGACAGCTTATCGTAGGAAAGCAGAGGGGCGTAAAGAGAGCTCCGCTTGCACCTATCATGCCTACGATGAATGGTGTAACTCTTCTTATCGACTGCGGAGCAAATGTCGACGCGAGACCTGAGCATCTCGTTTCCTTTGCGAAGATGGGCTCTATCTACATGGAGAATGTCCTAAAGAAAAAGAATCCGACAGTCGGCCTATTAAGCATAGGAACCGAGGAGGAAAAGGGCAACGCCTTAGTAAAGGAGACACTTCCGCTTCTAAAGGAGTGTGAGGACATAAACTTCATCGGACCTGTAGAGGCAAGAGACCTTCCATTCGGAGTTGCTGATGTAGTAGTAACAGAGGCATTCGCTGGAAATATCGCCCTGAAGATGTACGAGGGCACAGCAAAGATGCTGATGAAGGTATTAAAGGAAAGCCTTACAGCAAACCTTCGCTCGAAGCTCGGAGCAGCTATGGCGCTGCCTTCACTCAAAGAGCATATGAAGGCCTTTGACGCCTCGAGATACGGTGGCGCACCGCTGCTTGGACTTAAAGGGCTGGTTGTAAAAGCACATGGAAGCAGCACAGCAGTAGAGATTAATAATGCCATACTTCAGTGCATGGTATTTTTTAAAGAAGACATAAATGGGAAAATTGCAGCAGAAATGAATACGGAGGAAAATTCAAATGGAATTTGAGAAGTTAAGAGACATTATCGTTGATGTTCTTTCTGTAAACCCTGACGAGATTACACCGGACACAAAGTTCATCGATGACCTCGGAGCTGATTCACTTGATGTATATCAGATCATCATGGGAGTCGAAGAAGAGCTCGATATCGAGATAAATGAAGAGGATGCTGAGAAGATTCAGACAGTCCAGGATGCTCTCGATATGATAAACAATCAGGTAAAATAAAGGCGACGGCCGTCCGAAGAACCAGCGAAGGCGCTTCGGACGGCAGCTTGCCGTAATGAATACGGAGGAAGAAATTGAATAGCGATTTAAATCAGCTGATGAAGGACATTGGATATCAGTTTAAGGATGAGAATCTTCTTTCACATGCGCTGACACACAGCTCATACGCAAACGAGAAGAATCTGAAGCCATTTTCCGATAATGAGCGTCTTGAATTCTTAGGTGACGCTGTCCTTGAAGTGGTATCCAGTGACTTTTTATTTAAAAATTATCCGAAGATGCACGAGGGTGACTTATCGAAGCTCCGTGCGTCTTTAGTTTGTGAGCCAACCCTCGCATTCTGCGCCAAAGAGATTAATCTTGGAGATTACATCATGCTCGGACGCGGAGAGGATGCGACAGGCGGCAGAAAGAGAAAGTCTGTGACCTCAGACGCCTTTGAGGCAGTCATAGGTGCCATGTACTTAGATGGCGGAATAGAGCCGGCATCAGCATTTATCAGGAAATTCGTGCTTACAGATATCGAGCACAAGAAGCTCTATCACGACTGCAAGACAGCACTTCAGGAGATAGTGCAGGCAAAACACGACGAGCCACTAGAATACGAGGTCATCAATGAATCAGGACCCGACCATGCGAAGGTCTATACGGCAGTAGCGAAGGTCGGCGGAAAGATCTTAGGACAGGGAGACGGCAGCTCAAAAAAGCATGCCGAGCAGGAAGCAGCATTCAATGCCTTGGTTTCTCTTCATGAGGAAGACAAGGCGGATGTACTAAAGGACTGATTCATGTATTTAAAGCAGATGGAGATTCTGGGATTTAAGTCCTTCGCGAATAAGATCGTGCTTAAATTCCACAATGGAATCACGGGAATAGTGGGCCCGAACGGCTCAGGCAAATCAAATATAGCAGATGCAGTCAGATGGGTCTTAGGAGAGCAGTCAGCCAAAACGCTTCGTTCAGGCTCGATGACAGATGTTATTTTTTCAGGAACAGAACAGAGAAATCCTTTGAGCTATGCATATGTGGCGATAACCTTCGACAACTCTGACCATGTGCTGCCAACAGACTACGAGGAGGTTACGGTAGCGCGCCGTGTCTACCGATCAGGCGAGAGCGAGTACCTGATAAACGGCTCTACAGTAAGACTAAAGGACGTGACCGAGCTTTTTCTCGACACCGGTATCGGAAAAGAGGGCTACTCGATCATCGGACAGGGGCAGATCGATAAGATCCTCTCGGGCAGATCTGAGGAGAGGCGTGAGCTTTTTGACGAGGCCGTTGGTATCGTAAAGTACAAGAAGCGCAAGGCTGAATCCATTAAAAAATTAAACGACGAGGAGGAATCACTGGTCCGTTTGGAGGATATCCTCTCCGAGCTCGAAAGACAGCAGGAGCCTCTTCGCGAGCAGGCTGAGACAGCCAAGGAATACCTTAAAAAACGCGACAGGTTAAAGACCTTGGATATTAACGCCTTTCTCTTAGAGACTAAGTCAATTTCTTCAGATAATGAAAAAATAAACGCTGACCAGGATATAGCGAAAGGCCAGCTTGACGACCTCTACAAAAAAAGTGACGACATAAAGCAGCAGTTCCACAGCTTAAAGGAGAGCATCGCTGTTAAAGAGAGTGAGCTCGATGAGCTGCGTGATAAAAAGCAGCAGGCTGATGTCACAAACGAGAAGAGAGAGGGCCAGATAAACCTCTTAAAGGAGCAGCTTAAGTACGAGAAGCAGTCGGCTGAGGAGCTCGAAAACAGGCGTAAGGAGACACTTGAAAGTCTCGATGCCCACAAGAACGATATCGAGGAGGCTGAGAGCAGTCTTAAGGAATTAAAGGCTGAGGAGGCTTCAGTAGAGGAGGATGAGAGCGAAACTCAGAGGCTTCTTACCAACGCTGAGAAGAGCGCTGATGAGCTGAGCGAGGATATAGAGCGCATTAACCAGGCCACTGATGAGGTCAACGCGATGAAGTCCGAGCACGAGGCTCTCATCGTAAAGAACAAGGCCTTAAAGGAGCAGCTTACCCTGCAGAAGAGCCAGACGGCGGCACGACTTCTTTCGAGGCAGCAGAAGAGCTCTGATTTAGACGAGCAGATAGAGCAGGCCAAAAGAGAGGACGAGGAGATAGGCAGCAGGCTCTCCTCAGTAAAAAAGGAGCTCGATGACCTCTCAGAGCGCAGGGCTTCAATCGAGGAAAAGCGAGATGCCTTAAAAATCGAGCTCAAGGAAAAGAGCCAGCAGTATTCAGTCATCCACACAAGGCTTGAATCAATCAGAAACATTGCGGAGCGCTACGAGGGCTTTGGTAATACTGTAAAGCAGGTCATGGATAAGAAGCACGAATACCCGGGCATTTACGGAGTAGTCGCAGACCTTGTAAGCACCGAGAAGAAATACGAGACAGCCATCGAGATAGCCTTAGGCGGCAGCGTAAAAAACGTCGTAGTCGATACAGAAAACACCGCAAAGCAGCTGATAGGATATCTGAAAAGAGAAAGATCAGGCCGTGCGACCTTCCTTCCGGTAAGCTCTGTAAAGGGCTCTGCTTCAAGGATTCCGGAGAGCGTATTTTCTGAAAGAGGAGTTATCGGAACGGCCGATACTTTAGTAAAGCACGATCCTGAATATGCGGGTATTTTTTCATATCTCTTAGGCAGGACGATCGTAGTAGATACTATTGATGATGCGATTGCTCTCGAGAGAAAGTACCATCAGAGTCTTAATCTCGTGACCTTAGAGGGAGATACGATGAGGCCGGGCGGCGCCATGACAGGCGGTGCCTACAGGAGATCCGAAAATCTCCTTGGGCGCAAGCGTCAGCTCGATGAGCTGAATGAGCAGTGCAAAAATCTTCAGGATGACCTGATCAAAATAAACGAATCCATGGACGAATCCTCAAAGGATAGAGAGGACGCGGCCGATGCAGAGAAGGAGATCAGGGAGAGATACAACGCTCTTATCGTCGAGAAGAAGAACAAGGAGCACGACCTTTCACTCCTAAATGATCAGAAGGCTGACGAGACAAAGGCATACGAGGATATCGTAAACGAAGAGGCCGAGATAAAAAAGAAGCTCGCGCAGATGGACGAGGAGCAGAGCACCTTTGATGAAAAATTAAAGGCAGTCCATTTGAAGGAGAGCGATATCGAGGAGAAGACGAAGCAGCTCGAGGCAGACAGAAAGAGGATTGAGGGCAGCATCAAGAGGCTTAACGACAAGCTCTCTGACATCAGAGTCCGAAAGGCCTCTCTCACTGAAAAAATAACCGCTGCCAATGACAGGCTTTCCCGTTTTAAGGAGAGCGAGGCGAATGCCTTGAAGCTCTTGGAGGACCTTAAAAATAAAAAGGATACCGGCTCGCAGGAATCAGAGAGTAAAAAGCGTGAGATAGAGGACCTTAAGGCTGAAATAGAGAAGAGCAGGGCTTTTAAGGAGGATTTGACGAACCAGATCAAGGCTCTCACAGATGAGAAGGATGAGCTTGATAAAAAGAGCCAGGGTATTTTTGACCAGAGTGAGAGCATCTCGCAGGAGATTTCAGTTCTCGAGAAGGAGAGCTTAAAGCTCGATCAGCGCATCGAGAAAAATACTGAGAGATTCAATGAGCTCACGAATTACATGTGGGATCAGTACGAGATCACAAGGCACGAGGCTGAGGCTCTTGCTGACGAGAGTCTTACAGACCTCGCTGAGATTAAAAAGGAGTCGAAGAGCATTCAGTCTGATATCAGGGAGATGGGCTCTGTCAATGTAAACGCTGTCGAGGAATACGACGAGATTTCAAAGCGTTATACTTTTATGAGCGCACAGCATGACGACCTGCTCGCTGCAAAAGAAAAACTGCTTACGATTATAAGCGACCTCGACGTCGGAATGAGGCAGCAGTTCGAGAGCGGCTTCAAGGACATCCAGAGGGAGTTCGACAAGGCGTTTAAGGAGCTCTTTGGCGGCGGCCATGGAAAGATTTCGCTTGCCGATGATGAGGACATTCTCGAGTCTGATATAAATATCATCGCCTCTCCTCCTGGCAAAAAGCTTACGAACATGATGCAGATGTCTGGTGGTGAGAAGTCACTTACCGCGATCGCTCTGCTTTTTGCAATACAGAACCTGCATCCGTCGCCGTTCTGTCTTTTGGACGAGATCGAGGCGGCGCTCGACGATTCGAATGTCGACAGGTTCGCGCATTATCTCGGAAAGCTTACAGACCACACGCAGTTTATAGTCATTACCCACAGACGTGGAACTATGAACGCGGCCGACAGGCTCTATGGAATCACGATGCAGGAGAAGGGCGTTTCAACACTCGTCTCAGTAAACCTGATAGAGGACCAGCTGAAATAATTTTTTTAAGGAGAATGAATGGGATTTTTTCAGAAATTGAAAGAAGGTCTTTTTAAGACAAGGTCCAGCTTCGTCGCTGATATGGACGCTGTCTTTATGGGCCATGAAAAAATAGACGACGACTTCTATGATGACCTCGAGGAGACGCTTATCATGGGCGACATCGGTGTTCACACGACTGAAGCTATTATCGAGGAGCTTAAGAGCGCAGCGAAAAAGGAGCACATCAAAAAGCCGGGGCCGCTTCGTGAATACTTCGTTCATTTTGTCACCGAAAAAATGGCTCTGCCGGAGGACGCCTACGCTTTCACTGAGACGACATCCGTTGTATTCGTAATCGGCGTAAACGGTGTCGGAAAGACCACGACCATCGGAAAGCTTGCAGCAAAGCTTCACGACAATGGGAAAAAAGTGGTCATTGCCGCTGCTGATACCTTCCGCGCTGCCGCAAAGGAGCAGCTTGAGGTCTGGTCCGAAAGAGCTCATGCCGAGATCATCGGAGCTGGCGAGGGCGCTGATCCTTCATCAGTTGTTTTCGATGCGATTGCTGCCGCAAAGGCAAGGAATGCCGACTGCCTGCTTATCGATACGGCAGGCCGTCTCAACAACAAAAAGAACCTGATGGACGAGCTCTCCAAAATGAATAAGATTATTGATTCTCATTTCCCGGAGGCTCACCGCGAAACGCTTGTTGTCGTGGATGCGACGACCGGGCAGAACGCCCTGCACCAGGCAGAGGATTTTTCAAAGGTGGCTGATGTCACAGGCATCGTCCTCACCAAAATGGACGGAACCGCGAAGGGCGGTATCGCTATCGCGATTGCGACTGAGCTTGGAATTCCTGTCAAGTACATCGGCATCGGCGAGAAGGTCGAGGACCTCGAGAGGTTTGATCCGGAGCAGTTCGCGAAGGCGCTGTTTGAACTGGACGAAAGCACAGAGACCGAAAGCACAGAGATGAGGACGAGCTGAAAGCGAAGTCCGAATCCTGTGCGAGGCCGTTCTTCGAGATTAGCGAACGCAAGCCGAAGGCGAAGCGTGAGGTTAGCGAGAAGAACTACATTAGCAGGCCTATAGCACAAATTTGACAAAAGACATTGACTTGCGATAGAATAGAACACATATACGGAAAAATGAAAGGAAAAAGAAAAATGCTTACAAGAGAAGACTTTGACGAGGCGTACAAGAAGGTCCATGAGGTCACTTTGGAGACCAAGCTGGTTTACAGTGACTATTTCAGCGCTCAGACAGGGAATAAGATCTACCTGAAGCCTGAGAACCTTCAGAGAACTGGAGCCTATAAGGTTAGAGGAGCTTATTATAAGATCTCTACCTTATCAGACGAAGAGAGAGCAAAGGGACTTATCACTGCCTCTGCTGGAAACCACGCTCAGGGTGTAGCCTACGCCGCAAAGCACTTTGGCTGCAAGGCTGTAATCGTAATGCCTACGACTACACCTCTTATAAAGGTTAACCGTACAAAGAGTTATGGCGCTGAGGTTGTTCTTCATGGTGATGTCTATGACGACGCCTGTGAATACGCGCTTCAGCTCGCAAAGGAGAAGGGATACACCTTCATTCATCCGTTCGACGATCCTGTCGTAGCTACTGGTCAGGGAACTATCGCTATGGAGATCATTCAGGAGCTTCCTCTTGTGGATTACATCCTTGTTCCTATCGGTGGCGGCGGACTTGCTACCGGTGTTTCCACTCTTGCAAAGCTTATCAATCCGAAGATTAAGGTTATCGGTGTAGAACCAGCCGGAGCTGCCTGCATGAAGGAGTCATTAAAGAACGGTGAGGTTACTACTCTTGATCATGTAGATACTATCGCTGATGGTACTGCTGTAAAGACACCTGGCTCACACATCTTCCCATACATCAAGAAAAATATCGATGATATTCTGACTGTCCGCGATGATGAGCTCATCGTTGCCTTCCTCGATATGGTCGAGAACCACAAGATGATTGTTGAGAATTCTGGTCTTCTCTCTGTTGCCGCTGCAAGACAGCTGAAGTGCAGAAACAAGAATGTCGCCTGCATCCTCTCCGGTGGTAACATGGATATCATCACGATGTCATCTGTTGTTCAGCAGGGACTTATCATGAGAGACAGAATTTTCACCGTTTCTGTTCTGCTTCCGGACAAGCCGGGTGAGCTTGCTGCCGTAGCGGAGACTATCGCAGCCCAGCAGGGTAATGTTATCAAGCTCGAGCACAACCAGTTTGTTGCCGTAAACCGCAGCGCCCAGGTTGAACTTCGCATTACACTCGAGGCCTTTGGCTCTGACCACAAGGCGCAGATCATCGACGCGCTTGAAAAGGGCGGCTACAAACCAAAGATAGTAAGAACACAGCTGTGATTTAGTGTCTTAGATAAAAAAAGGCGGAGAGTAAAGAAGTATCAGGAGATTTTATGGGTAAGAAATCAGCTGAAGAAGATTATGGTGCGGATTCGATTGCAGTTCTCGAGGGACTCGAGGCTGTTCGGGTCCGCCCCGGCATGTATATAGGTTCTACGACCAGAAAAGGCTTAAATCACATGATTTACGAGATCGTCGACAACTCAGTCGACGAGCATCTCGCAGGTTATTGTGATACGATCTACGTGACCTTGAATAACGACGGTTCATGTACAGTTACTGATAACGGCCGTGGAATTCCAGTCGGAATGCATGCAAAAGGAGTTTCTGCAGAGAGAGTAGTGTTTACGACGCTGCACGCCGGAGGAAAATTCGACCACTCTGTCTACAAGACCTCAGGAGGACTGCACGGCGTAGGTTCATCAGTAGTCAATGCACTTTCAACGTACATGGACGTAGAGATTAGCCGTGAGGGACACATCTATCACGACAGATACGAGAAGGGCAAGCCAGTTTTAAAGCTTGAAAAAGGCCTGCTTCCTATAATTGGAGACACAAAGAAAACCGGAACGAAAATCACGTTTCTGCCGGATCCGACTATTTTTGAAAAAACAAGATTCAAAGAGGACGAGATAAAGAGCCGTCTGCATGAGACTGCATACCTGAACCCTGCGCTGACAATTATCTATGATGATAACCGCGAGGGTATGGATGAGCACATTACTTTCCACGAGGAGGACGGACTCTCTGGATTTATCAGGGATTTGAATGCAAATAATGAGCCAGTTACAGATATCGTGACTCTTAGCGGTGAGAGTGATGGAATTCAGGTAGATGTCGCGTTCCAGTTCGTTAATGAATTCCACGAGAATATCATGGGTTTCTGCAACAATATCTACAATGCAGAGGGCGGAACGCACATTACCGGGTTCAAGACTATTTTTACAACAGTAATAAACTCATACGCGAGAACTCTTGGAATCTTAAAGGATAAGGATGCGAACTTCACAGGCGCCGATGTCAGGAACGGAATGACGGCTGTCATTTCTATCAAGCATCCGGACCCGAGGTTCGAGGGACAGACAAAGACAAAGCTTGACAACCAGGATGCTGCGAAGGCGGTTTCAACAGTTGTAAATGAGCAGGTTGTTCTCTATTTCGACAGGAATGTCGATACGCTTAAGGCTGTCATTGACTGCGCGCAGAAGGCCGCCAAAATCAGAAAGACTGAGGAGAAGGCGAAGACAAATCTGCTGACAAAGCAGAAGTATTCATTCGACTCGAATGGTAAGCTTGCGAACTGCGAGAGCAGAGATGCTTCGAAGTGTGAGATATTCATAGTCGAGGGAGATTCGGCAGGCGGCTCCGCGAAGACCGCGAGAAATCGTATGTATCAGGCCATTCTTCCTATCCGTGGAAAAATCCTGAACGTCGAAAAGGCTTCTATCGATAAGGTTCTTGCGAACGCCGAGATTAAGACGATGATCAATGCCTTTGGCTGCGGCTTTTCCGAGGGCTACGGCAATGACTTTGACATCACAAAGCTTCGCTACGACAAGATTATTATCATGGCCGATGCCGATGTCGATGGTGCTCATATCGCGACATTGTTGCTGACTCTTTTCTATCGTTTTATGCCGGAGCTTATCTATGAGGGGCATGTGTATATAGCTATGCCACCTCTTTACAAGGCTATGCCGAAGAAGGGCAAGGAAGAATACCTATACGATGACGAGGCCTTGGCCGAATACAGAAAAAAGCACAAGGGTCCGTTCACTCTCCAGCGTTACAAAGGTCTTGGTGAGATGGATGCCGAGCAGCTCTGGGAGACGACACTCGACCCTGACAGAAGAAAGCTCCGTAAGGTTGAAATTGAGGACGGCCGCATGGCCAGCGACGTCACAGAGATGCTGATGGGAAACGACGTCACACCACGACGTAATTTCATCCACAAGCATGCAAAGGAAGCAGAGCTGGACTTGTAAGCAGCATGATATGTCTTGAATTCCGTACCAAACGTCAAAAACCGACACATGGTACGGAAAAACAAAAAATAGCAGCAAGAAGAGGATACTATGCCACAGGAAATGATTCATTCGGAATATTCCGAGATAATGCAGAAATCTTATATCGACTATGCGATGAGTGTTATCGTGCAGCGTGCGCTGCCAGATGTGCGTGACGGCCTAAAGCCAGTACAGCGCAGAACGCTCTACGATATGTATGAGCTGGGCATCCGCGCAAACGGCCCGTACAGAAAGAGCGCGAGAATCGTCGGTGATACAATGGGTAAATACCATCCGCACGGCGACGCTTCTATTTACGATGCACTCGTAGTCATGGCTCAGGATTTCAAAAAAGAGCTTCCTATGGTAGACGGCCACGGAAATTTTGGCTCAATAGAGGGTGATGGAGCAGCTGCCATGCGATACACTGAGGCAAGACTAGCCAAGGTAACGCAGGAGGTATTTTTGTCAGACCTCGACAAGGACGTAGTCGACTTCGTGCCGAACTTCGATGAGACAGAAAAAGAGCCATCCGTGCTTCCAGTCCGTATCCCGAACATCCTGATAAACGGTGCAGAGGGAATCGCTGTAGGAATGGCGACCTCGATTCCGACACACAATCCTGGCGAGGTTATTGACCTCGTTATCGCCTACATGAAAAATCCCGACATGTCGACAAAGCAGGCGATGAAGTACGTCAAGGGGCCTGATTTCCCGACAGGTGGAATCGTAACGAATAAGGACGAGCTTGAGGAAATCTATTCTACTGGTCAGGGAAAAATAAAACTTCGCGGCCGCGTTGAGACTGAGCCGGGAAAAGCTGGCCACACCAAGGTCGTAGTGACTGAAATCCCTTACACTATGATTGGCGCAGGAATCGGAAAATTCTTAGGAGATGTCGCCGCCCTTCAGGAGAATCACCTGACAAACGACATTTCAGATATTTCAAACCAGTCCTCAAAAGAGGGCATAAGAATCGTCATCGACCTGAAAAAAGGCGCAGATGTCGAAAACTTCATCAATCTCTTATACAAGAAGACAAAGCTTGAGGACACCTTCGGTGTCAATATGCTCTGTGTCTGCGACGGCCGTCCTGAGACCTTAGGACTTGTGCCGATAATCAGGCATCATGTCGACTTCCAGTATGAGCTTGCAACGAGAAAATATACGACTCTCCTCAACAAGGAGCGTGAGAAGAAGGAAATTCAGGAAGGACTTATCAAGGCCTGCGACTGCATCGACCTGATCATTGAAATCCTCCGTGGCAGTAAGGACCGCGCCATGGCAGAGGCCTGCCTTGTCGAGGGTAAAACTGACGGCATAAAGTTCAAGACGAAGACATCTGAAAAGGCAGCGAAGACCTTACTTTTTACAAAAAAGCAGGCTGACGCAATCCTCGATATGAGGCTGTATCGTCTTATCGGCCTCGAGATTCAGGCACTCCGCGAGGAGTATGACAAGACGATGGCAAATATCGCCACATACACCGATATCCTCGAGAATCGCGAGTCGATGACAAAGGTCATAATCGATGATCTGAAGGTCCTTAAAAAAGAGTACGCCATTCCAAGAAAGACCACAATCGACAATGTCGAGGAGGCAGTTATCGTCGAAAAGCCTATCGAGGAGATGGACATGATTGTTCTGATCGACAGGTTCGGCTACGCCAGGGGCATCGATTTGCCGACATACGAGAGGAATAAGGAGGCCGCGGATTCAGAAAGCAAGCGGGTTATTTTTTGTAAAAATACAGACAAGCTGATTATATTTACCGACACCGGAAATGCCGACACGCTGAAGGTCTTAGACCTGCCGCTCGGTAAGTTCCGAGACAAGGGCGAGCCGGTCGACAACGTCAGCAACTTCGACGGCTCGAAGGAGAATGCAGTTTTTGTTGGAACGCTTTCAGAAATTCTCGGAAAAGAGATGTATTTTGTCACGAAAAGGGGTATTATTAAGAAAGTAAACGGTGATGAATTCGAATCGAACCGTAAGACGATTGCAGCCACGAAGTTCAGGGATGACGACAGCCTTGTGGCAGTTGGTGTCTTAGGACCTGATGATGTGGTAACCCTGCGGACTGAGAAAAAGCACAAAGCTCAGATAAGTGCAGCCGACTTCCCGCTGATGCACAAGAATTCTGTCGGAAACATCGGAATCAGGCTGAAGAAGGGTGACTCGGTAATTGAAGCGTCTGTGTAAAAATAGGAGCTGGCTATGGAAGAAAAACGCATAAACAGAAATTACGCTGCGATGATGGCGGAGATCGTGCTGTCGGTGCTCTGTATTATCGCAGGAGCTATACTTTCGATAGATAAGGCATTTCCGGTCATTGGATTTGTGTATGTGATGAGCGGTTTTGCGATAGTCGGCGGTGTCTGGCTGGTGCTCCGGTTTTTCATGAAAGAGGAGTACCGGGCAGTTTCGAATTTTGACTTTTCGACAGGTATTCTGATGATAACTGTCGGCGTGCTTCTGATTCTTCAGGCGAAGGTTGTGACCGGGTACTTCATTTATGTGCTCGCCTGTGTCCTTATTGTGCTCGGCGTATGCATCCTTCAGTTCTTCCTGCAGTGTGCGTTTATGCGCGGGCCATTTTCAGCATTTCTTAATTTCGTATTTGCGGCTGCAGTGATAGCACTCGGTGCAGCTTTCCTTGTAGTTTATTACAAGACAATTCTTGAAAATCTCCAATATTTCTACCTCGGTGTGATGGCTGCAGGAATCCTTGGAATCCTGTCGCTCCTTATGACCTTTGTCAGAAGCGTCCGCTATGAGAGATGGCTCGAGCTTTCCGCAAAGCGCAATGTCGAGGAGGAGCCTTACACTGAGACATATTTTGAAATCAATAGATCCCGCGAGAGAAATCTCGAGGACCAGCCTTTCACAGTAAAAGACCTGCCGCCTGAACCAAATCCAGGCAGACTCTGGAACGAGCCAATTGACGCGGATGACGCAATTGACGCGGCTGACGCAGATGACGAAAGCATAGAAGAGGCGGAAGGATCGGAAGAACCTGAAGAGCAGGAAAAATCCCCTGCAGAGAAAAGACCTGAAGAGCAGGAAAAATCCCCTGCAGAGGAAAAATCTGAAGAGCAGGAAAAAGCATCTGCTGATGAAAATGCAGAGGAAAATCCGGAAGGATCAAAAACAGACAGATATCAGGACAGTACAAAAAAGGATTGAAGGAGAACCATGAAACCAAAGATTTACATAGATGGACAGAGCGGAACGACTGGACTGCAGATTTACGACAGGATCGGAGAGCGTGAGGACTTAGAGCTTCTCCTGATAGATCCTGAGAAGCGCCACGATGTAGATGAGAGGAAAAAATACATCAACGCCGCAGACATCGTTTTCCTCTGCCTGCCTGACGCCGAAGCCATAAATGCGGTAAGCCTCGTAGAGAACGATCATGTAAAAATAATCGACGCCTCTACTGCCCACCGCACCGCTGAGGGCTGGACCTACGGATTTCCAGAATTAAAGAAGGATCAGCGTGAAGCGATAGCAGCTTCTCATAGAATCGCAAATCCGGGCTGTCACGCTACAGGTTTTATCAGCACAGTGGCGCCGCTGGTTCAGGCAGGAATTCTTCCTGACGACTATCCGGTAAGCTTCTTTTCACTGACAGGATATTCAGGCGGCGGAAAGAAAATGATAGCAGATTATGAGAAGGACGGAAGACCGGAAACCCTCTCATCACCTGGCATCTATGGAAGAACCCTAAAGCACAAGCACATACCAGAGATGGTAAAATACACCGGATTAAAGCATACGCCGGTATTTTTACCAGTGGTAGATGATTATTACAAGGGCATGGCCGGAACATTGACACTTCAGAACAGGCTACTTAATGGTGCACCGACAGCCACCGATATCTGGCAGGCTTTGAAAAATCACTACGAGGGCGAGATGTTCGTATCAGTCGCAGACTTTGAGGAGAAGCCGGGAACAGTTTACGCAAATGAGCTTGCCGGATCGAACTGCCTGAAGATCTATGTCAGTGGAGACGCAGAGAATACCGCTGTCACCGCAGTTTTCGACAACCTCGGCAAGGGAGCCTCTGGCGCCGCAGTCCAGAACATGAATATCGCACTTGGAATTGATGAGACACTAGGACTGATCTGACAGTCTTAATGTCAGGAAAAATTCGAGCGGCCATGAAAACTTTTTCTATGTGACTGTTGTGAAGTGATAGATGCTTTTGGGCTGATGTAAATTGGTAGATTTGAAGAAAGAATGATAATAGATGTCAGATATTGAGCAGACGATAACTGCCACTCAGGAAAAAACAGCATACATAGTTCCGGGTATTGGCTACACGACGGACAGGTCACTTCTTTACTTCTCGGGAAAGCTGGCCGAGAAGGCGGGCTACACCAGAAAGCCGATACACTTTGGAGGCTTCGAGAAGGGCGTCAAGGGCGATGAGGAAAAAATGAAACGCGCCGTAAGACATGCCTACAACCAGCTTAAGGAGCAGCTGCCGGATGATTTGGGAAAGTATGAGCAACAGGCACTTTTCATCTCGAAGAGCATAGGAACGCAGGTCTCGCTGATGGCTGACCGCAAGTTCAGACTCGGCGCAAAGCATATTCTCTTCACGCCGCTCCCTGAGACTATGTATGAGCTGAGGCTCCTGCTCGAGGCACAGGGCTCTGCCCGCGCGGAGGACATTATTATTTTCCATGGACTTAAGGATCCGTGGGCGCCGGATAATGAGCTGATTTCGTCAGAAGCAGAAGAGTGCAAAGTCACTCTCTGCCAGATCACCGATGCAAACCATTCCCTCGAAACAGGAAGCGTCCTTACCGACATAGGAAACCTCAGAAGCGTCATCGAGGAAGTCGCCGAATTCTTAAATCTCGGGCAGATGGGGAAGAATTGAAGCGCGAAAGGATCTTGATAAAGACATAATCCCTAGAGAATCCAATCCCGTCCGCATCAGCGCAACAGTTGGTGCAGGCGGGATTTTTCATAGCTTGAAAAAGGCTGATTTCTGTGGTACTCTTGACACAGATACAGTAAAATCATTTTGATTTACTTTGACGATAATATTATTTATGTATTGTAGTAGGGAGGATATAATTCATGGATAAAAACATTGAAGGTATTCTTGCTGAATATGTAGCGGGTGTAAAAAGGATTTTTGGTAATCATCTAAAGACAGTAATTCTCTATGGCTCATATGCGAGGGGTGACTATAATGATGATTCAGATATTGATATTATGATACTCTTAGATGTCTCAGACTTTGATGCCAAGAATTATCTAAACAGCCTGGTTGATCTCACCTATGATATTAATGATAAGTATGACACCGACATCATGCCTATGATGAAAAATAAGGCTGAATTCTACCATTGGATTCCAGCATATCCATTCTATGTGAATGTTGATAAGGAAGGGGTTAGACTATATGACGCAGCATGATGGATATGATCGTGAAGCTCTCTCCAAATATCGGATGGATACAGCAAAAGAGGATTTAAAAGGAGCAGAAATTCTGTTTAATGCAGGTGAATATCGAATGGCAAATAACAGAGCTTATTATGCTATTTTTCATGCTATCTCGGCTATTCATGCACTCGATGGTAATGCTTACAAGCGTCATAAAGATGCTATAGCTAATTTTAACAAGAATTATGTAAAAACAGAAATATTTCCACGCGAAACAGGGCATATGATTTCTAAGGTTGAGTTAATAAGACATGCCAGTGATTATGATGATTTTTATGTAGCATCTAAAGAAGAAACATCAGAGACCATAGAATCTGCAAGGAATTTTTTAGATAGAGTTGATATCTATATCGATAATCGAATAAAACAATCGAATCAGGTTAGCGAATAAGATTTGGCTCTGCTTCAGCAGAGCCATTTTTATACCACATCTTACTCCCCCTCCATCGTATCCACCAGCCGCTGCAGCGCCTGCGCCTGGTCGTCGGAGAGCTGCGACACATCAATACAGCGGGCGGGAGCCTGCTTCTCGAGGCCGAGCAGATAGTCGGTCGAGCATTTGTACAGAGCAGCGAGCTTCATGATATTCTTAAGAGATGGCTCTATGTAGCCATTTTCATAGTCAGCGAGAGTAGAGGCAGAGATGCCGATGATTTCGGAGACGACTTTTCTGGACAGGCCAAGAGCCTGTCTTTTTTTCTTGAGTTTTTCTGAGAGACCTTTAATCATTTCCTCTATCCTCCCTACCGTAAATTTACAGGACTATAATGTGTTTAGAATATAAATACTTGCGTTAAAAACGCAAATAAGCTAGAATAAAAAGCACATTAATTAGAATAGAGGATATGAAAAATGCAGTTTACAACGGCAGACATTCATGCCGCAGAGGATTTTGCAAAGGCACTTTCACAGGCCTGTACTGAAGTTCTCGGAGGAAAGCCCCTATCACAGGCGCTGGACGGGCAGGGCATCAGCACCTCAGCCTTTAAGACACTCCTGAGAAGCCTTAAAAAAAGCAACGGTCAGACCGCAAGTGAATTAGAAGAATACCGCCACCCAGCCTGGCAGGATGACCTGGTATCTGACATCTGCGGAGATGAGGAAGTCTATGTGCCGAAGGATTTTGACGAGACGCTGGAACAGCTGGAGGAAGAGCTGCTAGATGACGATGAGCGCCTCATAATAGACAGCTACTACAAAAAGCGGCAGAGTCTCCGCGAGGTGGCGGCACAGCTCGGAATCAATGAGTCGAACGCAGCCCTTAAGAAAAATGCAGCTATCCGTACCTTAAAAGCAAGAAAGCGCGACCTCGTAATGGGCCGCGAATACATCAAAACACTCAGTGAGCTGCAGGAACTATACGACAGAAGGCAGACAGAGCTTAAGTGGATGAACGACGCCATCACCTTTCTTGCAAAAATGAACGCAGACGCCGGGATAGCCGCAGATGAAGAGGAGCGTTCATTTTTTAAAGAGGAGGGAATGCTGAAGCTCTCGGAAGTCATCGGAGTGAGTCCGTCTGAGCTTCTGTCGCGTGTCGTAAAAAGTGCGTACGGCTACGTCGAGGCATTGAAGGTGCCGGACGACGAGAGGCTCATATACCCGGATACGCTTTTGTCGGATCTCGACCTGCCGACGAAATCAGTGCTCGCCTTCGAGAGGGCGGGGTTATCTACGGTCGGCGACGTGCTCGCGCTTTCAGAGGCGCAGGCATGCGCGATACCGGGAGTCAGCGCGAAGCTGCTTTTGCACATCTGCTGGATGATTTTAGGAGAAGAGAATGGATAAGCGAATCGAAAAAACTCTTGTAAAAATACGCATCGGCCTGCTTTCACTCGTGGCCGATAAGGACATCGCGGATATCTCAGTTGCGGAGCTGTCGCGCGCGGCGGGCATTGACAGAAAAACCTTCTATCTGCATTATAAAACAGTGGATGACGCGTTGGAAGAGCTTTGTGACTACACGGTGCAGGAGGTGACAGCGGGCTTTACGGGTGAGCTCGTCTCTGACATTAAATCGCTCTACGACTACCTGAATAACGCAGACGAGAGCCTCTATCAGCTGATATCCGGAGAGAAGTCAGGTGAATTCCGCGCGCGCTTCCTGCACGTTGTCTTTACCTCCGAGGCCTTCAGCAGATATTATACAGGATCTGATCACTGCCTGATCGAGGGATACCTTTATTCGATACTTTACATCTACGAAAAATGCCGCCTCTCCGGCAGACAGGTCGACACGTCAGAGCTCGCGCAGATGGCAGCATCGCTGATAGAGCATGGCCTGAAAAAATAAACGGATTTTTACAGTACTGGATTAAAAAACGTTTGTTAAAAAATTTTAAGTTTGATTGAACTACATTATTAAAATATTTGATTAAACAATTCTTGAATCCTTTTTAATAATTATCAGAAGAAATTATGGATTTTATCTTTAGATATCCAACACATATATCACTTTCTGCGGAATAACGTCTTATAAACCACATCTTAAAATTGTTTGTACCACTAAAATGAATTAAAGTATTGATTGTCCGAAAGGAGAGCAGTGACCTATCAGCGTAAGTCACGAGCCCTCTGGCAGAACAAAAGGATCCGCGGTCCATATGGACTAAGGGATTTTTGGATTCTGTGATGACTCCTCCTCGAAGGACGGTGAACGGATGGAACAGCCTATAGAGATCAGCAGGACGTGACGCATATGTCCGCGCTGACCCGCCTCAATCTGTTTCATTGCTGTTTTGGGAGGACGCGCGTTCACCTAGTACCATGACAAACATTCCAAATATACTGAAGTATATGAGAGCTCATACACTTGGATCTTCGGATAAGATCAC